>CAMCJI010000266.1 GCA_945874805.1 Asaia bogorensis | reverse complement strand
CCTTCTCAGTGAAGGAGCCATATGAATCCTATCGACCCGTGATCTGGGAATCCCCTGATTTCAAGCCGTCTCCGCGACGAAGTGGCCCGACTTACGCAACAGGTCTACTGACGTTGGGGCTCGGCGGCGAAGCCAGGAGAAAAGTTTTTTGCTTCTTTTTTTCAAAAGAGAAGATTCTTGCTTTCCTTGACTTTCCTTGCGGCTTTGCAGACGATCTTGCATTCGCATGCATAGGCGTTTGGGATGTCGCGGTTTTCGTTTGGCCGGCTGGTTCGGGAGGCTTTGAGCGGCAATGGCGGGTGGGGGGCGCAGTGGCGGTCTCCGGTGCCGAAGCGGGCGTATGATGCGATCATTGTGGGGGCGGGCGGGCATGGCCTGGCGACGGCCTATTACATGGCGCGCGAGCATGGGATGCGCGACATCGCGGTGCTGGAGAAGGGGTGGCTCGGCGGGGGGAATACCGGGCGGAATACCACGGTGATCCGCTCCAACTACCTGTGGGAGGAGAGCCAGGGGCTTTATGAGCATGCATTGAAGTTGTGGGAAGGGCTGTCGCGCGAGTTGAACTATAATGTGATGTATTCGCCGCGCGGGGTGATGATGCTGGCGCATAATATTCATGATGTGCAGGTCATCAAGCGGCATGTGCATGCCAATCGGCTCGGCGGGATTGATAATGAGTGGCTGACGCCGGAGGAGGCGCGGGATTTCTGTCCGATTTTGAATATCTCGCCGGATATCCGCTATCCGATCTTGGGGGCGGCTTTGCAGCGGCGGGGCGGGACGGCGCGGCATGACGCGGTGGCCTGGGGCTATGCGCGGGCGGCGAGCGCGATGGGGGTCGATATCATCGAGAATTGCGAGGTGGTGGGGATCGATCGCGGGGCGGATGGGGCTGTGTGCGGGGTGCAGACGACGCGGGGCGCGATCCGCAGCGGGCGGGTGGGTGTGGTGGCGGCGGGGCATACGTCGGTGCTGATGGGCATGGCGGGGGTGCGGATGCCGCTGGAGTCCTATCCGTTGCAGGCGCTGGTGAGCGAGCCGGTGAAGCCGGTGATGCCGTGTGTTGTGATGTCGAACACGATCCACGCCTACATGTCGCAGTCCGACAAGGGGGAGTTGGTGATCGGGGCGGGGACGGATGCCTATACGTCGTACTCGCAGACGGGGGGGCTGCATATCTCGTCGCATACGCTGGATGCGATCTGCGAGCTGTTTCCGACGGTGCGGCGGATGCGGATGCTGCGGAACTGGGGGGGGATTGTGGATCTGACGCCGGACCGCTCGCCGATCATCGGGTTGACGCCGGTGGCGGGGTTGTTCGTCAATTGTGGATGGGGGACGGGCGGGTTCAAGGCGACGCCGGGGTCGGGGCATGTGTTCGCGCATACGGTGGCCACGGGGGCGCCGCATCCGATCAATGCGGCGTTCACGCTCGACCGGTTCCGCACGGGGCGGTTGATCGATGAGGCGGCGGCTGCCGCGGTGGCGCACTAGGATGTTGTTGATTTTGTGCCCTTATTGCGAGATGGCGCGGCCGGAGCTGGAGTTTCGGCATGCGGGGGAGGCGCATCTCGTGCGGCCGGCCGATCCGGCAGGGGCGAGCGATGCGGAGTGGGCCGGGTTTTTGTATCTGCGGGACAATCCGAAAGGGCTGCATGCCGAACGCTGGCGGCATGTGCATGGGTGTGGGCGGTATTTCAATGCGCTGCGCGACACGGTGAGTGACCGGTTCGTCGCGACCTACGAGGCCGGCGTGGCGCGGCCGGAGGGGGGGGTATGAGCCGGCTTCCCGACGGCGGGCGGATCGACCGGGGGCGGCGGCTGGGGTTCCGCTTCGATGGGCGGGCGTATGCGGGGCATCCGGGGGACACGCTGGCCTCGGCATTGCTGGCCAATGGCGTGCATCTGATGGGGCGGTCGTTCAAGTATCACCGGCCGCGGGGGGTGCTCTCGGCCGGGGCGGAGGAGCCGAACGCGCTGGTGACGACGGGGCGGGGCGGGCGGGCGGTGCCGAATCAGCGGGCAACCTGCGTGGAACTGTTCGAGGGGCTGGAGGCGGTGAGCCAGAACCGGTTTCCGTCGCTGGCGTTCGATCTCGGGGCGGTGGCGCAGGTGGCGTCGCCGCTGTTGGGGGCGGGGTTCTACTACAAGACGTTCATGGGGCCGGGGGCGGCCTGGCATCGGCTGTACGAGCCGCTGATCCGTCGGGCGGCGGGGTTGGGGGCGGCGCCGGGGGCGGCTGATCCGGATCGTTATGGGCATCGCTATGCGCATTGCGAGGTGCTGGTGGTCGGCGCGGGGGCGACGGGGCTGGCGGCGGCGCTGGCGGCGTCCGAAAGCGGGCAGCGGGTGATCCTGGCGGATGAGCAGGCGGAGATGGGGGGCTGGCTGCTTAGCGAGGCGCGGGCGGAGATCGAGGGACGGGCGGCTTCGGTTTGGTGTGCGGAGGCGCTGGCGGTGCTGGCGGGGCGGGGGAATGTGACGCTGCTGTCGCGCACCACCGCGTTCGGGATGTTTGCGCAGAACTTCGTCGGGCTGGCGGAGCGGGTGACGGATCACGTCGCGGCACCGGCTGGGCATCTGCCGCGCGAGCGGATGTGGAAGGTGCGGGCCGGGCGGGTGGTGCTGGCGACCGGGGCGACCGAGCGGCCGATGGTGTTTCCGGGCAATGACCGGCCGGGGGTGATGCTGGCGGGTGCGGCGCAGAGCTATGCCAATCGCTGGGCGGTGAAGCCGGGGACGCGGGCGGTGGTGCTGGCGGCCGATGACAGCGGGCATGCGGCGGCGATGGATCTGGCGCAGGCGGGGGTGGAGATTGCCGCCATCGTGGATATCCGGCCGGAGGGGGCTGGGGTGCCGGGCATTCGCACGCGGTTCGGCCATGCCGTGAGCGGCACGATCGGGCGGCTGCGGGTGGCGGCGGCGGATATCGGGCCGATCGGCGGCGAGCGGGAGCGGGTGTCCTGCGATCTGGTGCTGATGGCGGGCGGGTGGACGCCGTCGCTGCATCTGTTCTCCCAGGCGCGGGGGAAGCTGCGGTTCGATGCCGGGCGGCAGCTGTTTTTGCCGGGCGAGGCGCCGCCGGGGCTGCGGGCGGCCGGCGGGTGTGCGGGGCGGCTGGGGCTGGCGGCCTGCATCGCCGATGGCTTCGAGGCCGGGGAGGGTCCGCGCGCGGTTGCCGTGACCGGGGAGGTTGTGCCGGCGGGGGGGCATCATGGGCAGGTGCCGGGGACCTCGGCGGCGGGGGCGTTCGTCGATTTTCAGAACGATGTGAAGGCTGGTGATATCGGCCAGGCGGTGGCGGAGGGGTTCCGGTCCATCGAGCATTTGAAGCGCTACACCACCACGGGGATGGCGACGGATCAGGGCAAGACGTCGAACATGAATGCGCTGGCGATCGCGGCGGCGGCGTTGGAGCGGCCGATTCCGGCGGTGGGGCTGACGACGTTCCGGATGCCCTATACGCCGGTGACGTTCGGGGTCTTCGCGGGGCATTCGCGCGGGGCGCTGTTCGACCCGGTGCGGCGGACGCCGATGCATGCGCAGGCGGTGGCGGCCGGCGCGGTGTTCGAGGATGTGGGGCAGTGGAAGCGGGCGCATTATTTCCCGCGCGCTGGCGAGGGGCTGCATGAAGCCGTCGCCCGGGAGTGCCTGGCGGTGCGGCGGGGCGTGGGGGTGTTCGATGCCTCGACGCTTGGGAAGATCGAGATCGTGGGGCCGGATGCGGCCGAGTTCCTCAACCGGCTTTATACGAATGCCTGGACGAAGATGGCGGCGGGGACCTGCCGCTATGGGCTGATGCTCAGCGAGGCGGGGTTCGTGTGGGATGACGGGGTGGTCGCGCGGCTCGCGGCCGACCGGTTCTATGCGACGACGACGACCGGCGGGGCGGCGGCGGTGCTGGCGCATATGGAGGATTATGCGCAGACCGAATGGCCTGACCTGCGGGTTTGGCTGACCTCGATCACCGAGCAGTGGGCGGTGATTGCGGTGCAGGGGCCGCGGGCGCGGGAGGTGATCGCGCCGCTGGTGGAGGGGATCGATCTCGCGATGCCGCATATGGGCGTGCGCGAGGGGCTGGTGTGCGGCGTGCCGGCGCGGCTGTTTCGGGTGAGCTTCACCGGGGAGCTGGGGTTCGAGATCAACGTGCCGGCGGACCAGGGGGCGGTGGTGTGGGACGCGGTGGCCGCGGCGGGGGCGGTGCCCTACGGGACCGAGGCGATGCACGTGCTGCGCGCCGAGAAGGGCTACATCATCACCGGGCAGGAGACGGACGGGACGGTGACGCCGGGGGACCTCGGGCTGGGCTGGGCGATCGGCAAGAGCAAGCCGGATTTCATCGGCAAGCGCTCGCTGGTGCGGCCGGATATGCTGTTGGCGGACCGCAAGCAACTCGTCGGGCTGCTGACGGCCGATCCCGCCGTGGTGCTGGAGGAGGGGGCGCAGATCACCGAGCCGGGGAGCATGCGGCCGTTGGGACATGTGACGTCCGCCTATCACAGCGCGGTGCTTGGGCGGTCGATCGCCTTGGCGCTGGTGGCTGGCGGGCGGGGGCGGATGGGGGGGCGGCTGGCGGTGCCGATGCCGGGCGGGGAGATTGCCGTCGAGGTGAGCAGGCCAGTGTTCTACGACCCCGAGGGAGTGCGGCTGGATGGTTGAGATCACCGCCGGGCCGGCGTTTTCGCGCGCGGTTCTGCGGGGGCGGGCGGTGGGGGGTGTGCCCGTCACGCCGTGTCGCGCGGCGGTGGACGGGGAGCGGGCGGCGTTGTGGCTCGGGCCGGACGAGTGGTTGCTGCTGGCGCCGGTGGGGGCGGGCTGGGTGTGGCCGGGGGCGGATTCGCTCGTCGATGTGTCGCAACGGCAGGACGCGCTGATCGTAGCGGGCGCGGATGCGGCGGTTGTGCTGAACGGGGCGGTGCCGCTCGACCTCGGGCTGGCGGCGTTTCCGGTGGGGATGTGCACGCGCACGATCTGCGAAAAGGCGGAGATCGTGCTGTGGCGCACCGGGCCGGACCGCTTCCACGTGGAGGCGGCGCGCAGCTTCATGCCGTATGTTCGTGAATTGCTGACGCTGATCGCAGCGGAAGGGCCTTGACGATTTGCGGCCGGGGCCGGACGCTGCGGGGATGACAAACGCACTCGACCTGCACCGCAGCACGCTGACCATCGACACCCATATCGACATCCCGTTCCCGGACGGCCCCAACTTCCTGGAGGAGACGAAACGCAACGTCGACCTGCCGAAGATGCGGCGGGGGCATATGGCGGCGGGGGTGTTCATCGCCTATGTCGGCCAGGGGCCGCGCACGCCGGAGCGCAACGAGGCGGGGTTCCAGCGGGCGATCGCCATGCTGGAGACGATCAAGGGCATGGCCCAGCAGGGCGCGCGGCACTGCACCACCTCGGCCGCGATCGAGGCGGCCTGGGCGGACCGGGCGACCATCATCATTCCCGCGGTGGAGAACGGCCAGGCGCTGGGCGGCGATGTGGCGCGGATGCAGGCGTTCCGCGACCTCGGGGCGACGTATCTGACGCTGACGCATTTCGGGCATAACGCGCTGGGCGACAGCTCCAACCCGCGCCGCGACCTCAACGACCCGGAGGAGGAGCACGGCGGGCTCTCCGACATGGGGCGCCGGGCGGTGGTGGAGCTGAACCGGGTGGGGATGCTGGTGGATATCGCCCATACCTCGAAGAAGACGATGCTGCAGGCGGCGGGGCTCTCGCGCACGCCGGTGCTGTCCACGCATTCCTGCATCAAGGCGATCTGCGACAACGCGCGCAACCTCGACGACGAGCAGCTGGACGCGCTGCGCGACGTGGGCGGGGTGGTGCAGGTGACGGCCGTGCCGTCGTTCCTGAAGAAGGACGGCAAGATCGAGACGGTGACCGTCAGCGACTACGCGGACCACGTGGATTACGCGGTGAAGCGGATCGGGGTGGAGCATGTGGGCCTGTCGTCGGACTTCGACGGGGGCGGCGGGTTCACCGGGTGGCGGGATGCGTCCGAGACGATGAACGTGACGGCCGATCTGGTGCGACGGGGGTACGGCAAGCGGGAGATCGACCTGCT
>CAMCJI010000265.1 GCA_945874805.1 Asaia bogorensis | reverse complement strand
GCTACTGTTGGCGCCGGGTGGCGAGTTCGGCTTCGTCATCATCGGGCTGGGTGTCGCCGGCGGGCTGCTGCCGGATGCGGGGGCCGACCTCGCGCTGATCGTGGTGGCGATCGGCATGGCGGCGATCCCGGCGCTGAGCGCGGTGGGGGAGCGGCTGGCCGGGCGGATGGCCCCGCCGCCGGCCGCCGCCCCCAGCACGGAGCCGGTGCCGGAGAATGACGGCACGCCGCGCGTCATCCTCGCGGGCTTCGGCCGCGTCGGCCAGACCGTCGCCGCCCTGCTGGACGCGCACAAGATCGGCTATATCGCGCTGGACAACGACCCCGATTCGGTGGCCCAGCAGCGCAAGAAGGGGCGGCCGGTCTATTGGGGCGACATCACCCAGCCGGAGCTGCTGGCCCGGCTGCACCTGGAAACCGCCCGCGCCCTGGTGGTGACGATGCACGACACCCGCGCGGTGGATGCGCTGGTGGCCCGCGCGCATGCCGCCCGGCCGGATCTGCTGATCGTCGCCCGCGCGCGCGACGCGAAGCATGCCGCCCATCTCTATGCCATCGGCGCGTCGGACGCGGTGCCGGAGACCATCGAGGCGAGCCTGCAACTCTCCGAATCCGTGCTGGTGGACATGGGCGTGCCGATGGGGCCGGTGATCGCCAGCATCCATGAGGAGCGCGCCCGCGCCCAGGCGCAGATCAAGGCGATGGCACCGACCGCCGACATCCGCCCCCTCGGCCGCCGCCGCCTGCGCGACGCGCTGCCACGGAGCTAAACCCCCTTTCGCCAGCGCGAGGCGTCCTGTATGGTATCGATCACTTCGCGGGCACCACTCCGCGAACGACCCGCCGCAGAGCGGAGCGCAACAGCATGATACGGAGGACACGCGTGACCAACTCAACCGACAAGACGCAGATTTCGCGCCGGGCACTCATGGCCGGTGCCGCCAGCCTGTCACTGGCCGGCCCCGCTTTCGCCCAGGCGGCGAAGGAAGCGCCGGAACTCACCCGCGCCAGCGCCGCCGGCCAACTGCCGCCGCTCGCTCAGCGCCTGCCGTCCGAGCCGCTGGTGGTCAAGCCGCATGACAAGATCGGCCGCTACGGCGGCAACCTGCGCCGCGGCCTGCGCGGTTCGGCTGACCATAACGGCATCCTGCGCATGGTCGGCAACCAGGGCCTGACCCGCTGGAACCCCGCCTTCACCGACGTGCTGCCCGGCGTTGCCGCGAAGTGGGAGGTCAACGCCAACTCCACCGAATTCACCTTCCACTTGCGCCCCGGCATGAAGTGGAGCGACGGCCAGCCCTTCACCGCGGACGACGTGGTGTTCTCGATGGTGGAATGCCTGGGCAACAACGAGCTGTATCGCAGCTATCCCAGCCTCTACATGACCTCAGGCAAGCCGCCGGTGGTGACGAAAGTGTCCGACACGGCGGTGAAGTTCAACTTCGCCAGCCCCTACGGCCTGTTCCTCATCCAGCTCGCCACTCCGCTGGGTCAGCACGCAACGCTCTTCCCCAAGCACTACGCCAAGCAGTTCCTGCCGGCCTACAACCCGGACCTGCTCAACCAGGCCAAGGCCGCCGGCTTCTCCGACTGGCCGAGCCTGTTCCGCGCACGCATGGGCGACATCGAAATCCCCAGCCGCTGGTCCAACCCGGCCAAGCCGGTGCTCGACCCCTGGGTGATCGCCGAGCCCTACACCGGTGGCGCCACGCGCGTGGTGCTGCGCCGCAATCCGTATTTCTGGCAGGTGGACACTGAGGGCAACCAGCTTCCCTACATCGACAGCGTGACCTTCAACATCGCGCAGGACGTCGAAAGCCTGATGCTGGATGCGATCGGCGGCAAGCTGGACATCCAGGAACGCCATATCGACGCGCTGCAGAACAAGCCGACGATCGCCGCCAACGCCACCCGCGGCGGCTACCGGGTGTTCCCGACGACGTCCTCGGGCAGCCAGCAGATGACGATCTACCTGAACCAGGTGCACAAGGACCCCGCGATGCGGGCGATGCTGGCCAGCAAGGATTTCCGCATCGCGCTGAGCCACGCCATCGACCGGGCGGAGATCATCGAGGCGGTGTATCTCGGCCAGGGCGAGCCCTGGCAGACCGGGCCGCGCCCCTCGCACCCCTGGTACCACGAGAAGCTCTCGCGCCAGTACACCGCGATGGATGTAGCCAAATCGAACCAGATCCTCGATGGCCTCGGCTACAACCGGCGCGACGCGCAGAACTTCCGCCTGCGCCCGGACGGCCAGCGCGTGTTCTTCGCCATCAACGTCATCCCCACCCTCTACCCCGACCATCTCGACGTGCTGGAGCTGATCAAGCGCCAGTGGGTCAAGATCGGCGTGGACATGAAGGTGAACTCGATGGAGCGCTCGCTGTTCTACACGCGCGGCGACGCCAACGACCATGACGCGATGGTCTGGGCCGGCCCCGGCGGGCTCGACCCGATCCTGGATGCACGCGACTACCTGGCGATGCACTCGCAGGGTTCGTGGCACGTCGTGCCCTGGGGCGTCTGGTACGCGTCCGGCGGCAAGGAAGGCCAGGAGCCGAACGAGAGCCAGAAGACGCGCATGAAGCTCTACGATCAGGTGAAGGCCACCACCTCGGTGGAGGAGCAGGGGCGGCTGATGAAGCAGATCTTCGACCTCTCCGCCGAAGCCTTCGAGACCTTCGGGCCGACGCTGTCGCCGAACCAGTTCGGCATTGCCAACCTCAAGCTGAAGAACGTGCCGGACGGCATGCCCGCCTCCTGGTCCTGGCCGAACCCGGGACCCAGCATGCCGCAGCAGTACTTCTTCGAGGGCTGAGTTAAAGGGCAGCGGCCATAGGGAACGCTGAGAGCAGCGGGGAGAACACGGCGCCGATCGAAAGCGTCCGTGTTCTCCCCGCCGTCTCGATGTTCCCCGTGTCCGCCTGCTCACTGTCTGTCGGCTGACCGCAGGAATTTCGCATGCTCGCCTACATCGCCAAGCGACTGTTCTGGATGATCCCGTCGCTGTTCGCGGTGTCGTTCATGGCCTTCGTGCTGATCCAGCTGCCGCCCGGCGACTACGTCACCACCTATATCGCCACGCTGGCCGCCTCCAACGAGGTGGTCGATCAGCAGATGGCGGCCGACCTGCGGGTGCGCTTCGGCCTCGATCAGCCGTTCATGGTGCAGTACTGGATGTGGATGAAGAACATCCTGCTACGCGGCGATTTCGGTGTCTCCTTCGAGTGGCAGCAGCCGGTCTCGGAGTTGATCTGGGAGCGCATGGCGCTGACCCTCACACTCACCTTGGCCACATTGCTGCTCACCTGGGCGATCGCGCTGCCGCTCGGCGTGTATTCGGCAGTGAAGCAGTATTCGGTGGGCGACTACTTCGCCACGGCCCTCGGCTTCATTGGGCTGGCCATCCCCAGCTTCCTGATGGCGCTGGTGCTGATGTATGTCGCGGTGGTGCATTTCGCCCAGGACGTCGGCGGGCTGTTCAGCCCCGAGTTCCAGAATGCGCCCTGGAGCTGGGCCAAGGTGGTCGATCTCGGCAAGCATATCTGGGTGCCGATGATCATTCTGGCGGTGAACGGCACCGCGAGCCTCGTGCGCATCATGCGCGCCAACATGCTCGATGAGTTGCCCAAGCCCTATGTCACCACCGCGCGGGCCAAGGGCCTCTCGGAATTCCGGCTGCTGGTGAAGTATCCCTGCCGGCTGGCGATCAATCCCTTCATCTCCACCATCGCCTGGCTGCTGCCCAACCTCGTCTCGGGCGCTGCGATCGTCGCGGTGGTGATGTCGCTGCCCACCGCCGGGCCGCTGCTGCTGCAATCGCTGCTGAGCCAGGACATGTATCTGGCCGGCGCCTTCATCCTGCTGCTGTGCACGCTGACCCTGGTGGGCACGCTGATCTCCGATCTCCTGCTCGCGGCCGTCGATCCGCGCATCCGGCTGGAATAGCGCATGTCTGACGCAACGATGGATACCGCCGCCCCGGTCAGCCGGCACGACGTGGCCGGCCAGTGGCAGCTCATCTGGTGGCGCTTCCGCCAGCACCGGCTCGCCGTGGCGGGGCTGGTGGTGACGCTGTTCATCTACATCGTCGCCGCCATCCCCGGCTTCTTCGCGGTGAACGACCCCGCGCAGCAGGCGGCCCGGCAGGTCTATCACCCGCCGCATGAGATCCATTTCTTCGACAACGGCAGCTTCCGCCCGCATTTCCTGGCGACAAGGCTGACGCGCGACCCCGTCTCGCTGGCGCCGACCTTCACGCCGAACCCCGAGCGCAAGATCGGCATCGGCCTGTTCGTGCAGGGCGCGGAATACACCGCCTTCGGCCTGTTCCAGACGCGGCTGCATCTTGTCGCCTCCACCGACCCCTCGGTGACCTTCTACCCGCTCGGTGCGGATCGCCTCGGCCGCTGCGTGCTCTCGCGCATGATGTTCGGCACGCAGATATCGATGAGCATCGGCCTGGCCGGCGTGGCGCTGTCCCTGGTCATCGGCATCCTGCTCGGCGGCGTCTCCGGCTACTACGGCGGGCGACTGGACTTCGCCATCCAGCGCCTGATCGAATTCGTGCTGAGCCTGCCGACCATCCCGATCTGGCTCGCCATGGCCGCGGCTCTGCCGCAGGACTGGCCGCCGACCGCCACCTATTTCATGATCACGCTGATCCTCTCGCTGATCGGCTGGGCGCAGCTTGCCCGTGTGGTGCGCGGCAAGTTCCTTTCGCTGCGCACCGAGGATTTCGTGATGGCCGCCCGGCTGGACGGGTGCAGCGAAAAGCGGGTGATCTTCCGCCACATGCTGCCCAGCTTCACCAGCCACATCGTCGCCTCCATCACGCTGGCCATCCCGGCGATGATCCTGGCGGAGACGGCTTTGTCCTTCCTCGGCCTCGGCCTGCAACCGCCCGTCGTCAGTTGGGGCGTGCTGCTGCGCGAGGCGCAGAACATCCGCTCGATCGCCACCGCGCCCTGGCTGTTCGCGCCCGGCGGTGCCGTGGTGCTCGCGGTGCTGGCCCTGAACTTCCTGGGCGACGGCCTGCGCGACGCGTCCGACCCCTATGGACGCTGATCCGATGCAAGAGCAGCCCGTCCTCTCGATCCGCGACCTCACGGTCGATTTCAAGCTGCGCCACGGACTGCTGCATGCCGTCGCCGGCGTCTCGATGGATCTGCACGCCGGCCGCACGCTCTGCGTGGTCGGCGAGAGCGGCTCGGGCAAGTCCGTCACCGCGCGCGCGGTGCTGCAGATCGTTGACCGGCCCGGCCAGATCGGCGGCGGGCAGATGCTGCTGCGCCGGCCGAACGGCGCCATCACTGACCTCGCGAAGCTCGATCCCCGCAGCCGCGCCATCCGCGACATCCGCGGGCGCGAGATCGCAATGATCTTCCAGGAGCCGATGTCCTCGCTGTCGCCGGTGCACACCATCGGCGATCAGATCATGGAAGTGCTGAGGCTGCACCTGCGGATGTCCAAAGCCGCCGCCCGCGCCCGCGCTATCGACCTGCTGCGCGCCGTCGAGATCTCCCGCCCGGAAACCGCGATCGACCGCTACGCCTTCGAATTCTCCGGCGGCATGCGCCAGCGCGCGATGATCGCCATGGCGCTCGCCTGCGACCCCGCCGTGCTGATCGCCGACGAGCCGACCACGGCGCTGGACGTGACGACCCAGGCGGAAATCCTCGACCTCATCCGCCGCCTGCAAGCCGAACGCGGCATGGCAGTGATGTTCATCACCCACGACATGGGCGTGGTGGCCGAAATCGCCGACGAGATGGTGGTGATGCATCGCGGCCTCGTCGTCGAACGCGGCACGGTGGAGCAGGTCTTCAACAACCCGGCCGAGCCCTACACCCGCCAGCTCATCGGCAACGTGCTGAAGCTCGAGCAGCCGAGCGCCATCCGCAACGTCCGCCCGCCCTTGCCGAAAGATGCAGCCCCCGTCCTACAAGTTCAGGACATGCAGGTCTATTTCGGCGGCCGCAAGAAGCTGTTCCGCTCCGCCCCCGAGCCGGTGCGCGCGGTGGACGGCATCAGCCTCTCGCTCTACGCCGGCCAGACCCTCGGCGTGGTGGGCGAGAGCGGCTCG
>CAMCJI010000264.1 GCA_945874805.1 Asaia bogorensis | reverse complement strand
GGTTCAATCGGAGACTTGACAGTCGGCGCGGTCAACGTAGCCGCAAATGGGTCAGCATCGGTGCCGTTGGCATTAGGAGGGGCAGCGCCGTGTTGTTTGGTCGGCATGTTCAAAATGTCAGAAAGGTCTTCCGGTTTTCCGCCGCCGGTCGTGCTCTTGATGATTGCATTGAAATCCGCCGGGCCTGCGGTGCCGCTTGCGTCAGGAGCTGCTTGGTCCGGTTTCGGCCCGCGCGAAATCAGGTCGCGGAAGATCGCTTCGCCTTCGCGGGTTAACGCATCGGCAGCCCCGGCGTCCTGTAACCATCCGCGTGCAGAGTGGACACCCCAGTAGTATTTATCTTTAAAGGTTTTCCAATCCCAGGAGGGAGACGTAATTGTCAGAGTAAAGGAGGAACGCCCCGGCCCGATCATCATGTCACAAGTTGGATCTGGGCAAGCTCCTGTAAACACAAACCCAGGGCTTAATGGTGGTCTAAATCTGTCCATTCGAAAAGAACGCTTTTCATGGCCTTTTTGAGAAAATATCACTATTTCTAATTGAGTGAATATATAATTTGTATTGTTATTAAATTCGAATGTAATCGTATTTGTATTTGAAGCGTTGATAAAATTACCATACATTTCTTTATTGATTATTTCTAATATCTGTGTCGGAACTATTGTTTCCGATTTTTTCAAACAAGCTATTTTTATATTTTTCGCTGCGAAATCGGAAGTCACGTTTGGCAGGTTTTTTAAAAGACACTCATCGAACTCGGAGGCGCGAGCAATCGGGGCGTTTGTGAGGGCCAGCAAAACCCAAAGAAGCCAGATAGGGGCAAATCGCCGCAAACGATTGAATCGACCCAATCGCTGCGACAAGCGCGTGTTCTGCAATCGGTGACCTGATGCCGTCATGACGGTAGCCTCCCGGTCTTATGACCGCAGTAGCATAACTGGCAGGCAAGCTGGACCGCCCGACCAAAACGACGCGCGCGCATAATTCCGCATCTTCGCCATGGAGACGCAAAAGCCCCCCGCGTGTCTAGGGTGGACTTACGTAGGCTGGACCGGGAGCCATGCAATGACGACGCGCGCGTTTCCCCCGGCTCTGACCGGCTACACCACGCCGGCTCCGGCGGCGTAGGTGGGCCGGTGCAGGTGTCCCACTGTCCCAAAGCCCCACGATGGGACAGTGGGACAGTGTCGATTTTGGACGCGACGCGAACTGCTCAGGCGATGACCCCGCGCGCGTTTTCTCCGGCGCTGTCAGGGCGATCTTGAAGCCCCATTGAAGCCCCGCGTGATTTTCCATTGCTCTGTTTTGCAACGAAAAACCCGTAAGTCAATGAAAAGAAATGGTGGGCGCTGAAGGATTCGAACCTTCGACCCGCTGATTAAGAGTCAGCTGCTCTACCAACTGAGCTAAGCGCCCGTCCCTGCGGGAGCGGCGATATAACAAGGGTGGGGGGGCTTGTGAAGGGGGCCGCCTACAATGCCCGGTTCGCGCGGGCCAGCACTGCCTCGAACAGCACCTGGCATCCGGCCGCAGCTTCCCCCGGTTCGATGCTTTCAGCCTCGTTATGGCTCAGCCCATCCTTGCACGGCGTGAAGATCATCGCCGTCGGCACATGCCGCGCCACATACACCGCGTCATGCCCGGCGCCGGAGACGATCTCGCGTGCCGGCAGGCCAAGCCGCCCGGCCGCCTGGCGCACCAGATCCACGCAGCCTGCGTCGAACGGCTGGGCGGCGATGCGGAACAGTTCCGTCAATTCCAGCCTCGTCCCGCAGGCCTCGGCCAAGGCGGCGGCGGCCGGCGCGAAGGCAGCAGCGGTGGTAGCGACCACATCCCCGTCCGGGTGGCGGAACTCGACGGAGAAGCGAACCTCGCCGGGCACCACGTTGCGGCTGTTCGGCGCCACGAACAGCTGGCCCACCGTGCCGCGGCCCAGCTCGCCCTCGGCGCGCATCAGCCGGTCCACCAGATCGA
Organism: Asaia bogorensis; assembly: GCA_945874805.1. Lineage (GTDB taxonomy): Bacteria > Pseudomonadota > Alphaproteobacteria > Acetobacterales > Acetobacteraceae > CAIRTN01. Next base: position 4,137 of record CAMCJI010000264.1, on the reverse strand, counting down.
TCACCCGTGCGGCGGCCACCAGCGCGTCGCGGCGGGCCGAAGGCGGGGTGGTGCCGGCATGCGAATCCTGCCCGGTGATCACCGCGTCATACCAGACCTGCGCCTGCGCGCCGGTGACGATGCCGATAGTCTTGCCCTCCGCCTCGAGGATCGGCCCCTGTTCGATATGCAGCTCGAAATAGGCGTCCGCCGGAAACGGCGCCGCCCGCTCGGGTCCTGCGTAGCCGATGCCGTGCAGCGCCTCGCCCACGCTCACCCCGTCCGGGTCCCGCAGGCCCAGCGCCTTGTCGAGGGTATAAACGCCCGCCCAAACGCCGCTGCCCATCAGCGAGTGGCCGAACCGGCTGCCCTCCTCGTCGGTCCAGTTCACCAGCTCGATCGGCGCCTCGGTGGTGATGCCGAGGTCGTTGAGGCTGCGGATCACCTCCAGCCCGGCGATCACCCCCAGCGCCCCGTCGAACTTGCCGCCGCTCGGCTGGCTGTCGAGATGGCTGCCCATCAGCACCGGCAGGCGCGCGGGGTCGCGGCCCGGCCGGCGAGCGAACATGTTGCCGATCTCGTCGACCCGCACCGTCAGCCCCGCCGCCTCGCAGTTGGCGCGGAAATGCGCGCGCCCTTGGCGGTCGATCTCGGTCAGCGTCAGCCGCCGCACGCCCCCCTTGGGGGTCGCGCCGAAGCGGGCCATGTCCATCAGGCTGTCCCACAGGCGGGCGGCGTCGATCGTCTGGTTCGTGGTCACGGCGGCAACTCCCTGGCGTGCCCGCATCTTGCCCCTCCCGCCGCTTCCTGCAAGCCTCCCCCCTACCCTCGAAAGCCCCCCCATGCGCCTGCCCTTACTGACCCTCATCCTGCTGACCGGCTGCGCCCTGCCGGACCAGCGGACCTTCACTCGCACCCCACCGGCGCCCACCGCCGCCGAACTAGCCCGCCCGGTCCTGCCTGCCCGCCCGCTGCTCACCATCCGCTTCCCAGTGGAGGAGCGCGAATGGCGCCCCGCCCTCGCCGATGCCGTCGCCGCCGCCCGCGCCCGCAAGCCGGACGTCGAGTTCGACATCATGGCCGCCATCCCCAGCACCGCCGCGGCCGACATCCAGCAGGCCGCCCTGCGCCAGGGCACGGCGGATGCCCGCCTCGTCGCCACCACCCTCGGCCAGGCCGGCATCCCGCCGGAGCGCTTGCGCCTGGGCGTGCAGGGCGACCCCGGCACCCCCGCGCGTGAGGTCCGCGTCTATGTCCGCTGAACGCGCGTGAGGGCCCCCGCCCTGCGGGTGCAGGGCCTGCTGATGCTGCTCATCACCGCCGGCAGCTGGGGTCTGAACTGGCCGGTGCTGAAATTCGGCCTCACCGAGTGGCCGCCCTTCTTCTACCGCGTGCTCTCGGGCAGCCTCGCCGTCGTCCTGCTGCTCGCCGTCGCCCTGGCGCGGCGCGAACATCTCTGGCCCCGGCCGGACCAGTGGGGCCGCCTCGTCGCCGCCTCGATCCTGAACATCACCTCCTGGATGGGGCTGGCGACCTTCGCGCTGTTCTGGCTGGCGGCGTCCGAGGCGGCGATCATCGCCTACACCATGCCGATCTGGGCCGCGCTGTTCGCCTGGCCTGCTTTGGGCGAGCGCCCGACCTGGCCGCGCGCGGCGGGCCTCGCCCTCGGCCTCTCCGGCGTGGCCGTGCTGATGGGCGGACAACTTCTGTCCGCCCCGGCGGCCGACCTCATCGCCAAGCTGCCGGGCGTGGCCTGCATCATGGGCACCGCCCTGATGTTCGCCGCCGGCGCGGTGGTCACCAAGCGCTGGCCGGTGGCGCTGGCGCCGGTCCCGCTGGTCGGCTGGCAGCTGGCGATCGGCATGCTGCCGATGCTGCTGCTGTCGCTGATCTTCGAGACCTGGACGGTCGAGCGCGTCACCCCGCTCGGCTGGGCGGCGGTGCTCTATGTCGGCGTCTTCGCGATGTGCGTCTCCTACCTCGCCTGGTTCCGCGCGCTGAAGCTGCTGCCCGCCTCCACCGCGGCGATCGGCACGCTGCTGGTCCCGGTGATCGGGGTGGCAAGCTCGGCCTGGGCGCTGGGCGAGCCGCTCGGCCCGCGCCAGCTCATCGCCCTGGCGCTGACGGTGACCGGCGTCGTCCTGGCCTCCCGCGGCTGACGCGCAATCTTCACGCGCCGGGCGCGGCCCGCCGGGGCTAGACCGGCGCCGTTGATGAGGGAGAAGGCAATGGCGTTCCTGCTGGTGGTGTTCGACGGTCTGCGGCCCGACATGATGCGGGCGGAAACCACGCCCAACCTCCTGCGCTTCGCAGCGATGGGCACCCGCTTCGCCCATGCCCGCTCCGTCTTCCCGTCGGAGACGCGGGTCTGCTCGGCCAGCGTCACCACCGGCTGCCTGCCGCGCCGGCACGGGCTGGTCGCCAACCGCATCATCCACCCCGCCGACCCCAGCCGCACTGTCGATACCGGCGCCCGCAGCCGCCTGCTGGCGATGCTGCAGGAAACCGGCGCGCCATTGCTCGACGCGCCCGGCCTGGGCGAGCGCCTCGCGGCGGCCGGCCAGCAGCTCGCGGTGTTCAGCAGCGGCACCACCGGCCAGTCCTTCGTGCTCAACCCCCTGGCGGACGCACTGGGCCAGATCACTCTCTCCGCCCACGGTGCGGACGGCGGCTCGGCCGAGGGCGCGAGGCTGCTCGCCACCCTCCCCCCTCCCCCCGCCGACGGGCCCGGCCGCGCCGCCTGGATCGCCGATGCCTGGCGCACCACCCACCTCCCCGCCCCACCCGCCGCCAGCATCCTGTGGCTGTGCGAGCCCGACACCTCCGGCCACCACGCCGGCCTCGCCAGCCCGGCCAACCTGGCCGCCCTGACCGCCGCCGACGCCGCCTTCGGCCGCATTCTCGACGACTGGCAGGCCGGCCCGCAGCGCGACGCCCTCCAGATCATGGTCGCCTCGGACCACGGCCAGGCCACCGTCACCGGCCTGATCGACACCGCCGCCGCCTTCGCCGCCTGCCCCGGCTTCGCGCCGGATGCCACGCTGGTCACCGGCTCCAGCTGCGGCGTGTTCGTCCCCGGCGGCGATGCCGGGCGGATCGCCGCCATCGCCGCATGGCTGACCACGCAGGACTGGGCCGGCTGCATCTTCGCCGCCGACGGCGCCGTGCCGGATGACGGCGTGCTGCCGCGCAGCGCCCTGCTGGCCGACCACAAGCGCGCCGCCCACGTGCTGTTCACCCTGCGCGCGAGTGCCGAGCCCTCCCCCCTCGGCCTGCCCGGCACCACGCTGTATGACGGTCGGCTCCCAATCGGCGGCGGCACCCATGGCGGCCTGCTGCCCGCCGAGATGCATATCGTGCTGATGGCCGCCGGAAGCGCCATCCGCCCCGGCCATGTCTCGGAATTCCCCGCCGGCCTGACCGACATCGCCCCCACCGCACTCGCTTTGCTCGGCCTGCCGGGTGCCGCCGAAATGGACGGCCGCGTGCTCGGCGAGGCCCTGCTGGAGGGCACCGCCCCCACCCCCTCCATCGCCGCCGAGACCCGGGCCGCGACCTCCGGCCCCTACTCCCAGCGCCTGCTGACCACCCGCCTGGGCAGCCAGACCTATATCGACGGCGGCTGGCGAGTCTGACCGCCACCCATTGCATCCGGCCGCGCCGACCAAACGTAAGGCGGTCATGATCGCCAAACTCAAACACGCCGGCCGCCTTGCACGCGGCATCGGCATCCTCGGCCTGTCGCTGGTCGCCAGCGGCTGCACCCCGCTCGACGCCCTGAACGCCACCGTCGCCAAGGACGGCGTCGCCGTCACCGCGGATATCGCCTACGGCGAGGGCCCCCGCCGCAAGCTGGACGTCTATCGCCTGCCCGGCGCCACCGCCCGGCCGGTGGTGGTGTTCTTCTACGGCGGCTCCTGGCGCGACGGGCGGCGGCAGGATTACCGCTTCGTCGGCAGCGCTTTGGCCCGCCGCGGCATGGTCGCGGTCGTGGCGGACTACCGCGTCTTCCCCGAGGTCGGCTTCCCCGATTTCCTCACCGACGCCGCCCAGGCCACCGCCCTCGTCCACCGCCAAGCCGCCGCCTGGGGTGGCGACCCCCGCCGGATCGTGCTCGCCGGCCACTCCGCCGGCGCGCATATCGCCGCGATGGTCGCC
>CAMCJI010000263.1 GCA_945874805.1 Asaia bogorensis | reverse complement strand
CCCTGCGCGCGGCCGGTGGCGAGGTGATCGGCACGCTCGATGCCATCCTGGCGAACACGCCGCCGGAGTCGCGCGATGCCGGCAAGCCCTGGCTGCTGGCGCCCATCGATTTGCAGGCGATCAAGGCGGCGGGCGTCACCTTCCCGATCTCCATGCTGGAGCGGGTGATCGAGGAGCGGGCGCGCGGTGATCTGGCAGCGGCGGCCGCCCTGCGCGGGGAGGTGCAGCGGCTGATCGGCGACGATCTGGCCGCGCTGAAGCCCGGCTCGCCGGCGGCGATGCAGCTCAAGCAGGCGCTGATCGCCCAGGGAGCATGGAGCCAGTATCTCGAAGTGGGCATCGGGCCGGATGCGGAGATTTTCACGAAGGCGCAGCCGATGGCGGCGATCGGCACCGGCATGGATGGCGGCATCCATCCCGGCTCGTCGTGGAACAACCCGGAGCCGGAGGTGGTGCTGGTGGTGCCCTCCGACGGGCGGATCGTCGGTGCCACGTTGGGCAACGACATCAACCTGCGCGATGTGGAGGGCCGCTCGGCACTGCTGCTGAGCAAGGCGAAGGACAACAACGCGTCCGCCGCCGTGGGGCCGTTCATCCGATTTTTCGACGCGACGTTCTCGCTCGATGACGTGCGCAACACGGTGGTGTCGCTGACCGTCGCCGGGGAGGACAATTTCCGGCTCGAAGGCGCCTCCTCGATGGCGCGGATCAGCCGCGATCCGACGGATCTGGCGGCACAGATGCTCAACAGCCATCACCGCTTCCCCGACGGGGCGGTGCTGTATTGCGGCACGATGTTCGCACCGATCGATGACCGCGGCGACGTCGGCAAGGGCTTCACCCACCGCACCGGCGACGTGGTGACGATCAGTTCGCCGAAGCTGGGGCGGCTGGTGAACCGGATGCGGCCGACGGATGAATGCCCGGCCTGGGACTTCGGGGTCTCGGCGCTGATGCGCAATCTGGCGCAGCGGGGGCTGCTGTGATCGATCTCCGCTCCGACACCGTCACCCGCCCCTCGCCGGCGATGCGGGCGGCGATGGCGCATGCGGAGGTGGGCGACGACCAGTATGGCGACGATCCCTCGGTGAATGCCTTGCAGGAACGGGTGGCCGCGCTATTGGGGAAAGAGTTCGCGCTGTTCGTGCCCTCCGGCACGATGGCCAATCAGATCGCGCTGAAGATGCTCACCCGGCCAGGCGACGATGTGCTGGTGGGCGAGGAGGCGCATATCACGTGGCATGAGGCGGGTGCCTCGGCGGCGAATGCCGGAGTGCAGTTCACGGTCATCGGTCAGGGCGGGCTGTTCACGGCGGCGGACGTGCGCGCCGCCGTCAAGCAGCGCGGCCATACGGTGCAGCCGGGCACCACGCTGGTGTGCGCGGAGAGCACGCATAACCGCGGCGGCGGGCTGGTGTTTCCGCTGGCCGAGACGGTGGCCATCGGGGCGGCGGCGCGGTCGCTGAACCTGGCCACCTATCTGGATGGGGCGCGACTGTTCAACACGGCGATTGCCACCGGGCAGACGATGGCCGAGTTGGCGGCGCCGTTCGATGTGGTGTCGGTGGCGCTGTCCAAGGGCCTGGCCTGCCCGGCCGGCAGCCTTGTCGCCGGGCCGCGCGATCTGCTGGCGCTGGCGATGCAGGCGCGGCGGCGGTTCGGCGGGGCGATGCGCCAGTCCGGCATTCTCGCCGCCGCCGGGCTCTATGCGCTGGACCACAACATGGACCGGCTCGGCGAGGACCACGCGAACGCGCAGGTGATCGCGCGGGCCATCGCGCAGACGCCGGCAGTGATCGACATGGCGAGCGTGCAGACCAACATCATCATCTTCCGCCTGCCGGCGCCGTTGCCGGATGCGGCGAGCGTCGTCGCGCGGGCGGCGGCCCAGGGCGTGCGGGTGCAGGCCTTCGCGCCGCGCACCGTGCGGGCCACGACCCATGCCGATGTTTCGGCGGCTGAATGCGAACGCGCCGGGCGGGTGTTGGCCGAGGCGATCGGCGCAGCGGGCCAGCAGGGCTGATCTGCCGGCTCCGGGGGGTTGCACCGCGGGGGGAGTTTGTCTACGAACATCCGACCGACGCGAAGAGTGGGCGCGTAGCTCAGCGGTAGAGCATCACCTTGACACGGTGGGGGTCACAGGTTCAATCCCTGTCGCGCCCACCACTTTTCGCAGTCGGCATCTCCTCGACAATCCGGACCGCCAGGGCCAGTCTCCCTCGAAATGAGGAGGGCGCCATGGCTGGTTTCGTGCATCCCGAATTCCTGGTCGAAACCGGCTGGCTGGCCGAGCATCTGGGCGACCCCGGCGTGGTCGTGCTCGACGGCACCGTGCATCTCGTGCCGGACCCGCCACGGGCCTATCGCGTCGTCTCCGGCCGGGCGGATTTCGAGGCGGGGCATATTCCCGGCGCGCAGTTCCTCGATCTGCAGGCCGACCTGTCTGACAACACGCAGAAGCTGCGGTTCATGACGCCCTCGGCCGAGCAGTTCGCCGCCAGCATGGGCCGGCTCGGCGTGGGGCCGGCAACCCGCGTGGTGCTCTACAGCACCGCCAACGCCTGGTGGGCCAGCCGCGTGTGGTGGCTGCTGCGCGAGTTCGGCTTCGACAATGCCGCCGTGCTGAACGGCGGGTTCCAGGCCTGGGTGCAGGAACAGCGCCCGGTCGAGACCGGCAGCGGCACCGCGCGCGCCGCCGCCGCCTTTCCCGTGCGCCCGCGCCGGCATCTGATGGCCGACAAGGCGGAGGTGCTCGCGGCCATCGGCAACGGCGCGATCTGCACGCTGAACGCGCTACGGCCGGAGCAGCACGCGGGCAGCGGCGGGGTCAGCTATGGCCGGCCCGGGCGGATCGCCGGCAGCCTGAACGTGCCCGCGGCAGCCCTGATCGACCCGCAGACCAACCGCTACCTGCCCGCCGATGCGTTGCGCGCGACGGTCGACAGCGTCGGCGCGATGGACCGGCAGGTGATCGCCTATTGCGGCGGCGGCATCGCCGCCAGCGCCGATGCGCTGATCCTGACGATGCTCGGCCATACGAATGTCCGGCTGTACGACGCGTCGCTGTCGGAATGGGTGGCTGATGCGTCGTTGCCGATGGAAACGGGTTGACGGCGGGCTGCCGGTCTGTCGATATGTTATGATATAACATATCGACAGACGAGGAGGTTCCCATGCGATCCGCCGCCCCTGCCCTGCTCTGCCTCCCCATCCTGCTGCTCGCCGGCGCGGCGCAGGCTGCGATCTTCGACCAGGGGCCGGTGCAGACGCGCGAGTTCCGCAACCCCGTGCTGGCGCGCGAGGCCGCGCATGGCACCGAGACGGAGACCCTGTTCGGCTTCACCCTCGGTTCGGACACCGATAGCGCGGGCTCGCGCGCCGTCGCCATCGAGAGCATCAGCAGCTTCGGCCGGCGCGACGGCAGCTACGCGGCGATCGGCGGCAAGCTGGAATTCTCGTATGGGCTGACCGACGATCTCTCCGTCTCGCTCGGCCTGCTCGGCGGGTGGCGCAACATCCGCGGGGTGACGGGCTACGGCAATATCGACGCGCTGCGCTTCGACGGAGTCGGCACCGAGCTGCGCTGGCGCATCCTCAAGCGCGGCGACTCCCCGGTGGGGCTGACGCTGCACATCGAGCCGAGCTGGCGCGGGCAGGACGAGGCGTCCGGCGAGGCGGGGCGCGGAGTCTCCAGCGAAAACAAGCTGATCATCGACCGGGAGCTGATCCCGGAGCGGCTCTACGGTGCGGTGAACCTGATCTACGATATCGAGACGTTCAAGCCGCGCGGCGGCGCCTATGAGCGCGCCTCCACCGCCGGCATCGCGGCGGCCGCCACTTATCAGGTCGCGCCGCAGGTCTTCCTCGGCGGCGAAATGCGCTATCTGCGCAGCTATGACGGGATCGCCTTCCGCCGGTTGCAGGGCGAAGCGTTGTTCGCCGGACCCAGCCTGTTCTGGCATTTCGGCGAGGCGTCCTGGCTCTCGCTGGCCTGGAACGCCCAGGTCGCGGGCGGTACGACCGGGCTGTCCGGCAAGCTGGACACCGATCATTTCGCCCGCCACCAGGTTCGCGTGAAGATGGGAGTGGAGTTCTGATGCGCCGCCGCATGCTGTTGGGCGGGCTTGCCGCCCTGCCCTTTTCGTCCAGCGCCGCCACGCCGCTGCGGGTGGTGGCCAGCTTCACCATCCTCGCCGACCTCGCCCGCCAGATCGGCGGGCCGCGCATCGAGGTGGTCTCGCTCGTGGGGCCGGAGCAGGACATGCACGGCTTCGACCCCAAGCCCTCGGCCGTGCAGGCAGTCGGGCGGGCGGATGTGATGCTGATCAACGGTCTGGGGCTGGAGCCCTGGGCCGAGCGCCTTGGCCGCGCCGCCGGCTTCAAGGGCCGCGGCATCGTGGCCAGCCGGGGAGTGGCAGCGCTGAAGGGCGGGCACAAGCACGGGGCTGGCACGTCAGGCCACAGCCACGGCAGCGAGGACCCGCATGCCTGGCAGGATGTGGGCAATGTGAAGCGCTACGCCGCCAACATCCGCGAGGGCCTCGCCGCGGCCGATCCCGCTGGTGCCGCCGCATATCAGGCCAACACCACCGCCCTGCTGGACCGGCTGGGCGCGCTGGAGGTGGAGATCCGCGGCGCCTACCTCGCCATCCCCAGGCCAGCGCGCACGGTGGTGACGTCGCACGAGGCGTTCAGCTACTACGGCGACGCCTACGACATCGACTTCCTCGCCCCCCAGGGCCTCACCACCGCCGGCGAGCCGACCCCGCGGCAGATCGCGGCCCTGGTGAACCAGATCAAAACCCGCAAGGTGCGGGCGCTGTTCATCGAAAAACTCGGCCGCTCGCCACTGCTCGCCCAGGTGGCCCGCGAAACCGGCGTGCGCATCGGCGGGGAACTGTATTCGGACGCCTTGTCGGCAGCCGACGGCCCGGCGGCGACCTACGAGGCGATGATGCGGCACAATACGCGGATGATCGCGGAGGCTTTGCGGGGGTGAGGGTCAGGTGAAGGCAAGAGTCTTCTTTTTGTGAACTTGCGACGACGAAGGCGCCGCAAGTTCAAAAAAGAAGACCTTGCTTCCGCCCCAAATAAAAAAGGCGCCGCAGGTTCCCCTGCGGCGCTTTTTCTTTCAGCCGGCCTGGGTTCAGGCCGACTTCTTCATGATTTCCTCGGCCACGTTGCGCGGCACGGGGTCGTAGTGGTGGAACTGCATGGTGAAGGACGCGCGGCCCTTCGTCATGCTGCGCAGGTCGGAGATGTAGCCGAACATTTCCTTCAGCGGGACCGAGGCGCGGACCATGATGGTCGAGCCCGCCGTCTCCTGGCTCTGGATCATGCCGCGGCGGCGGTTGATGTCGCCCACCACGTCGCCGACGTGATCGTTCGGCGTGGTCACTTCCACGTCCATGATCGGCTCCAGGATGATCGGCGAGGCCTTCTTCATGCCTTCGCGGAAGCAGGCCTTGGCGGCGATTTCGAACGCGAGGGCGCTCGAGTCGACGTCATGGTACTTGCCGTCCACGAGCGTGTACTTGAAGTCCACCGTCTGGAAGCCGGCGAGCACGCCGGTGTCGGCCTGGAAGCGGATGCCCTTTTCCACGGCCGGGATGTATTCCTTCGGCACGGTGCCGCCGACGACCTTGTTCTCGAACACCACGCCGGAATTCCGCTCGAGCGGCTCGAACGTGATCTTCACTTCGGCGTACTGGCCGGAACCGCCGGTCTGCTTCTTGTGGGTGTAGATTTCGGTGTGCGGCTTGCTGATCGTCTCGCGATAGGCCACCTGCGGCGCGCCGATGTTCGCTTCCACGCCATATTCACGGCGCAAGCGGTCGATGATGATTTCGAGATGCAGTTCGCCCATGCCGGACAGGATGGTCTGGCCGGTTTCCTGGTCGGTCTTCAGGCGCAGGCTCGGGTCTTCCGAGGCCAGTTTCTGCAGGCCGATGGACATCTTCTCCACCGAGTCCTTGGTTTTCGGCTCGACGGAGATGTCGATGACCGGCACCGGGAAAGCCATGCGCTCCAGCACCACCGGGTCGTCGGCGCTGGCGAGGGTGTCACCGGTGACGGTGTCCTTCAGGCCGACGAAGGCGGCGATGTCGCCGGCGTGCACTTCCTTGATTTCCGCGCGCGTGTCGGCATGCATCTGG
>CAMCJI010000262.1 GCA_945874805.1 Asaia bogorensis | reverse complement strand
CATGTTTCTCACCACCCTGGGCCAGGACCTCGCCCGCACATTGGACTTGCTCCGGGAGATCATCGCCCGGCATGCGGTGCGGCACCGTGCCCTCGCGCCCCTGATTTTGCTGGCCTGGAATCGGCTCTGCCGCCTGCGCAACCGGTTCGACCGGTTGGTTCTCCTGTGGGAGCGCGACCAGTTCCCGACCCCGCGCGCGCCGCGCCCGAGCCGCCCCGCGCGGGAGAGGCGTCCGCCCGCCACCTCCCGCCTGTCCAGCGCGAAGGACTGGCTCGGCGGCCTCGTGCCCCTCGCGCGGTCCACGGGCGGCCTTTTCCAGACTTTGTTCGACGATCCCGACACCCGCGCCCTTGTCGCCGCCCATCCGCCCGCCGGCCGCCTGCTGCGCCCGCTCGCGCGCATGATTGGCCTGGACCTGCCCGACTATCTCAAGCTGCCGCCGCGTCCACCACGCCCGCGTCGCCCGCGCCCGCCGTCCCCGGCCGCTTTGCGCCGTGCGGCCGAGGCGGCGCTCCCGCCGCTGCGCCTGAACTCCGAGGCCGACTGGCCGCACATCCCCGACCGGCACAGCATCGAGCGCTATCTGCTCCGCACCGCCGCCCGCCGACGAAAAACCCACCCCTGAGCCACCCGGCAGACCCGCGCCTATTTCATTGCGTTATCGTAATTAACCCTTCACCGCCCCCGCCGTCAGCCCCCGCACCATCGCCCGCTGCACGATGGCGAACAGCACGACAACCGGGATGATCGAAATGATCCCGCCCGCCGCCAGCGCCCCCCACGGCAGCTGGAACTCGCCGACCATCAGCTGCAACCCCACCGGCCAGGTCCGCGAACCCTGAGACGTCGTCATCATCAGCGCGAACAGAAACTCGTTCCACGCCCCGATCGCCACGAACACCGCCGTGGCCACCAGCCCGCCGAGCACCAACGGCAGGATCACCCGCAACATCGCCCCGAGCCGGCTCGCCCCATCGATCCGCGCCGCTTCTTCCAGGTCCACCGGCACGGATTCCAAGAACCCCTTCATCATCCAGATGAACACCGGCAGCAGGAACGTCGTATAGGCCAGCGCCAGCCCCAGCCGGCTATCCAGCAGTCCCACGCTGCGCATCAGGATGAACAACGGAATAATGATCATCACCGCCGGCAGCATCCGGATGACGAGGAAGAACAGCATCAGCTCCGTCCGCCCGCGAAACCGGTACCGCGTCACCGCATAGGAGGCCAGCGTCCCGACAACCAAGCAGATACAGACCGTGATCGAGGTCACAACAGCGGAATTGGCAATCAGCACCGGAAATCCGGACCGCGTCCAGATCGCCTCATAATTCTCAAACGTGATCCGCTTCGGCCAATACGTCAGCGTCGCGCTGACGATATCCTCCTCCGGCTTCAGCGAGATCAAAAACGCCCAGACGATCGGAAAGATCGCAAAAATAACGATCGCCAGCACCGCCAGGCTCGCCGCCGCATCCCCCAGCCGCCTGCGCATCCGCCCCGACAGCATCGCTCAGTCCTTCATCACGTTGGAGAACCGGACATACAGATACGAAAACAGCATCAGCATCACGAACAGGATCACCGCCAGCGCCGCCCCGTAGCCGAAGTTGAACTCCTTGTTCACCTTCAGGAACGCATACAGCGACAAGATCTGCGTGGACCGCCCCGGCCCGCCCCCGGTCAGGATCAGGATGATATCCGGCGAGTTCACGAGGCTGATCACCCGCAGCACGACGGAGGCCACGATGATCGTCTTCAACTGCGGCAGCGTCACATGCACAAACCGCCCCCAGGCCTTCGCCCCATCGACGGATGCCGCCTCGTACAGGTCCTGCGGAATCGCCTTCAACCCCGCCAGCAGCAGTAGGGCGAAAAACGGAAACCCGTGCCAGATCTCCACGGCCATCGCCGCCCCCAGCGCCGCATCGGGGTCGGCGAACCAGGCCTTGTACTGGCTCAGTATCCCCACCTTCACCAGCAGATCGTTGATCACCCCCAACCGCGGGTCCAGCATCAACGCCCACATATGCCCGGCCACCACATTCGGCAAAAACCACGGCAACAGAATCAGGACCGTCGCCACCCGGAACAACGGCAACGCCCGGTTGAGCAGCAGCGCGGTGATCATCCCGAACACCAACTCACCAATCGCCGCCCCGCTGACCCAAACCACGGTGTTGCGCAGGCTCAGCCAGAAGATGTCGTCATCCAGAATGGCCCGGAAATGCTTGAGCCCGACAAACCCGGTGCCGAGGTCGATACGGTTCAGCCGCATCTCCCGAAAGCTCAGCGAGACACCCCAGACGGTGGGATAAACCACCACCACCACAATCATCAGCAACGCCGGCGCCAGCAGGAACCACGCCCAGCGCCGCCCCTCCGACAGCCGGCCAAGCAGGCCGAGGCGCGCGAGTTCAGGCCCGCGCAATCGCCACCCGCTCGATATGCTCCCAGTCGATCCCGTGCCCCAGGCCAGGCTCGCCGGACACGTTCAGATGCCCGCCGACGATCGCCAGCTTGTTCATCTTCTTCAAGCCGTCGATCTGCTCGGTGTTCATCACCAGCTGCTCGTAATAGTCATTGATCCGGATGGCCGCACACAGCTGCGCATTCGCCAGCCCCATCCCATGCACCTGGCAGCGCATCCCATGACTGTCCGACAGATGCGCGATCTTCATCGACCCGGTGAACCCGCCCTTGTAGTTCGTGTTCACCCGCGTCATGTCCAGCGCGCCGGCCTGGATCCAGGTCGCCATGTTCCAGTGGCACCCGTCCGACGTCTCGGCGGCCAGCACCGGCACATCCAGCGCGTCGCACAGCTTGCGATAGCTGCCCAGTTCGAACTCGCGCATCGGCTCCTCGTACCAGAGGAAGCCGCATTCCTCCATCACCCGCCCGAACCAGAGCGAGGTCACGTAGTCCCAGCCCGCCGACCCGTCGAACATCAGGTCGGCATCCGGCCCGGTCCACTTGCGCAGATTGCGCGACAGCTTCGCGTCCTCCTTCGCATCCCCCCAGGCATGCAGCTTGAAGGCGGTGAACCCCTCATCCATGCAGTGTTTGATGTGGCGCTCATACTCGTCCATCGTGTCCCAGGTGACGGTCGAGGCATAAGCAGGCACCCGCGGATTGTTCCCCCCCAGCAGCTGCCAGATCGGCATCCCCGCCTTCTGCGACTTGATGTCCCACGCCATCTGATCGACCAGGCCGAGATGCGTCATGTGCATCTCGTCCACCCGGTCGATCTCCCAGATCAAATGCCACAGATGCTCGGTCGCCAGCGGATCCTGGCCGATCAGCGACTTGAAGCGCCGTTCGGTCAGGTCCATCGCCGCGCGGGCGTAGCGGGCGGAGGATTCCAGCTCCACCCCGCCGATGAACCCCTCATCGGTGCTCATCTTCAAAACGGCGGAGACGGGCTTGGTCACCGTCTCCAAGCCGTCATGCGAGCCCATCAGCCCCTTGCGCCAGCGATAGCGATGCGCCGGCGGGGGGGCGTCGAGCAGGAAGCATTCGATGTTGGTGATGCGCATGGGTGCCGCCCTTACTTCAGCGCCGCGTCCAGGCCCTTCATCATCGCATCCACTGCCTGCTCCGCCGTGGCCCGCCCGACGAGCACCTTCTGGAATTCCGGCAGCACCACCGTCTCCGACCAGCCGGCCATGCCGACGAAGATCGGCGGCAGCCGGCCGAATGCCAGCGTGGCCACCGCCGGGGCATAGAGCGGGTTGGCAGTGATCTTCGGATCGGCCGCAACCTTGGGCGAGGACGGGAAGTAGCCCGTCTCCTCCAGGAAAGCGATCGCCGGCTCCGGCTCGGCCCAGAAGCTGATCCAGTTGAAATCGGCATCCAGCTTGGCGGGATTGGAGACGCCGTTGAACAGATAGGTCAGCCGGGCGATATGCGCGGCGGGCCCCGCCGGCATCGCCGCGGTGCCGAACTGCTCCGGCTTCAGCGCCGCCTGGATTTCGGTGAGCGAGCCGGTGTGATGCCAGACCATGCCGGTCTGGCCGGTCTTGAAGCTCTCCATGATCTGGCGGTAGCCGTCATTCGGCGTGCTCGGCGGGGCGACTTTGTGCTGGGTCAGCAGCCCGGCGTAGAAGGCGATCGCGTCCGTCGCCTTCTTCTTGTCGATCGCCATCTTGCCATCGACGACGAACGGCGAGCCCCAGGCCTCGATCATGTTCAGCACGAAGGCCTGCCCGCCGGCGCCGCCGCGCATAGCGAAGCCGAAGCGGCCCTTTGAGGGGTCGGTCACCTTCATCGCCGCTTCCATGAAGCCCTGCATGGTCGTCGGCACCGCGATGTTCTTCTCGGCGAACCAGTCCTTGCGGTAGTACATCCAGTCGATGAAGGTGAAGGCCGGCACGCCGTAGATCTTGCCGCCCACCGTCGCCCCGGCCCAGGCCTGGGCCGGATACTCGGCAAAGCGCGGCCAGGCGCGCACTTTCGCGGTGAGGTCCACCAGCCCGCCCATCGCCACCAGATCGCTCGCCCGCTCGGCGGTGACCATGCAGGTGTCCGGCTTGGAGTTGGCGACGACGGCGGCCGTCATCTTCGACATGTATTCGGGGTTGGGGATGTTCTCCTGCGTGACCTTGATCCCCGGGTTCTTCGCGGCGAACAGCGCCATCACCCGCTCCATCCCCTTGAACTCGGTGGTGGAGGTGAAGTGGTGCCAGTAGTTCAGGGCGGCAGCCTGGGCATGCGCAGGGAGCGCTGCGAAGGCGGCAGCGGTGCCGAGCAGGTGGCGGCGGGAGATATGCATGGGCATGTCCTCTCGGTTCGCGGCTTGGCGCCGCTTGTGGGGTCAGGCGGCGAGGCGGATGGGCGAACTCAGCGGGGCGGCCGGCAGATCGGCCTCGGCCAGCACGTCCGGCACGGCGGTGGACGGATCGAGCGTCAGGCCGTGGCCGGGCACGTCCGGGGCGGTGATGTAACTGTCGACAATCTTGTAGGGCTGCTCGACGATGTGGTTGTAGTTCTGGAAGGAATATTCCAGCCACCCCACCTCCGGTAAAGCGACGGCGGCATGCACACCGAGTTCCAGCATGGTGTTGCCGAGGCTGACCGGCAGGCCGTACTCGGCCGCCAGCCAGCCGGCGCGCATGACGTCCGAGACATGGCCGTGGACATTGAGGATATCGACGGCCCGGCCCTCGATCAGCTTGCGCTTGCCGCGCAGGTCGAGGTACTCGCCGGTGTTGATATGCACCCAGGGCGCACCTTCCCGCACTTCGCGCAACGCGTCGTGGTCGTCGCGCAGGCAGGGGTCTTCCATCCAGAGGATCTCGTGGCCGGCCCGGCGGAACAGCTCCAGCCGGCGCAGCGTCTCCTTGGCAGACCAGGCTTCGTTGGAGTCGATCATGATGGCGCCGCGGCCGCCGGTGGCGCGGCGCAGCAGGTGCAGGCGGTTGAGGTCCCATTCCACGTCGGGGTGACCGACCTTGATCTTGAAGCCCTGGAAGCCGAGGGCGGCGGCCTGGCCGAAGAACTCTTCGTACTCGGCGTCGCTCAGGTGGAAGTCGAGCCCGCTGGCATAGGTGCGCACGCGCGGGGTCTCTCCGCCGAGCATGCGCCAGAGCGGCAGGCCGGCCTGCTTGGCCGCGAGGTCCCACAACGCGACGTTGATCGCCTCCCCAAAAGGCTGCGAGTAGCCGCGGACATTGCCGCCGCGCGGGCGGCTGACGCGGTGGACGAGGGCGGCCGGCGGCTGGCCGCGCAGGCCGGGCCAGCACTCCTCCTCGAACACGCGGTTCAGCTCAGCCAGCGAGGGCAGCGCATGGAACAGGCTGAGCCCGAAGCCGAGGCCGACGACGCCGCCCCCGGCGATCAGTTCGACGGCGACGATATGCGAGCAGGTGGCGCGCACCTGGCTGTCGCCGATCACGCGTTCGCGGCGGTACTGGAAGCGGGTGAGCCGATAGGCTTCGACGCGCATGGACGATCCCTGTCACCGGATGGTCGCAATTCCGTGCGCCATCTGATATTTCAATTTCCATGATTGATAGATCAATTCTGCTGCGCCCGGCAAGCGCCAGCCTCGCCCAGACCGCGCATGATCGCTTCCTGCAGGCGCTGTTCGACCGGCGGATCGAGCCCGGCGCGCGGCTGTCGCAGGGAGAGCTGACGGCGCTGCTGGACATGCCGGTGGCGCCGCTGCGCGATGCGCTGCGG
>CAMCJI010000261.1 GCA_945874805.1 Asaia bogorensis | reverse complement strand
GGTCGAGCAACTCCTCACCGACCCCGACACCCGCGCTCTGCTCGCCGCCGCCCCGCAGGCCGGCCGCCTGCTGCGCCCGCTGGCCCGCATGTTCGGCCTCGCCTTGCCGGAGTGGCTGCGCCTGCCCAAGCGCCCCCGCAAACCGCCCGCGCCCAAACCCCGCAAGCCGCGCGAGGACCTCTCAGACCTCCGCCCCATCGCCATCCGCTTCATCCCCCCGAAGGACCGCGCCCGCCTGCGCCGGCTCGGCCTGAGATTCAAAACCTGTCCCTAGGACACCCCACCCAACCACGTCTATTTTGTTACGATATCATAATCAACTACGCCTTCAGCCGCGTCTCATCCTTCGGCGCCAGGATCGACACATGCGCGGAAACCACGTGCCACCCATCGGCAAACCGCGCCATGATCTTCGTCTCCCGGCCTATCGCGCCAGACTGCACCCGCCGGTACACCAGGTGCGTCGCCGCGAAATCCCGCCCGAAGCTGGTGATCTGCACCTGCTCCTGCACCCGCTGCGCATAGCTCGCCACCGTCGCCCGGAACGCCCGGATGGCATCGTGCCCGAACAGAATCTCCGTGGTCCCGAACCGCACCGTCCGCGGATCGGCCCAGAAGATCTCGTCCAGCACCGCCGTCTCATTGGCCAGCAACGCCGCCTCATAGCGGTCGAACACCGCCCGAACCTCGGCCAGCACTTCGGGAATATCGAGTTCCATGCTCACACCTTATCGAGTTCCATGCTCACACCTTCTTGCAAAACGCGAAGTCGCAACCCTCATCCGCCTGCGTCACCTGCTCGCGGTACAGCCGCGCATACCCCCGCTCCGCCCCCGCCGGCGCCGGCGGCGCCACCCACACCGCCCGCCGCACAGCCAGCTCAGCCTCATCCACCAGAAGATCGATCCGCCGGCCCTCGGCATCCAGGCGAATCCGATCCCCATTCCGGACCAGCCCCAAAGGCCCCCCCGCCGCCGCCTCGGGGGCGATATGCAGCACGATGGTCCCGAACGCCGTGCCGGACATCCGGCAATCCGAAATCCGCACCATGTCCTTCACCCCCGCCCGGGCCAGCTTGCGCGGGATCGGGATATACCCCGCCTCCGGCATCCCCGGCGCCCCGATCGGCCCGGCATTGCGCAGCACCAGCACGTCATCGGCCGTCACATCCAGATCGGGATCATCGAGCCGCCGCGTCATGTCCTCCACACTGTCGAACACCACCGCCCGCCCCTCATGCTGCATCAACCGCGCCGTCGCTGCCGACCGCTTGAGCAACGCCCCGGACGGCGCAAGATTGCCGGCCAACACCGCCAGCCCGCCGCCCACCGCAATCGGGTTCTCCCGCGAGCGGATCACCGTCTGCCCCGGCACATACTCCGCCCCCGCCGCGTAATCCGCGAGTGTCCCGCCGGCCACCGTCAGCGTGGTCATATCGAGCATGGGCGCGATCTCGGCGAGCAGCCGCGGCACCCCGCCGGCCCAGTGGAAGTGCTCCATGTAATGATCGCCCGAGGGCTTGAGATCGACCAGCACCGGCACCTCTAGCCCCATGGCATCGAACTCCGCCATGTCGATCTTGATCCCCAGCCGGCCGGCCACCGCCACGAAATGGATCACCGCATTGGTCGAGCCGCCGATGGCCTGCAACACCGCAAACGCATTGCGAAACGCCGCCTTCGTCATGATCTCCGACGGCTTGCGGCCCGACTTCGCCAGCGCCACCGCCGCCGTGCCCGACGCCTCCGCCTGCCGTATCCGGTCCGCATGCGTCGCCGGCACGCTCGCCGCCCCCGGCAGGCACATGCCGAGCGTCTCCACCATGCAGGCCACCGTGCTCGCCGTGCCCATCACCATGCAGGTGCCCTTGGTCGGCGCCAGCCGGCTGGTCAGCGCATCGATCTCCGCCTCGTCGATCTCACCCGCCCGATACTTCGCCCACATCCGCCGGCAATCCGTGCAGGCGCCCAGCACCTCGCCCTTGTGATGCCCCACCAGCATCGGGCCGGTCGGCAGCACGATGGCCGGAATGTCTGCACTCGCCGCCCCCATCAACTGCGCCGGCAAAGTCTTGTCGCAGCCGCCGATCACCAGGGCCGCATCCATCGGCTGGGCGCGGATCATCTCCTCGGTATCCAGCGCCATCAGGTTGCGCAGGAACATCGACGTCGGATTCGAAAAACTCTCGGCAATCGAGATCGTCGGAAACACCATCGGCAACCCGCCCGCCAGCATCACCCCCCGCTTCGCCGCGGCGATCAGGTCCGGCACGTTGCCGTGGCAGGGGTTGAAGTCGCTGTAGGTATCGGTGATCCCCACGATCGGCCGGTCCAGCGCATCGTCGCCATAGCCCATCGCCTTGATGAAGGCCCGGCGCAGGAACATCGAAAACCCGGCATCGCCATAGCTGGCGAGCCCCTTGCGCAATCCAGTCGGCGTCTCAGACATATCGGTCTCCTCGCATTCCCCTGCTATCCTGTCCCCCAGCCGCGCAGGAGACAACAGATGCAGCTTTCAGGAATTCCCGCTCTCGTCACCGGCGGCGCCTCCGGCCTCGGGCTGGCCACCGCCCAGGCGCTCGCCGCCGCCGGTGCCAAGGTCGCCATCCTCGACGTCGCCGAAGCAAGCGCGATCGCCGCCGGCTTCGGCGGGATCGCACTCGCCTGCGACGTCGCCAACGCCGAGCAGGCCGAGGCCGCCCTCGCCCAGGCGGCCGCCGCCCACGGCCCCGCCCGCATCCTGATCAACTGCGCCGGCATCGGCACCGCCGGGCGCATCGTCGGCCGTGACGGCCCGCTCGCGCTCGCCGCCTTCGAGCGGGTGATCCGCGTCAACCTCATCGGCAGCTTCAACCTGCTGCGTCTGGCCAGCCACGCGATGAGCACGCTGGAGCCGCTGGCGGATGGCGAGCGCGGCGTGATCATCAACACCGCCTCCATCGCCGCCTTCGACGGCCAGATCGGCCAGGCTGCCTACGCCAGCAGCAAAGCCGGCGTCGCCGGGATGACGCTGCCCGCCGCGCGCGAGTTGGCGCGGTTCGGCATCCGTGTCATGACCATCGCGCCCGGACTGTTCCTCACGCCGATGATGCAAACCCTGCCCGAGGACATCCAGGCCAGCCTCGGTGCCGCCGTCCCCTACCCGCCGCGCCTCGGCAGCCCGGCGGAGTATGCGAGCTTAGCCCTGCACATCATCGAAAACCGCATGCTGAACGGCGAGACCATCCGACTCGATGGCGCGTTGCGGATGGCGCCGAAGTAGCTATTCGGGAATCCCCGCCGCCAGCAGCGCCGTGCGCCGCTCGGCATTGAACGCCGGATTGAACGTGCCGCCGGGCGGGCCCACGCGGTTGCCCGGGCTTGCCGCC
This sequence comes from Asaia bogorensis, assembly GCA_945874805.1. GTDB lineage: Bacteria > Pseudomonadota > Alphaproteobacteria > Acetobacterales > Acetobacteraceae > CAIRTN01. Next base: position 2,823 of record CAMCJI010000261.1, on the reverse strand, counting down.
AGCAGCCGGCTGGCCACCGCCTGCGCCTCGTCGAACTGCCCCAGCCGGTGCAGCGCATGGATCAGATGCCGGTACGGGATGACCGCATTCGGGATCTCCTGCACCGCCCGGCGCAGCACCGGCACTGCCTCCTCCGTCCGCCCCGCCAGCAGCAGCGCCGCCCCCAGCCCCACCAGCACGAAGCCGATCTCAGGGTCCAGCGGGCTGAGCCGCAACGCCCGCTCGAAATGCCCGATCGCCGGCAGCGGGTCGTCCGAGCGCACGCACACCCAACCCAGCAGGGCCAGCACCTGGGTGGAATTGGGGTGCAACTGCCGCGCCCGCTCCAGCGCCCGCAGGGCGGCCGCGTTGTCGTAATCGAAGTAGCTGACGACATTGCCGGCATTGCTCAGCGTGTCGGGGTCGTCGGTGTTCGCTGCCAGCGCCTCGCGTGCGAGGGCCATCGCCGCCTCCCGGTCCCCCGGCTCGCCCCACTGGTGGTCGGTGCGCAGGGCATAGAGTTCGGCCAGCAGCGCCTTGGCCCGCATGAAGCCGGGATCGGCCGCGATCGCCCGGCGCAGCAGGCCGATGGCGTTGGCCATCCCCGCCTTGCTGCGCCCCTGGTAGTGCTGGCCGAGCGCCTGGAGATAGAGGTCGTAGGCATCGAGATTGCCGGTCGGCGTCGCTGCGGCGCGGGCGATCTCGGCGCGCTTCAGGCTCGGCTCCAGCGCGCCGACCACCAGCTCGGTGATGCGGTCCTGCAGGTCGAACAGGTCGGCCGTCTCGCCCTCGAAGCGGTCAGCCCAGACATGCCCGCCGGTTGCCGCCTCGATGAGCTGGCAGGTGATCCGCACCCGCCCGCCGGCGCGCCGCACGCTGCCCTCCAGCACGTAGCGCACGCCCAGTTCCCGCCCGACCTGGCGGATATCCGGCGAGGTGCCCTTGTAGGCAAAGCTCGAGTTGCGGGCGATGACGAACAGCCAACCGGTGCGCGAGAGGGCGGTGATGATGTCCTCCACCACCCCGTCGGCAAAGTATTCCTGCTCGGCCTCCCCGCTCATGTTCTGGAACGGCAGCACCGCCAGCGAGGGCTTGTCCGGCAAGGCGAGCGCAGGGCGCGGCGGGGCGGCGGTCTTCAGCCGGAACACCTGCACCGGCTGGGCGATGTTCTTCAGCGGAGGGGCGCCGAGGTCTTCCGCCTCGAACGCCGTCGCGCCTGCCGCCTCCTCGCGCACCCTGAGCGAGATGCAGACACCGCCGGGATCGGCGATGGATTCCAGCCTGGCCGCGATGTTCACCACATCGCCGAACAGGTCCCCGCTTTCGACCATCACATCGCCGCTATGCACCCCGATGCGCAGATCGAGCCGGGCGTCCGCCGCCATCGGCGCGTGGCGCTGGGCCATCTCCGCCTGCACCGCAAGTGCGCTCGCCACCGCCTGCCCGGCGGAGGCGAACTCGGCGAGGAAGCCGTCGCCCGTCGTCTTGAACAGGCGGCCGCGATGCGCTGCCAGTGCGGGCGCGATCACCTCGTCGCGCACCAGCCGCATGCGCGCCATGGTGCCCGCCTCGTCCAGCCCCATCAGGCGCGAGTAGCCGACGACGTCGGCCGCCAGGATCGCGGCGAAGCGGCGTTCCATCCGCCGGCCTCACCACCCCGGCGGCGGCACGAAGCCGCCGAGCGCCCGCTCCGCCAAGCGCGCGAAGGCGATGGAGGTATGGTCGCGCCCGAAGCCGGCGATCGCCTGATAGCCCCCTGGCAGCCCGGCCGCGGTGCGCCCCGCCGGCCCGACGGTGGAGGGCAGATAGACCATGCCGGACAGCCCGGCCCAGAACATCTGCTCGGTCACCGGCTGGCGGCCGTTGTTGACCGGGATGTCGCGGTGCCAGCGCTCGCCCTCCTGGTCATGCGCGAAGGCGGTGGAGGCGGCGGCGGGGCAGAGCAGCACGTCCCATTTCTCGAAGAACGCGGCGAAGGCGGCGCGCAGTTCGTGGCGGCGATTGTCGAGCTTGAGCCACTGCCGGTGCTCCATCGTCACCCCGTCGGTGGCCGAGCGCAGGAAGCGCGGATTGGCGTCCGGCTGGGCGGCACGCACGGCATTCCAGCGGTCCACATCCGCCTGCGGCACCCCCGCCGAGAGGGCCGAGCGGAGCAGCATGAAATACAGATCATGCAGTTCGGCCATATCGACATCCGGCCGCGCCCGGTCGGACACCTGCGCCCCCGCGCGGGCCAGGCCATCGACGAAGCCCTGTAGCAGCCCGCCATAGGCGGCATCGATCGGCGCGGTGGGGGCGGAGAGCATCACCGCCACCCGCAGATCCTTCAGCGACCGCGCCCGGGGCTTCGGCAGATTGATCGACCAGGCGTCGGCATCCAGCCGCTCCGGCCCTGCCAGGATGTCCATCATCGGCCCGAGGTCGGCGGCACTGCGGGCCATCGGGCCGCAGACCGCGATGTCGATCGGGGCATGCCAGCCGGGCGGCGCATGGCCGCGGCTGGGGACCACGCCGAAGGTCGGCTTGTGGCCGAACACGCCGCAGAAATGCGCGGGGTTGCGGATGGAGGCGCCGATATCGCTGCCGCAATCCGCCCCGCTGAACCCTGCCGCCAGGGCCGCCGCCGAGCCGCCGGAGGAGCCGCCGGGCACGCGCGACGTGTCCCACGGATTGCCGGTGGTGCCGTAGATCGCGTTGAAGCTCTGCCAGTCCGCCAGCATGAACGGCACGTTGGTCTTGGCGAAGACATTGGCGCCGGCGGCGGTCAGCCGGGCAACGACGTCGGAATCGACGGCCGCGATATTGTCCTTCAAGGCCGGCGCGCCCCAGGTGCTCGGCGAGCCC
>CAMCJI010000260.1 GCA_945874805.1 Asaia bogorensis | reverse complement strand
ATTGACGATAAACAAGCCAATGGCGCCAAGCATCGCCATGGCACCACGCAGATTGTCACGCGCCGGGAGATGCGGGGAGGAGTCCATGGGCGAGGGGTAGCCGGGACGCCGGGAAGAAGCAAAGGGCCAGGGGAAGGCAAGGGTCTTCTTTTTGTGAACAAAAAGAAGCAAAAAAACTTCATTCGTTGGGTGGGGGCTTTACTCGCGGGGCGGGGGGCGAGGCGGCGGATTTTATGGCTTCGCCGGTTTTTCAACCACCTGTCCGACGCTTCGGCGAAGCCATCAAGCCCAACCTCGCCAACCCCGATCCCGCCTCCAGAGCCCCAACCCAACGAACAAAAGTTTTTTGCTTCTTTTTTCCAAAAAAGAAGATTCTTCCTATCCCTCGCCTTCCCCCCCCAGACGCGTCACTGGACAACCCTCCGGCTTCCAATATCTTCTGGGGTTCATCGCCAAAACAAACGAGGCACAGCATGCTTGCCAATCGCCGTTCGGTTCTCGGTCTTGCCCTTGCCGGCCTGTCTGCTGCCCCCAGCCGCGCCCAGGCGCGCGGCGTGGTCGCTTATACGGCCTTCTCCGAGGCGATGACCGCGCTCAGCCCCGGCTTTCGCGCCGCCTCGGGAAGTGAGGTGCAGATCGTCGCCGCCGGTTCGGGCGAGTTGGTGCGCCGGGTGCTGGCCGAGCGGGCGCGCCCGCTGGCGGATGCCATCATCTCCGTGGGTGGGGACACGATCGATGCCAACCCTGCCGTGTTCGCCCGCTACACCCCGCGCGGCGACGCGGCGATCCTGCCGGGGCTGAAGGTCAGCCCGAACTGGATCCCCTTCTCGGTGACCATCCCCACCGTGCTCGCCGTCAACACCAAGCTCGTGCCGGAGGCGGAGATCCCGCAGACCTGGGCGGCGCTGGCGGACCCGAAGTGGAAGGGCAAGATCGCCTTCGCCGGGTCCGACCGTTCGGGCTCGGCCTTGCAGCAGATGCTGCAGATCATCTTCTGCTTCGGCGATGATGAGGGCTGGAAGCTGTTCGAGCGGATGGTCGAGAATTTCGTCATCACCGGCTCCTCCGGTGCGGTTTCGCGCGGCGTGGCGCAGGGCGAATATGCCATCGGCATGACCCTGGAGGACAATGCGCAGCGCTTCATCGATGGCGGTTCGCCGCTGAAGATCGTCTACCCGCGCGAGGGCATCACCTTCGCGGCGGATGCGATGACGCTGGTCGCCGGCGGGCCGAACCCGGAGGGCGGGCGGGCGCTGCTCGATTACATCGTCAGCGTCGAGGGCCAGAAGCTGATCGTCGAGAAGTTCGGCCGCCGGCCGATCCGCGCCGATGTTCCCCCGCCGGCCGGCGCGCTCGACCCCACGTTGCTGCCGGTAAAGAACATTCCGGTGGAATGGACGGAGGCCCGCCAGAAGGACCTGATGGCCAAGTATCTCCGCCTTGTCCGCCGCTGAACCGGCCGTTCATCTCGACATCGCCGGGCTGGTCAAGCGGTTCGGCGGTTTCACGGCGCTGGATCACGTCAGCCTCGCCGCCACGCGCGGCGAACTGCTGACGCTGCTTGGCCCGTCCGGCTGCGGCAAGACCACCCTGCTGCGCGTCATCGCCGGCTTCCTGCGCCAGGAGGCGGGGCGGCTGACGCTGGCCGGCCGGGCACTGGACGACGTGCCGCCGGAGCGGCGCAATTTCGGCATGGTGTTCCAGAGCTATGCGGTGTTCCCGCATCTCTCGGTGCGCGACAACGTCGCCTACGGCCTGCGCGCGCGCGGGGTGACGGGCGCGCCTGCCGCCAGGCGGGTCGATGCGGCCCTGGCGCGGGTGCGGCTGGACTCGATGGCCGATCGCTTTCCCGATGCGCTCTCCGGCGGGCAGAAGCAGCGCGTCGGCCTCGCGCGCGCCATGGTGATCGCGCCGGACCTGCTGCTGATGGATGAGCCGCTCTCCAACCTCGATGCCAAGCTGCGCATCGAAATGCGCGACGAAATCCGCCACATGCAGCGCGAGGCGGGCATCACCACCATCTACGTCACCCACGACCAGGAGGAGGCGCTGGCGATCTCCGACCGGATCGCGGTGATGCAGAGCGGCCGGCTGCTGCAACTCGCCACGCCGCGCGCGATCTTCGAGGCGCCGGCGCATGCCTTCGTCGCCGAGTTCGTCGGCGGCTGCAACTGGCTGGACGCGCATCTGCTCGCCGATGGCACGGCGATGGCGGTGCGCATCGGCGACGCGCCCGCCTGCCCGCTGCCCGCACTCGCCCGCCACGCCGCCGGCCCGGCGCGCGCCGCCCTTCGCAATGAGGACCTGCATCTCGCCACCGACGAGGCGCCCGCCGGGCGGCTCGACGGGCGGGTGGTGGCGCAGGCCTATCTCGGCCCGCGCACGCGGGTGAAATGCGCACTGAGCAGCGGCGCGGTGGTGGAGGCCGACCTGCCGAGCGACGGGCCGATCCCCGCCGAGGGCGCGCCGATCCGCCTGGCCTTCGACCCCACGCGCCTGCTGCTGTTCTCGCCGGCCGACGGCACCCGGCTGGGATGAGCGCCACGCTGGCCCCACCCAGCCTGCGCGCGCGGCTGACCGGCGATCCCTGGACGCTGATCGCGCTCGCCACCGTCGGCTTCATGCTGATCTTCGTCGCCCTACCGCTGGCCGAACTCGCCCGGCAGAGCCTGATCGGCCAGGAGAGCGGGCAGTTCGGGCTGGAGAACTTCCAGACCTTCTTCGGCTCCTCCTATTTCCGCCGCTCGCTCACCAACAGCCTGCTGGTGGGTGCGATGGGCACGGTGATGGCGCTGCTGATCGGCGTGCCGCTCGCCCTCGCCTTCGCGCGCTACGACTTCATGGGCAAGGCCTGGATCGAGGTGGCGATCCTGCTGTCGATGCTCTCGCCGCCCTTCGTCGGCGCCTATGCCTGGATCATGCTGTTCGGCCGCAGCGGCCTCGTCACCCAGGCAGCGCGCGATATCGGGCTGGAGGTGCCGCCGATCTACGGCGCCTTCGGCATCTCGCTGGCCAGCGCCTTCGCGCTGTATCCGGTGGTGTTCCTGGTGGTGCGCGGCGGGCTGGCGCGGGTGAACCGCACGCTGGAGGAGGCCGCGGCCAGCCTCGGCCGGGGGCGGCTGGGGGTGATCCGCACGGTGACGCTGCCGCTGATCCTGCCCTCGCTGCTGACCGCCGCCTTGCTGGTGTTCCTCGGCATCATCTCCGATTTCGGCACCCCCTCGATCCTCGGCGAGGGCGAGCGGTTCCCGGTGCTCGCCACGCTGGCCTTCTCGCTGTACCTGTCCGAGATCGGCGCCGAGCCGGGCATGGCGGCGACGACCTGCGCAGTGCTGGTGGTGATCGCGATGGCCCTGGTCGTCGCGCTGCGCCTGTTTTCCGGCCGGCGCAACGTCAGCGACGACGGCGGCGGCGGCGGCGCGCCGAAGCGGCTGGCGGGCGGGGCGAGCCTGCTGCTCGGCCTGGGCACCACCGCCCTGGTGGCTTTGGCCAGCACGCCGCAGATCGTCGTCACCGTCTGCTCCTTCCTGGAGGTGCGCGGCGTGGTCTTCCAGCCGGTGCCGACGCTGGCCAACTACGCGCGAGCCATCGCCGCGATGGGGGATGCGCTGTGGAACAGCCTGCTGTTCGCAGGCTGCGCCCTGGTGCTGATCGTGGTGGTGGGGGCGGCCGTCGGCTACGTGATCGCCCGGCGCTCCGGCCCGCTCGCCCGCCTGCTCGATCTGCTGATCATGGTGCCCTACGTGGTGCCCGGCACGGTGCTGGGCATCGGCTATGCCACCGTGTTCAACGAGCCGCCGCTGCTGCTCACCGGCACGGCGACGATCATCGCGGTGGTCTATTTCGTCCGCCGCCTGCCCTACATGACGCGGGCGAGCGCCGGCATCGTCTATCAGATCGATCCCGGCCTGGAGGACGCCTCGCGCAGCCTCGGCGCCCCGCCCTTGAGCGGCTTCCGCCGGGTGATGGCGCCGCTGATGCGCCCGGGCATCCTGGCGGGGGCGGCGATCGCCTGGGTCGAGGTGTTCTCCGAACTCTCGGCCTCCATCGTGCTGTATACCGGCACCACCCGCACCCTGCCGATCGCGGCCTATCAGCAGTCGCTCTCCGGCGACGTCGGCATGGCGGCGGCCTATGCGACCATGCTGGTGGGCGTGGCCGCGGCGGGGCTGGCGGTGTTCGTCATCGCCCGCGGCTCCGAGCGCGAGCGCAGCCTGGGGTGGCTGTAGCCACCCCAGGCTGACTCACCCCGCCACGTGCAGGCCCGGCCGCATGCCGAACCAGTCCGGCCGGGCGCGTTCCACCTGGGCGGCGACCTGGATGAGGATGTCCTCCCTGGCGAAATTGCCGTGGATCTGGATGCCCAGCGGCAGGCCCGCGCTGTCCAGCCCCGCCGGCAGGGAGATGCCGGGCATGCCCGTCTCGTTGCCCGGCATGGTGTAGCGGCAGGCATCCGCGAGGCGCCCCACCCAGGGGTCGAGTTCCTCATTGGCGAGCAGGGAATACGGCCCGTTGGCGATCGGCACGCGGATCGCCAGCGTGGGCGTCAGCAGCACGTCGTGGCGGGTCATCAGCCGGCCGAAGGCGCGGGTGGTGGTGTTGTTGCCGGCCATCATCGCCAGCATGTCGAACTTGTCGTAGCGGGAATGGGCGAGGAAGTGCCGGTAGGTCATCGGGCAGAAATGCCGGTTGAGCTCCTGCGGCTCCACCCCCCGCTCGCGGGCGAGGCCGAGGAAGATCGCGCGGCTGCCGATCCACTGGGTGAGGTAGGTGCGCCACATCACCTCCCAGTCGCAGATCGTGCTGTCGTCGATCTCCTCGACGATATGTCCGAGCGATTCCAGCAGCTTCGCCACCTCGCGCACGCGGGCGGCGACCTCCGGGTCAGTATCCGTGCTGCGCCCCCAGCGGCCGGTGGACAGGCCGACGCGCAGGCGGCCGGGGTCGATGCTCAGCGACTCCACATAGCCGTGCGGCGGCGCCTTCAGCGGCATGAAGGTGCCGCCGTTGGGAATGCGCGACAGCGTCTCATAGGCCGCCGCCGTGTCGCGCACGCTGCGCGTCACCACCCCGTCGATGCCGATGCGGCCGGAATACTCGCTCTGCGAATACGGCCGCGGCACCCGCCCGCGGCTGCCCTTCAGCCCGACGAGGCCGCAGAAGCTGGCGGGAATGCGCGTGGAGCCGCCGCCGTCCGACGAGAGACTGATCGGCGTGATCCCCGCCGCCACCGACGCCGCCGAGCCGCCCGAGGAGCCGCCCGGCGTGTGCGCGAGGTTCCACGGATTGCGGGTGACCTTCACCGTGCCGAGATATTCGGTGGTGGTATCGAAGGTCATGCCGAATTCCGGCGTGGTGGAGCGCCCGATCGGCACCATGCCGCCGGCGAGGATGTTCTCCACCGTCGGCTCCGTCACCTGCGCCACCGCCCCGCGCATCAGGCCGGAGCCGCTCTCCTGCACCCGACCGGCGAGGCCCTGGCCGAGGTCCTTGAGGAACACCGGCACGCCATACAGCAGCCCGTCGCGCGCGGGGCCGTCGGTGTCGGGGTTGTCGATCGCGTCCTCGAACAGGCCGAGCACGGCGTCGAGCTTGCCGTCCAGCATGGCCACCCCGGCGGCGGCCTGGGCGGCGGCCTCGCGGGCGGTGATGTCGCCGCGGCGGATGCGCGCGGCCAAAGCGGTCGCGTCATGCGCCGCCCACTCGTCCCACCCCATCACCGGGCCGTGCGATGTGCTCATCGTCTTCTCCTGTGCCATGTGCGGTAGGGATGCTGGAGAGGGCGGGGGCCGGCTGTCAACGCTTGCAAGCGCCGGGCGGAGACGGCAGGGTCCGCCCGATGCGTCAAGCCGGCCCCAAGCTCCACCCGCTCCACCGCGCCTGGCAGTTGCTGCCCCAGGGGCCGCGGCGCTGGGCGTTCGCGCGCGCCACCGAACTGCTCGCCCCGCGTGCGGACCGCAGGCCCGCCCCCGCGCGCGGCGGGGTGGCGGTGGGCGGCGAGATCTCGTCGCATTCCGGCCTCGGCATGGGCGCGCGGCTGATGCTGGCGGCCCTGGCGCAGCAAGGCATCCCCACCTGGGCGCTGGACATCGGCGACCGCCTGCCCGGCAGCACCCGCCTGCCGCGCGCCGAAATCCCGCCCCAAGGCGTGCCGCTGGTGCTGCATGTCAACGCGCCGCACATGCCCTGGGCGCTGCTGCGCCAGCAGCGCCGCCTGCTCGCCGGGCGGCG
>CAMCJI010000259.1 GCA_945874805.1 Asaia bogorensis | reverse complement strand
TGGTATGTCGGCCAACCGCTCTCGGTCGCCTCGATGATCGGCTTCTTCACACTCACCGGCATCGCCGCTCGCAACGGCATCCTGAAGATCAGCCACACCATCAACCTGGCACTGAACGAAAACCTGCCATTCGGCGCGGATCTGGTGATCCGCGGCAGCCTGGAACGGATGACGCCAGTGCTGATGACGGCCCTCGCTGCCGGCATCGCTTTGGTGCCGCTGCTGGTGGACGCTCATGCCCCGGGCAAGGAGATCCTGCACCCCGTTGCGGTTACCATCTTCGGCGGCCTGATCAGCGCCACGCTGCTCGATGCGGTGCTGACCCCTGCTCTGCTGCTGCGCTTCGGGTCAGCGGCCGTCGAGCGGCTACGGCTGGCCGCCGCCGAGGCCCATTCCGCACCCGGGGCCGCACCCGCGGCCTCCTACTGATTTCGACACGAGGGATACCAGCATGACCCGCAGAGCACTCACGTTTGCCCTTCTCCTGCTCGCCACTCCCGCTTTGGCGCATGAGCCGCGCAAGGGCCCCAATGGCGGCCTGCTTGTCGATGCCGGCGCCTATCACGTCGAGGTCGTGTCCGGCGGGATGACGGTGGACGTGTTCCTCTCCGACAGTGCTGACAAGCCGGTGGCGGCCGAAGGCTTCAAGGCAACCGCGGTGCTGGCGGTCGCGGGCAAATCCGTCCGCATCCTGCTCACCCCGGCAGGCGGCAGCCGGTTGACCGGCCAGTCGGCAGCCCCGTTGCCCGCCGACCCAAAGGGCGCTGTGCTGCTGACAGCACCGGACGGCAAGACGGCCCAAGCCCGGTTGAACTAGGGCGGGGTGAACTCAGGGCGAATTGCCCGAACGAAGTCCACGCCAGAGCTTTCGTTCCCCCCCACCCGGCATGCCCGGCACGGCGGATGGGGGGGCCACGGTAGTGCTACCAGTTGGTGTGCGACCCGTCGGCGCGGCGCAGGTGCGGGAATTCGTAGAGGCCGGCCGGTTTGGCGTCGGCCAGCTTCGACTCGTCGATGTCGATGCCCAGGCCGGGGGCGTCGGGCACGCGGTAGCGCGCGCCTTCCAGCATCGGCCGGTTGATGAAGATCGGCGATTCGTGGCGCTGGTCCTGCTCGCCCGGCGTCTCGCGGCACTCGGCCCAGGCGAAGTTGGCGACCGCGGCGGCCATGTGCACAGTGGCCGCGGTGCAGATCGGGCCGAGCGGGTTGTGCGGCATCAGGTCGATGTAGTGCGCCTCACACCAGCCGGCGACCTTCATCGCCTCGGTGAAGCCGCCGACATTGCAGATGTCGATGCGGGCATACTGCGTGATGTCGCGTTCGATGTAGGGCAGGAACTGCCATTTCGAGGCGAACTCCTCGCCGAGCGCGAAGGGGATCGGCGTCATCCGGCGCAGCGCTTCGTAGGCTTCGGGCGTCTCGTCGCGGATCGGTTCCTCGATCCAGTCGAGCGTGCCGGGCGGCATGCGCTGGCAGAAGGAGGCGGTCTCGGCCACCGACAGCCGGTGGTGGTAGTCGATGCCGAGGATGGCGCGGCCGCGCACGGATTCGCGTACCTTGGCCATCCATTCCGCCGTGGTGGCGAGCGACTGCCAGGGCTCATAGACGGTGTGGCTGCCGTCGGGGTGGGGCGTGCCCTCCTTGCGGGGCAGGCGGATGCAGTGCCAGCCCTCGTCGAGCAACTGCGCGGTCAGCTCGACGGTCCGGCCGATATCCTGTGAGCGGACGGAGGCGAAGGTGTCCACGAAGTCGCGCTGCTTGCCGCCGAGCAGCTGCCAGACCGGCACGCCCAGCGCCTTGCCCTTGATGTCGTGCAGGGCGATGTCGATGGCGGAGATGGCGGCGGTGAGTACGCGCCCGCCCTCGAAATACTGGCTGCGATACATCTCCTGCCACAGCGCGCCGATGTTCATCGGGTCGCGGCCGACCAGCCAGCCGGCATAATGCTCCACCGCCGAGGCCACCGCCCGCTCGCGGCTGGTGAGGCCGGATTCGCCCCAGCCATGCAGCCCGGAATCAGTCTTCACCTGCACGAGCAGTTGCGTGCGGTTGCCGATCCAGATCGGCACAGGGGTGATGCTGGTGATTTTCATTGTGCGGTTTCCTTCCGGTGGACGGTCGCAGAGTTGTTCTCCTGTAACGCAGGATGGCACGCCAATCTACCTCCTTGATCGAAGCATACAAAATTTGGTATATCATTTTTATGAACGAGAGAATCATCACAGCCTTGCCGGTGGCCGATCTTCGGTCCAGCGCCACGCCGCGCCTGGTGGATCGGCTGCGCACCGACATTGTCGAGGGCTTCTGGCGTCCGGACGGGCGGCTCAAGACGCGCGATCTGGCCGCGCATTACGGCGTCAGCACTGCCCCCGTCCGCGAGGCGTTGCAGCAACTGCAGGGCGAAGGCTTCGTCGTGCTAGAGGTCAACCGCGGCGCGCGGGTGCGGCCGATCGACGAGCAGTTGCTGATCGACATCTATGACGTGCGCGAGGCGTTGGAATCCTTTCTCACCGCGAAGTTCACCGCTGCCGTCTCGCCGCACCAGCTGTCCACCCTGCGCGCCATCCAGGCCGAACATGATGAGGTAACGGATCGGGGCGACGGGCTGGGGGCGGCGATGCTGAACCGCCGCTTCCACCAGTTCATCAACGACTCTGCCCGCAATCAGGAGGCGAGCGAGGTGATAAACCGGCGCCACGCCTTGACCCGGGCGCTGCTGATGGAGATCGGCTTCTCGCCCACCCGCATGCGTGCGGTGCAGCAGGAACATCACGCGCTGATCGAGGCGATGTCGCGCGGGGACGAGGTGGCGGCGCGGCGGATCTCGGCACTGCACGTGCGCTCGTCGCGCGACGATCTGGTGGAACGGCTGCGGCCGTTGCTGAAAAAAACATAGCCGTCGCAAAGGCGGCAGAAGGGAGAGAACAATGAAACGTAAGATTTCACTCGGCCGGCGGGCACTGCTGGCCACGGCCGGTGCCTCCACCCTGGCTGCACCGCCCGCCCTGGCGCAGACCTCGGGCGGGCCGCTGAAGGAAGTGCCGCGCAACCGTACCTACATCGTCGCCAGCACTGTCGACGGGCCGGTGCTCACCAACGTCAACAACGCGAATTTCTACGGTCCTGGCGTCGATCTTCGCAACGGCATGATGTACGCGGCCGAGCCGCTGTTCTGGTACAATTTCTTCAAGGACGAGCACATCCCCTGGCTCGCCGAAAGCTATGCCTACAACGACGACTTCACGGCGATGACGATCAAGCTGCGGCCCGGTGCGGCCTGGAGCGACGGACATCCGTTCACCGCCCGCGACGTCGCCTTCACCTACAACATGCTGATCGAGAACGGCAAAACCAAGAAGAACATGCGCCAGGCGGTGCTGTTCGCCGACCGCGCCAAGGCGGCGGTGGTGATCGACGATCTGACGGTGCGGATCGACTTCACCCGGCGCGACCCGCGCCACGTCTTCGCGGTCACCACCAATTACTTTGCCTACGGCCCGCTATGGGTCCCCGAGCACATCTGGAGCAAGGTGGAGGACAAGTCCGGCTTCACCTTCTTCGATCTCGAGAAGGGCTGGCCACTGACCACCGCGGCCTGGAAAGTGGTGAGCACCGCCCCCACCCAGATCGTCTGCGACCGGCGCGACGACTGGTGGGGTGCGAAGACCGGCTTTCGCAAGCTGCCCGCACCCGAGCGGATCATCACCGTGCCGAGCATCTCGCGCGACCGCATCGCGCAGATGGCCGTCTCCAACGCGATCGACATCTCGACGGACATGCAGGACGTGAGCCTGTTGCAGGAGATGATGAAGCGCAACCCGAAGCTGACCACCTTCTCGGGCGACAAGGCGCCGTTCGGCAACCTCGACTGGTGGCCGATCTCGCTGTTCTTCAACAGCACCGATGAGCGCTGGGCCGACGTGCGGGTGCGTCGCGCGATGGGCTACGCGATGAACGTGCAGCAGATCGTCGATGTCGCCTCGGGCGGCGCCTCTGATGTCAGCCGCACGCCGTTCCCGAACCTGCCGCCGCTGATCCCCTTCATCGACACCTTCAGGGACGTCGTCGAGAAGAACCGTGTCGGTGCCTTCGACATGGCGGAATCCGAGCGGCTGATGAAGGAAGCCGGCTACGAGCGGGATGCCGCGAAGTTCTGGGCCAAGGACGGCAAGCGCGTGGGTGGCGACATCCACGGCATTTCCATCGTCAACCAAATCGGGCCGCTGGTGCAGCAGCAGCTGCGCCGGGGCGGGTTCGAGGTGACGTTCTACTCCACCCCGGATTCCAGCCGGATCATGGCCAACGCCCAGTGCCCGCTGATGTTGTCCGGCCATGCCGGCAGCAGCATCTTCGACCCGCTGGCCACACTGGAGGCGTTCCACAGCAAGAACTTCTCCCCGGTAGGCAGCCCGTCCTTCTACTTCGCGCATATGCGCAATCCGGAGTTCGATGCGGCGGTCGATGCGATCTACGGGCTGAAGCCCGGCGATCCAGCCATCAAACCGTTGGTGCGCAAGGCGATGGAGATCTGGTACGCGCTGGTGCCGGAAATCCCGATCCAGCAGTATTATCACCGGTTGCCGATGAACCGGACCTACTGGACCAACTGGCCCAGCACCGAGAACCCCTACATGCCGCCGGCGCCGAACCACGTCTCCACCTCGCCGTACATCGCCCACATGGTGCAGCCGGCAGGCTGATCCCATGCTGCGCATGATCGCCGCCCGCCTGCTGCTGCTGGTCGCCATGGTCTGGACGGCGGCGACGGTGAACTTTGTCATGCCACGGCTCGGCGATCGCGATCCGATCGCCGAGCGCCTGACGCAGATCGCCGGCCAGGGCGGCGGCTCCCTGGCCGGCATCAACGACATGGTGAAGTCCTACCAGGCGCGCTTCGGCCTGGATCAGCCGCTGTGGAACCAGTATCTGGCCTATCTCAAGAGCATCCTGAATTTCGACCTCGGCTACTCCATCACCAACTACCCCACCCGGGTGGCCGAGCAGATCGCCTATGCCCTGCCCTGGACGATCGGCCTGCTTGGCGTGGCAACCGTCATCGCGTTCTGCTGCGGCTCGCTGCTCGGGGCGCTCGCGGCTTGGCCGCGGGCGCCGCGGTTCTTTCGCAACATCCTGCCGCTGTTCATGGTCCTCTCGGCCATCCCGTTCTACCTCGTCGGGCTGGTGCTGGTGTATTTCCTCGCCTTCCGCCTCAACTGGTTCCCCAGCGGCGGCGGCAGCGAGCTGACGGCCGTGGCGGGCTGGAACTGGCGTTACGCCACCGACGTTCTCTACCATTCCGTGCTGCCAGCCTTCTCCATCGTCATCGCCGCCATCGGCTTCTGGGCGCTGGGCATGCGCGGCATGATGGTGAGCGTGCAGGGCGAGGACTACATGCTCTTCGCCGACGCCAAGGGCCTCAAGCCGCGCCGCATCTTCTTCTCCTACGGCATCCGCAATGCCGTGCTGCCGCAGGTCACCGCCTTCGCCCTCTCGCTCGGCAAGCTGATTACCGGCTCGGTGCTGGTGGAGATGGTGTTCGCCTATCCCGGCATCGGCACCCTGCTGTTCGAGGCGATCAAGCTGTCCGACTTCTTCGTCATCTACGGCTGCGTGCTCGTGCTGGTGCTGGCCACGGGAACCTCCATGATCATCGTCGATCTGCTGTATCCGCTGCTCGACCCGCGGGTGGGGGCGGCGCATGAGTGACATCGCCGCCGCTCCCCGCCGGTTCCAGCTGGGCTATCTCGGCCAGAGCCCGTCCTTCCTCGCGGGCCTGGCGATGCTGTCGGCCCTGCTGCTGTTCGCACTTGTCGGCCGGCTGCTGATCGATGCCGACCTGGCTGAGCCGCTGTCGGCCAACCCGAACCTGCCGCCTTCGTGGGAGACGCCGTTCGGCACGGACAGCCAGGGCCGCAATCTGCTGGCCGTGCTGATCCTTGGCACGTGGCTGACCATCAAGATCGGGCTGCTGGCCGGGCTGATGGGCATCACCATCGGCACCACCGCCGGCCTCGTCGCCGCCTATTGCGGCGGGCTGGTGGACCTCGTGCTCCGCTGGGTCATCGACGTCGGCCTGACCATCCCGCCGCTGCTGCTGCTGATCGTCATCGCCTCCGGGCTGCGGGGGCACCTCGATTCCACCGGCATGGCGGTGATCATCGGCCTGCTGGCCTGGTTCGGCCCCGCGCGGCAGGTGCGTGCGCAGGCGCTGATCATGCGCCAGTCCGGCTATGTGCTCACGGCCAGGCTGAGCGGGCGCAGC
>CAMCJI010000258.1 GCA_945874805.1 Asaia bogorensis | reverse complement strand
GTAGCGTGCGTCCGCCACGGTCACCGAAATCCCCCGCGCCGCCAGCTCATCCGCCGCCCGCAGCGCATCATGCAGCCGCGGGCCGAGGGCGAGGATCGCCACGTCCGACCCCTCCCGCACGATCCGCCCGCGCCCGAGCGGCAGCACCTCGCCGCGCTTCGGCACCGCCACCAGCCCCGTCGCCTCGCCGCGCGGGAAGCGCACCGCACTCGGCCGGTCGCCGATCCCCACCAGCGTCGCCACGGCGTGCGCCAGTTCCGCCTCGTCCGACGGCGCCATCAGCACGATCCCCGGCAGGCAGCCGAGATAGGCGATATCGAAGCTGCCCGCATGCGTCGCCCCATCATTGCCGACCAACCCGGCGCGATCCAAAGCGAAGCGCACCGGCAGCGACTGGATCGCCACGTCGTGCACCAGCTGGTCGTAGCCGCGCTGCAAAAACGTCGAGTAGATCGCGCAGAACGGCACCATCCCTTCGGTCGCCAGCCCCGCCGCAAACGTCACCGCGTGCTGCTCGGCGATCCCCACGTCGAAGGTGCGCGAGGGAAACGCCTTGGCGAACTTGTCGATCCCGGTGCCCGACGGCATCGCCGCGGTGATCGCCACGATATCCGGATTGGCCTCGGCCTCGGCGATCAAAGCGGCGGCAAACACGTTCGTATAGGTCGGCGGCCCCACCGGCGCCTTCGCCTGCTCGCCCGTCAACACATTGAATTTGCTGACCGCATGCAGCTTGTCGGCGGACGCCTCGGCCGGCGCGTAGCCCTTGCCCTTCTGCGTGATCACATGCAGCAGGATCGGCCCATACTCCTCCGCCTCGCGCACATTGCGCAGCACCGGCAGCAGATGGTCGAGGTTGTGCCCGTCGATCGGCCCGACGTAATAGAACCCCAGCTCCTCGAACAAAGTGCCGCCGGTGAGGATGCCGCGCGCATATTCCTCCGCCCGCCGCGCCGTCCGCTCGATGCCCTTCGGGAACCGCTTGGCCATCCGCGAGGCCAGCTCCCGCAGCGACAGGAACGAGCGCGAGGACAGCAGCCGCGTCAGATAGGCACTCATCGCGCCGACCGGCGGGGCGATCGACATCTCGTTGTCGTTGAGGATCACCACCAGCCGCGAGCGCATCGCACCCGCATTGTTCATCGCCTCATAGGCCATGCCGGCCGAGATCGACCCGTCGCCGATCACGGCCACCACATGCCGGTCGTCCTTGATCCCCCGCGCCTGCTTCAGGTCGCGCGCGACGGCCATGCCGAGGCCCGCCGAGATCGAGGTCGAGGAATGCGCCGCCCCGAACGGGTCGTACTCGCTCTCGGCCCGCCGCGTGAAGCCCGAAAGCCCGCCGCCCTGCCGCAGCGTGCGGATCCGGTCGCGCCGGCCTGTCAGGATCTTGTGCGGATAGCACTGATGCCCGACATCCCAGATCAGCCGATCGTCCGGCGTATCGAAAATCGCATGGATCGCCACCGTCAGCTCAACCACGCCGAGCGACGCGCCAAGATGCCCGCCCGTCACCGAAACCGCATCAATCGTCTCCGCCCGCAATTCATCCGCCAACTGCCGAAGCTGCTCAGCCGAAAAATTCCGCATATCCCGCGGCTCCAACACCCGATCCAGCAACGGCGTGAGGATGCGCGGTGAGGCAGAGGTGATCGGGGCGTTCATGGTCAATCCCTCTAGCTGCGCCGGGCGACGACGAAGCCGGCGAGATCGCGCAGCAGCGCCGCCGGCGCGCCGAAGCCATCGAGATGGCTCGCCGCCTGCGCCGCCAGCGCCTCCGCCTGGGCGCGCGCGCGTTCGATGCCGAGCACGGCCACCATCGTCGCCTTGCCCGCCGCTTCATCCTTGCCGGCGGTCTTGCCAAGCTCGGCGGCACTGCCCTCGACATCCAGCACATCATCGGCGATCTGGAAGGCCGCCCCGACATCCCGCCCGAAGGCTGCCAGCAGATGCCGCTGATGCGGCCCCGCCCGCCCGAGAATGGCCCCCGCCTCGGCCGCGAACTGGATCAGCCGCCCGGTCTTCAGCGCATGCAGCCGGCCGATCTCATCAGCGGTCAGGCTCTGCCCTTCGGCCAGCATGTCGATCATCTGCCCGCCCGCCATGCCCCGCGCCCCGGAGGCATGCGCCAGCGCCAGCACCAGCTCCGCCCGCGCATCGGCCGAGGAATGCGTGTCCGTCTCGGCCAGCACCTCGAAGGCGCGGGTCTGCAGGGCATCGCCCGCCAGGATCGCGGTCGCCTCGTCGAAAGCCTTGTGCGTGCTGGGTTTGCCGCGGCGCATGTCGTCATTGTCCATCGCCGGCAGGTCGTCATGGATCAGCGAATAGGCGTGCAGCATCTCCACCGCCGCCGCCGCCCGCGCCGCACAGGTGCGATCGACGCCGAAGATCGCCGCCCCTTCCATCACCAGGAAGGCCCGCATCCGCTTGCCGCCGCCGAGCGTGGCGTAGCGCATCGCCTCCACCAGCCGCGCCTCGCTGCCATCCGGCAGCGGCAGCAGCCGGTCGAGCGTGGCTTCAACCTCGCTGGCCACCCGGCGCAGCGCCTGCTCCAGCGTCTCGCTGGCCATCAGCGGCTGTCCCGCAGGCTCAACGTGCCGTCGCCAGCGGCGACGATCGCCTGCACCCGGGCATCCGCCTCGGCCAGCTTGGCCTCGCAATGCCGGCGCAGGATGGTGCCGCGCTCATAGGCGGTGATCGCTTCCTCCAGCTTCAACTCCCCGGCTTCCAGGCCGCGGACGATACGCTCCAGCTCCGCCAGCGCGTCCTCGAAGGACATGGCGGAGACGGCTTTCGGGGCGGCGGCTGGCGGCTGGGCAGCGGTCATGATGGCTCCTGCGAGTCCCCGGAGGGTCACAAACGCTTATTTCGTAGTCCCTTCGGCGCCCCAGGCCAACCCCGGAAGCAACAGAGGGTCTCAGTGGGTCAGCAGCGTCCGCACATGCGCCGCCGCCGAGGCGGCCAGCGCGTCGAGGTCGTAGCCCCCCTCCAGCAGAGAGACGAGTCGCCCGCCCGCATGCCGCCGTGCCGCCTCCAGCAACTGCGCCGTCAGCCAGGCGAAATCGGCCGTCTCCACCCGCAACTGCGCCAGCGGATCGGCCTTGTGCGCATCGAACCCGGCCGAGACGATCACCAGCTCCGGCGCGAAGACATCCAGCGCCGGCAGCAGGATCAGCTCCCACGCCGCCCGGAAGGCGACGGAGCCGGAGCCGGGCGGCAGCGGCACATTCACCACATTGCCCACTCCCCGCTCGGCCTGATCACCGGTGCCGGGGTAGCAGGGGAACTGATGCGAGGAGCCGTAGAAAAGCGTCGCATCCCGCTCGAAGATCGCCTGGGTGCCGTTGCCGTGATGCACGTCGAAATCCAGCACCGCCACGCGGGTGAGCCCCCAGCGCGCCTGGGCGTGCCGGGCGGCGACGGCCGCATTGGCGAACAGGCAGAACCCCATCGCGCGCGCCGCCTCGGCATGATGGCCGGGCGGGCGGGTGGCGACGAAGGCGGTGCGCGCCCAGCCCTCCATCACCGCATCCACCGCCAGCACCGCCCCGCCCGCGGAACGCTGCGCCGCCTCGGCTGAACCGGCGCTCATCAGCGTATCGGCGTCGAGCTGCAGCGACTCCCCCTCCGCCGGACGGATCGCCAGGATCGCCTGCACATAGTCCAGCGGATGCACGCGGGCGAGCTGCTCCTCGGTGGCCAGCGGCGCCTGCTCGCGGATCAGGGCGGCAAAATCCTCGGCCTCGAGGGCAGCGAGCACCCGGCGCAGGCGGTCCGGGCATTCCGGATGATAGGGCCCGGTATCGTGGTTCAGGCAGGCGAGATGGGTGATCAAGGCGGTGCTCACGCGGTCGGTTCCTCACGCTTGCGGATGACGAAGCTGAGCACGCCGGCCTCCTCCGACCAGGCGACCAGCGCGTGCCCGGTCTCCCGGCAGAAAGCCTTGAAATCCGCGACGGCCGCCCGATCCGTCGCCAGCACCCGCAACCGCTCCCCGGCCGCCAGCCCCCGCAACGCCCGATTCGCCCGCAGCACCGGCAGCGGGCAGTTCATGCCTTTGACGTCGAGAAGGGTTTCGCTCATGGCCCGAGTGTGCCGGGCAGGTGGGGGTTGGGCAAGGTCACCGCTTGAGCCGAACGCGCCGCGGCGGCACACTCCTCGGATGACAAACACATCCTACGACTTCCGCGTCGGCATCGACCTCGGCGGCACCAAGACGGAGATCGCCGCCCTCGGCCCTGACGGGGCGCTGCTGCACCGCCACCGGGTGCCGACGCCGCACGGCTATGACGAGTCCGTCCAGGGCATGGCCCGCATGGTGCGCGAGATCGAGCAGCAGCTCGGCGGGCGGGCCAGCGTGGGCATCGGCATTCCCGGCGTCATCAGCCCCGTCACCGGCCTGGTGAAGAATGCCAACACCATCGCCTTGAACGGCCATCCGTTCGACAAGGACATCTCCGCGCTCCTCGGCCGCGAGGTGCGGGTCGATAACGATGCCAACTGTTTCGCCCTGTCGGAGGCCGCCGATGGCGCCGGCGCCGGGGCGGGGGTGGTGTTCGGGGTGATCCTGGGCACCGGCTGCGGCGGCGGCATCGTGGTGGATGGGCGGGTGATCCGCGGGCGCAACCACGTCACCGGCGAATGGGGCCACATCCCCCTGCCCTGGCCGAGCCCGGACGAGTTGCCCGGCACGATGTGCTGGTGCGGCCATCGCAACTGCCTGGAGACCTGGATCGCCGGGCCCGGCCTGGCGATGGATTGCGACGGCCCCGAATCCCGCGATGCGACGTCGATCCCCATCCGGGCGAAGGCGGGCGAGGCGAAGGCGCAGGCGGCGCTGGACCGGCATACCAACCGGGTGGCCCGGGCACTCTCGATGGTGGTCAACCTGCTCGACCCCGACGTGATCGTGCTGGGCGGCGGGCTGTCCAACCTGCCGCATCTGTATGAGCAGGTGCCGGCGATCATGACAGAATACGTGTTCTCCGACTTCGTCCACACCCCGGTGGTCAAGAACAAGCATGGCGATTCGTCCGGCGTGCGGGGGGCTGCGTGGTTGTGGCCGGCGCCGGGGTGAGTTCGCTCTGCCGGGACTGCTTCGGCGATCCCGGGCCGGAGCCGGTCTGTGCCCTGTGCGGCGGCCGTCGGATCATCAGCCATGCCGAGTTGCACGCTCTGTCGATCGCCCATGTCGATTGCGATGCCTTCTATGCCAGCGTGGAGAAGCGGGACCGGCCGGAGCTGGCCTCGCGCCCCGTTATCGTCGGCGGGGGGGTGCGGGGGGTCGTCACGGCGGCTTGTTATGTCGCGCGGATCTATGGGGTGCGCAGTGCGATGCCGATGTTCAAGGCGTTGGCGGCCTGCCCGGATGCGGTGGTGATCCGGCCGGATTTTGCCAAGTACAGCGCCGCCGCCCGGCAGATCCGGGAGTTGATGCTGGCGCTCACGCCGCTGGTGCAGCCGCTGTCGATCGATGAGGCGGTGCTTGATCTGTCGGGTACGTCTGACCTTCACGGGGCCTCGCCGGCGGCGGTGCTGGCGCGGTTTGCGCGGGCGGTGGAGGCTGAGGTGGGGGTGACGATCTCGGTGGGGCTCGCCCCCAACCGGCTGCTCGCCAAGATCGCGGCGGGGCGGGACAAGCCGCGGGGGTTCTGCGTGATCGGGGCGGAGGCGGCGGCTCTGCTGGCGCCCGAGCCGGTGCGGCTGTTGCCGGGGGTGGGGCCGGCCCTGGCACGCAAGTTGGAGATGCTGGGGATTACGCGGCTGGGGCATTTGCAGGCGCTGGATGAGCGGGGGGCGCGGCGGTTGGGGGAGGATGGGTGGGCGCTGGTGGCGCGTGCCCGTGGGGAGGATTCTCGGCGGGTGGACCCGTCGCGGGATACGCGGTCGATCTCGGCGGAGACGACGTTCAATACCGATCTGTCGAGCCAAGCGGCGTTGGAGAAGCCGTTGTGGGGGTTGTGCGAGAAGCTGGCGGGGCGGTTGCGGGCGGCGGAGTTCTCGGCGGGCGGGGTGGTGCTGAAGCTGAAGACGGCGGCTTTTGCCAGCCGCACCAGGGCGCAGCGATTGGCGCATCCGACGGTGTTGCCGGATACGCTGTTTGCGGCGGCGCGGGGGTTGTTGGCGCGGGAGGTGGACGGGACGGCGTTTCGGTTGATCGGGGTGGGGGCTTCTTCGCTGTTGCCTCTGGCGCAGGCGGATCCTTTGGATCTGGCCGATCCCGAGGGGCCGCGGCGGGTGGCGGCGCAGGCGGCGGTGGATGCCTTGCGGGCCCG
>CAMCJI010000257.1 GCA_945874805.1 Asaia bogorensis | reverse complement strand
CAGCGGCCCCTGGACCCATGACTCAAGGGCAGGGGTTGAGCGAGGGGGGCTGACCGCGCCGTGCGACGAGCCGGCAGGCCCCCTCGCTCAACCCCTGACACTTCAAGTAGCGGGTCAAGGGGCGAATGCCCCTTGCGGGGTCGAGGGGCGGAGCCCCCGCCTTACTGCCTCACCTGCGTCGCCTCCGCCTGGCTGCGCAGCATGGCGAGGTCGAGGACGCGGGTCAGGTCCCGTGCTTCCTCCGCCTTGCGGGCGGCGCGTTTGGCTTCGCTGAGGCGGCGTTCGGCGACGGTTTCCATGCCCTTCGCCTCGGCCAGTACCAGCCGTGCGGCGTCTACCGCCCCGAGGCAGGCAGTGATGTCCATTTGCTTGGCGCGCAGTTCTGCACCCAGCGCCGCCACCCAGGCGCCCTGATCGACCAGCAGGGCGCAGGCGGGTGCGGTGGCCCGGGCTTCGTCGAACTGCGCTTCCAGCCGCGTTCGCTCGGACTGTGCAGCGGCGAGCCCCGCCTGGGCATCACCGACGTCGCGCATCGCGCTTGTCACGTCGCCGCGGGCGTTGCGCAGCACGAGAGTCCAGAACGTCACGGGGGAACGGGTCATGCGCGTAGCATCGCCCGGATCGGTGAAGAATCCCTGAACGAAAAAGGGCCGGAGCGATGCCCCGGCCCTTCCAGCGCTTCGAGGGATCGAAGCTCAGTTCTTCGCTTTGTCCACCAGCGCGTTCTTGGCGATCCAGGGCATCATCGCGCGCAGCTTGGCGCCGACCTCCTCGATCGGGTGGGCGGCGTTGCGGCGGCGGATGGCCTTGAAGCTCGCCTGGTTCACCTTGTTCTCCAGCATCCAGTCGCGCGCGAAGCGGCCGGTCTGGATGTCGGTCAGCACGCGCTTCATCTCGGCCTTCGTCTCGTCGGTGATGATGCGCGGGCCGGTGACGTATTCGCCGTATTCGGCGGTGTTGCTGATCGAATAGTTCATGTTGGCGATACCGCCCTCATAGATCAGATCGACGATCAGCTTCACTTCGTGCAGGCACTCGAAATACGCCATTTCCGGTGCGTAGCCGGCTTCCACCAGCGTCTCGTAGCCGGCGCGGATGAGCTCGACGAGGCCGCCGCACAGCACCACCTGCTCGCCGAACAGATCGGTCTCGCATTCCTCCTGGAACGTCGTCTCGATGATGCCCGCACGCCCGCCGCCGATGGCCGAGGCGTAGGACAGCGCGATCTCCAGCGCATTGCCGGACGGGTTCTGGTCCACCGCCACGAGGCAGGGCACGCCGCCGCCGCGCTGGTATTCGCTGCGCACCGTATGGCCGGGGCCCTTCGGCGCGATCATGAACACGTCGATGTCCGGGCGCGGGTCGAGCAGCTTGAAATGCACGTTCAGGCCGTGCGCGAAGGCGATCGCGGTGCCCGGGCGCATGTTGGCGTGCAGGCTGTCGCGGTACAGGTCGCCCTGGCCCTCATCGGGGGTCAGCACCATCACCACATCGGCCCAGGCGGCGGCTTCGGCCGGCGCCATCACCTTCAGGCCCGCCGCTTCGGCCTTCGCCACGCCGGCCGAGCCGGGGCGCAGCGCCACGACCAGCTGGGTGAGGCCGCTGTCCTGCAGGTTGTTGGCATGGGCATGGCCCTGGCTGCCGTAGCCGACGATCGCGACCTTCTTGGCCTTGATCAGATTCACGTCGGCATCGGTATCGTAGTACACGCGCATCGGAGTAGTCTCCTGTTTTAACCTTGGATGTTCAGATGCTGCGGGTGCCGCGCGCGATCGCGGCGACCCCGGTGCGCGAGACTTCGGCCAGCCCCAGCTTGCGCATCAATTCGATGAAGGCGTCGAGCTTCTCGGTGCTGCCGGTCATCTCGAAAACAAAGCTTTCGGTGGTTGCGTCTACCACCCGGGCGCGAAACGCCTCGGCCAGGCGCAGCGCCTCGATCCGGTCGCCGCCGCTGCCAACCACCTTGATCAGCGCCATCTCGCGCGCGATGTGCGGCCCCTCACGCGTGAGGTCGGCCACGCGATACACCGGCACCAGCCGGTCGAGCTGCGCCTTGATCTGTTCGATCACCATCTCAGTGCCGCGGGTGACGATGTTGATGCGGCTGCGGTTGCCGCCATCGTCCACCGGCGCCACCGTCAGGCTGTCGATGTTGTAGCCGCGGCCGGAAAACAGGCCGATGACGCGCGCAAGCACGCCGGCCTCGTTCTCCACCAGAACGGAAATGGTTGCCGATTGCTCGGTCTTGCTGATCGTGGACGACATGTGAATTCTCCCGGCGCCGGTCCTAGACCAGCACCAGCCCCTCATCGGTGATGCCCGCCGCGCGCGGGCCGTGTTCGGCGCTCAGGATCATCTCGTTGTGCGCAGCCCCGGAGGGGATCATCGGGAAGCAGTTCTCCAGCTGATCGACGCAGATGTCGGCGATCACCGCGCGGTCGGTGGTGATCATCGTGCGGATCACGTCGTCGAGCTGGTCCACGCTGGTCGCCCGCAGCCCCACGCCGTGGAAGCTCTCGGCCAGCTTCACGAAGTCCGGCAGCGCCTCGGTATAGCTCTCCGAATAGCGCGAGCCGTGCAGCAGCTGCTGCCACTGGCGCACCATGCCCATGTACTGGTTGTTCAGGATGAACACCTTCACGGGGATGCGGTACTGCGCGATCGTCGACATCTCCTGGATGTTCATCAGGATCGAGGCCTCGCCCGCGATGTCGATCACCAGCGCGTCCGGATGGGCGATCTGCACCCCCATCGCCGCCGGCAGCCCGTAGCCCATCGTTCCAAGACCACCCGAGGTCATCCAGCGGTTCGGCTCGTCGAAGCGGAAATACTGCGCCGCCCACATCTGATGCTGGCCGACCTCCGTGGAGATGAAGGTCTTCTTGCCCAGCTCCCGCGTCAGCTCATACAGGCGCTGCACCGCGTATTGCGGCTTGATGATCGCGCCGGGCGTCATGTCCTGGGTGAACTTCAGGCAGTCGATGCCGCGCCAGGCATTGATCTCCTTCCACCAGGCCGCCACCGCCGGCTTGTCCACCACGGCGCTGTCGGCATCCCATGCCGCCAGCAGCGCATCCAGGCACAGCCCGGCATCGCCGATGATCGGCACTTCCACCGGCACGTTCTTGTTGATGCTGGATGGGTCGATATCAATGTGGATCTTCCGCGAGCCGGGGCTGAAGGCGTTCAGCCGCCCGGTCACCCGGTCATCGAAGCGCGCGCCGACATTCAGCAGCACGTCGCAGCCGTGCATCGCCAGATTGGCCTCATAGGTGCCGTGCATGCCCAGCATGCCCAGGAACAGCGGGTCGTTGTGCGGATAGGCACCCAGGCCCATCAGCGTCGAGGTGCAGGGAAACCCGGTCTTGCGCACGAACGCCCGCAGCGCGGCGGAGGCCGCCGGCCCGGCGTTGATCACGCCGCCGCCGGTATAGATCATCGGCCGCTTCGCCCCCTTCAGCAGGGCGATGGCCTTGGCGATCTGCCCCCCGTCCGGCACGCGCTGCGGCCGGTAGGAGCGGTGCAGCGCGGTGGAAGCGGCCACATAGGGCGCCTTGGTGATCAGGATGTCCTTCGGCAGGTCGATCACCACCGGCCCCGGCCGGCCGGAGGAGGCGACGTAGAACGCCTCATGCACCACCCGCGCGAGGTCCTCGCTGCGCTTGACCAGATAGTTGTGCTTGGTTGCCGGGCGGGTGATCCCCGTCGTGTCCGCCTCCTGAAAGGCGTCATTGCCGATCAGATGCGTCGGCACCTGGCCGGTCAGGCACACCACCGGAATGCTGTCCATCAGCGCATCGACCAGCCCGGTCACCGCATTCGTCGCCCCGGGGCCGGAGGTCACCAGCACCACGCCGACCTTGCCGGTGGAGCGGGCATAGCCCTCGGCGGCATGCACGGCGGCCTGCTCGTGGCGCACGAGGATGTGGCGGATCGCGTTCTGGTTGTAGATCGCGTCATAGATCGGCAGGATCGCCCCGCCGGGGTAGCCGAAAATAACCTCGACGCCCTGTTCTTTCAGGGCGCGGAGAAGAATCTCGGCGCCGGGGGCGGAGTCGGTTTCGGCGGCAGTCGGGGCGGGGGCTGATGTGCTCATGATGCGGCGAGGCTTACGGCCTTACGCTGCACCGCGTCAACCCGGCGCCGTGAAGAAACGACAAAATTTCGGCCATTTTTCTTTCCGAAAATTGCGCCAGACCCGCAAAACGCGCATGGATCATATGCAAGCGTGAATCCGGGGCCAATTGATGGTGCCGCAGCCACGTCGCCTGCCGCTTGGTG
The DNA here is from genome assembly GCA_945874805.1 of Asaia bogorensis. GTDB lineage: Bacteria > Pseudomonadota > Alphaproteobacteria > Acetobacterales > Acetobacteraceae > CAIRTN01. Next base: position 2,014 of record CAMCJI010000257.1, on the reverse strand, counting down.
TACTGCCCCGTTGCCAGCTCCACCCGCCGCGCCGCCTCCTCCAGCCCGATCTCGCCCCGCAGATGCGCGGCCAGCTCCGGCACCCCATGCGCCCGCATCGCCGGCAATGCCGGATCGGGGCCGAGCGCCACCAGCGCTCGCACCTCCGCCAGCGCCCCCTCCGCCAGCATCGCCGCGAACCGCCCGGCAATCGCCGCCCGCAGCGCCTCGCGCGGCGGGTCGAGGCGGATGGCGGTGAACCGCCAGGGCGCCGGCACGCCCGGTTCTGCCTGCCAGGACGCCAGCCCCCGCCCGGTCTGCCGCCAGACCTCCCAGGCGCGGGCGAGGCGCTGCCCGTCCTCCGGCTGCAACCGGGCGGCGGTCGCGGGATCGACAGCCGAGAGCGCCGCATGCACCGCCGCTGGCCCCTCCGCCGCGAGAAAGCCCCGCGCCTGCTCCCGCACCTCCGCGCTGATCGCCGGCACCGGCGCGATCCCCTCGGTGAGGGAGGAGAAATACATCCCCGTCCCGCCACACAGGATCGGCAGCCGCCCCGCCGCCCGCGCCGCCGCCATCTCCGCCAGCGCCGCCCCGCGCCACCAGGCCGCACTGCCGGCTTCGGCCGCCGCGCGCACCCCGTAGAGCGCATGCGGCACCGCCGCCTCGTCCGCCACCGTCGGCCGCGCCGTCAGCACCCGCAACTCTCGATAGACCTGCATGGAATCCGCGTTGATCACCACGCCGCCCAACCGCGCGGCCAGTTCCATCGCCAACGCCGACTTGCCGCTGGCCGTCGGGCCGGCGATCAGCAGCGCGTCGGGCAGCAGCGCGTCCGGCTGGCCGCTTGCTCCGGTGCCGGATTGCCCGCATATCGCCGTCATGGCCCATGTCCTCACTCTCGTCGCCCATCTGCCGGCGACCAGCCTTACCGATGCCACCATCGCCCGCGTGCGGGAAGCCGTCGCCGGGGGCGAGCCCGACATCCTCGCCCCAGGCGAGGCCGCCGACATCCCCTGCGCCACCCCACCGGACATGGCCATCGTCGAAGCCGCCCTGGAAGGTGCCGCCATCGACGCCATCGCCACCCGCGCCCGCGGCCGCCGCAAGGGGCTGCTGGTGGCGGATATGGACAGCACCATCGTCACCTCCGAGACGCTGGACGAAATCGCCGCCCTGGCCGGCATCGGCGAGCAAGTCGCCGCCATCACGCGGGCCAGCATGAACGGCGAGATCGACTTCGCCGAGGCCCTGCGCCAGCGCGTCGCCATGCTGAAGGGCCACAAGCTCAACCTGCTCGAAAAGGTCTGGGCAAAAACCGAAATCACCCCCGGCGCGGCCGAACTCGTCGCCACCATGCGGGCGCACAACGCGACGACGGCTCTGGTCTCCGGCGGCTTCACCTGGTTCACCAGCCGCGTCGCGCAGAAGCTCGGCTTTCACGTCCATCGCGCCAATTCCCTGGTGGAGACCGGCCGCACCCTTGCCGGCCGGGTGGGCGAGCCGATCCTCGACCGGGACGCAAAGCTCGCCATCCTCAAGGAACTGGCCAACGAGCGTGGCGTAAAACTCGCGGCCACCCTCGCGGTAGGCGACGGCGCCAACGATCTGGCGATGCTGGCCGAGGCCGGCCTCGGCGTCGCCTACCACGCCAAGCCGATCGTCGCCGCCCAGGCCCGCGCCCAGGTGCGGCACGGCAACCTGCGCGCCCTGCTGTTCGCCCAGGGCTACTGCGCCGCCGATATCAGGTCCGCCCTCCCGGCTTGACCGGGCAGCAGGCTGCCCCGAAGCTCACCCCCGCAATCAAGGGGGCGAAGCATGATCCTGGATCCCGACGCGCAGCGGGTGCTCGACCTCATCCGCGCCTCCGGCCGGCCGCCGCTCGATACGCTGACGCCGGCAGAGGGCCGGGTAGTGTTCTCCGCCGGCCGCGCGATCCTGCAACCCGACCCGGTGGACGTCGCCAGCGTGCGCGATATCAGCGCCCCCGGCCCCGCCGGGCCGATCCCTCTGCGCATCTACCGCGCGGCCGGCACCG
>CAMCJI010000256.1 GCA_945874805.1 Asaia bogorensis | reverse complement strand
GCGGGCGGCGTCAGCCAGACCAACGGCAGCCTGACCGCCGGCGTGCTGAAGAGCAGCAACGGCATCACCGGCACCACCAGCCTGACCCGCGCCGGCAACGCCATCGGCAGCATCGCAAACCTGGCCGTGACCGCCGGCGACTTCAGCCTGACGGACGCGATCGCGCTCGACGTCACCGGCGCCCTCTCGGCGAACAACGTGACGCTGACCGACTCTGCGGCCGGCGTCGCCATCACCGTCTCCGGCTCGATTGCCAGCACCGCCGGGGCGAGATTGACCGCGAGCGGTGCGGCAGGCGCGATTGCGATCACTGGCACCGTGGCCGGCGGCGGGTTGGTCGATCTGAACGCGCTTGGAGGGGTGGATGCCAGTTCGGGCAAGGTCACGGGCACGTTGCTGACCGGCACCGTCACGGGCGATGTGAAGCTGACGAATGCGGCCAATGCGATCGATCAGCTCGGGTCGCTGACGGTCAATGGCGACTTCAGCCTGGTCGACAGTATTGCCGTTACCTCAAACGGGCCGCTCTCGGCTGCCGCGGTTTCCATCACCGATACCGCTTCGGGCACGGCCATCACGATCGATGGCACGTTGAGTGCCACCACGTCGCTGACCCTGAATGCGCCGAACGGCGGCATCACGCAGACGGCATCCAGTGTCATCACCACCCCGCTGCTGCTCAGCGCCGGGGTGGGTGGAACGGCGAACCTGCTCGGAACCGCGAACGCCATCGCCGCCGTTGGCGGGTTGTCGGTGACGACCGGCGATTTCGTGCTGGTGGACAGCGTGGCACTGACGGTGGCCGGCCAGTTGAAGGCAGCACTCGGCAATGTCACCGTGACCGACACGTTCTCCGGCACGGCGATCACGGTCAACGGCGGCATCACCGCGGGTGAGACGGCGAGCCTGACGTCCGGCAGCGGCATTGTGCTCTCCGGGGGGGCTGCGGCACAGCCGGCGATCCTCTTCGGTGCCGCTTCCACGCTGACGGCCAAGTCCGCCAATCTGGTGACCACGAACAAGGGCCTGACCACGGCGATCTCGCAGGCGGCCGGCTCGGCCATCCAGATCGCCGATGCAACCGGCAACGGGCTGCGCGGATCGACCGCGAGCGGTGCTGTTTCCCTGGCGAGCTCGGCGAATGCGATCAGCCGGCTGGGCATTTTCGCGGTCACGAGTGCGAATCTGGCGCTGACGAATGGCACGTCGCTGACCATCGATTCGCTGACGTCGGCCGGTAAGGCCGGGTCTGTGCAGGCGAACAATGTCACGCTGGTGACCCAGGGCATCGGCCGGCAGAACGTGTCGATCACCGGCAACCTGATCACGCCGGGGATCATGGCGGTGACCATCAACGGCACGATCATCCGCACCGGCGGCACGCTGCAGGTCGGCACGCTGACCGGGTCTGCCGTCACGACCGCAGATTTCGGCGCGGCCAGCCTGATCGGCACACTCGGCAAGTTCACCGTGACCGGCAGCCAACTCGTCATCAACAACGACCAGCCGCTGACGATCACCGGGCCGATCACCTCGGACTTCCTGCGCATCACCGCCAAGGGCCTGCTGACCCTGTCGGGGGATGTGAACACCAAGGGGCAGACAGTTGCCGAGCAGGGGCTGCTGGGCTTCTCCAACCTGTCCAAGGCCAATGTGTTCGATACGCCGCTGCCCAGCTCCGGCAGCTACTTCCGGGTCACCGCCGATAACGGGTCCGCGTCGTTCCTGCAGACCGGCCGGGTGAACATCCTGCCGTCCGATGGGCCATTGGCGACGATCCGGATCCAGCTGCCGAGTGCGGGTGGCACGATCGTGCTCAATGATCTGAATGCGCCCTCGGCGGATCTGATCCTGTTCACCCTGAATGGCACGGCCAAGGGCAACGTCAATCTCGGCGGGCTCACCATCGTCGGCAAGGCCGGCAGTACGGATCTGCTCGGCATGATCGACGGGCTGACCGGGTCGGCCGCGGCGAACAAGGCGAATATCGGGCCGTCGCCCGATGCCAGCTACCGGTTCAACTCCTGCCCGGTCGGGTCGGTGAACTGCGTGCTGACGCCGATCAACACCGTGCCGCCGACCAACCCGCTGAACGGCATCGTCATCGGCGGCGCCCGGGCGACGAGCGACGACTCGGATATGATCCTGCCGAACGTCTCCGACGAAGATTACTAGAGCGAAAACCGACCTGATAGACGGTCGATTTCCACTCTAGCCACTTGATAGAGAACGCAAATCTTCCCACCGGATGAAGCTCTCCGGCAGGATATTGCTCTCAGGCCGGCTACTTCTCCCTCGCCGCCCGCAGAAGGGCGGCGAGGCGGTAGGCCCCGTGCACCATGCGGCTGTAGGGCAGCACCAGGAATAGCGCCAGCACGAAGCCGAGATGCACGGCGAGCAATATCCCCATCGCCGGGGTGCTGCGCAGGGCGAGCAGCACGAGCCCGGTGAGCGCGACGAGCAGCAGCAGCAGCAGCAGGGCGTAGTCCGCGCCGGTGAGTTTGGCCGCAACCGGGCCGGCATCGCCGATGATCTTGAGCCAGATCAGGCCGCCAGCGCCGATGACCATGCCGATGCCGCCGATCGTGCCGAGGATGACCGGCAGGCTCAGCAGTGAGTAGGGAGCGATCCAGCCGAAGCCGTGATCGTAGATGCTCGCCACCGAGGTTGCGGCAAAGCACAGGGCGAAGCCGTAGAACAGCGCGTGGTGCAGATGCCGCCGGCGGGTGCCGAAGCCCTCGTCGGTGTCGTTGCAGCCGTCCCCGCCGCCGCCGAGGTTCTTCAGGGTCAACGCGTCGTGTGCGGCGTGCAGGTGCGCGCCGGGGGCGCGGGCCGTCGGGCGGATGTCGCGCCAGAAGCGGCCGACGGAGATCGCGATCGACAGCAGGGAGAAGACGAAGGTCGCACCCGCCGTCCAGGCCATCACCGGGAAGGGGATGACGGCGTAGAAGGCGCCCGGGCCTGTATGGGTGCCCAGTAGCCGGTCGGGGGATATCAGCAGGCTGGCCAGCAGTAGCACTGCGGCCAGAGCGAGGCCGGTGGCAATGGAGACAACGGTGCCGTTGCGCTGGAACAGGACAGCGAAGGCCTGTGGCATGGCGTATTCGGCGTAGCTCTCGGCCCGGACCTCGGCGAAGGCTTTCGGCAGGTTGATGCCAAACTCGTGCGGCGGGGCGTATTGGCAGGCGTAGTAGCAGCCACGGCAGCCATGGCAGAGATTGGCGAGGTGGCCGAGGTCGTTGGCGGTGAAATCGCGCAGCTTCTCCATCGAGGGAAACACGGCACAATAGCCTTCGCAATAGCGGCAGGCGTTGCAGATCTCCATCGCACGGCGGGCTTCCGCCACGGCTTCAGTTTCGCGCATGTCGTGCTGCCTCCGCGCCGGCCAGCCGCCCGAAGACGGTGCCGATGGTCATGCCGAACCCGGCGAGATAGCCGCGCCCAAGGATATTGCCGGCCATGATCTCGCCGGAGGCGAAGAGGTTGGCAGCCGGCTTGCCGTCGGCCATCAGCACGCGGGCATGCTCGTCCACCTTCACACCGAGATAGGTGAAGGTGATGCCCGGGCGCAGGGGGTAGCCGACATAGGGTGGGGTATCGATCGTCCGTGCCCAGTGCGTCTTTGGCGGTGTCAGCCCCTCGGTGCGGCAGGTGTCGAGCCCGGTGGATTTGAATTCGCCGGGCTGCACGGCGGCGTTGTATTCGGCGACGGTGGCCTCCAGCGTCGCGGCGTCAAGCCCCATCATCTCGGCCAGTTCGGCGAGCGTGCCGGCCCGATAGGCGGGAAAGACCGAGGGCATGAAGAGGTCGAAGGCTTTGGCGTCGCAGATGGAATAGGCGGTCTGGCCGGGCTGCTGGGCGATCAGGCGGCCCCAGATGGCGTAGCGCTTCGGCCAGACATCCTCACCCTCGTCGTAGAAGCGTTGGCCGTGCTTGTTCACCACGATGCTGAAGGGCACGGAGTCAAGCCTCGTCGCGATGCCGCCGTCGAACTGGGGGGAGCGGGCGTCCAAAGCCACGGCGTGGAACTGGGTGGGGTCGCCCACCGGCATCACGCCCTGGTCGAGCAGGTTCTTGAGCACCCGGCCGCGGGCGTAGGGGGTGCCGCGGATGACGAAGTTGTCCACCGCGTCGCCCCAGTGTTCGCGCATCCAGTCGAGATTGGCCTGGAAGCCGCCGGAGGAGGCGATGATGGTCTTGGCGCGGATTGTCTCGGGGAAGCCGCGGACCACGGCGTGGACCTCGCGGACGAAGCCGTCCTCCAAGGCGAGGTCGCGGACTTCGGCGTCGTAGAGCACGTCGATGCCGAGGCGTTCGGCGGTGAGGTACATCGCGTTCAGCAGCGCCTTGCCGCCACCGAGGAAGAAGGCGTTGGTGCGCGAGAGCGAGAGCGTGCCGGTCAGCGAGGGTTGGAAGCGGACGCCGCAGGCCTCGAGGAAGGGGAGGGCGGATTCGGAGAGGCGGATGGTCATGCGGGCCAATGGCTCGTCGGTCTGCCCGCCGGTGACGCGCTTCAGGTCGTCCCAGTACTCGTCTTCCAGGTAGGCCTCGGTCAGGGTCGAGGTGGGGGCCTGGTGCATCGCGCGGAGGTTGCGGGTGTGGCGGCTGTTGCCGCCGCGCATGGCGCGCGGCGCGTGTTCTAGAACCAAAACTTTCGCGCCGGCCTGGCGGGCGGTGATGGCGGCACTCATCGCGGCGTTGCCGCCGCCGATGACGAGGACGTCGTAGAGTTGGGTGAGGTCGGCCATGGATCAGACATGCCCGCGCGCCTGGGATGTGGCAAGCCCCGGCTGCGTGGTAGCCTGGGGGCAATCGGGAGAGATGTTATGACCTTGTTCTATGTTGCCTGCGCCGATGACCGGAGCATCCATACGCTTGCGATGGAGGAGGGGGCGTTGCGGGTGGTGGCGGTGACGGTGGTGCCGGGGCCGGACGGGACAGGGAGCAGCCAGCCCTTGGCGATTTCGCCGGACCGGGGATTTTTGTATGCGGCGGTGCGCCAGCCGCCCTATCCGATGTCGCGGTTCGCGATCGGGGCGGACGGGGGGCTGACGTGGCTCGGGGCGTCCGATCTGCCGCATGCGATGGCCTATATCGTGGCGGATGGGGCGTATGTGTTGGGGGCTTCGTATCCCGGCGGGTTGGTGAGTTGCACGCCGGCGGAGGGGGGGGACTCCCGCGTGACGCTCACGCCGCCGCGGGCGCATTGCATCGTGCCGGGGCCGGGGGGGGTTTATGTGCCGTGCCTCGGTGGGGATGTGATCCTGCGGATGGGGGTGGAGGAGGGCGTGCTGGTCGAACGCGGGCGGGCGGCGACGCATGCGGGGGCGGGGCCTCGGCATATAAGGTTCTCGGCGGATGGGCGGTTCGGGTATTGCGCCAATGAGTTGGATGCCACGCTGGACGTGTGGTCGGTAGACTCGGCGGGCGATCTGCATGCGGTGCAGACGGTGGCGATGCTGCCGGCGGGCACGGTTGGGCGGATCGCGGCCGCCGATATCCATCTGACGCCGAATGGCGGCCTCGTGATCGCCAGCGAGCGGTTGACGAACATCCTCAGCGTCTGGCGGCGGGATGCGGCCAGCGGAATGCTTGCCCACGCCTGCACGGTCGAGGCCGAGCGGGTGCCGCGGGGGTTTGCGATCGATCCGACCGGGCGGTTTTTGCTCTGCGCGGGGCAGGAGACGGGGCGGGTGGCGAGCTATGCGATCGATCCGGCGGGGGGACTGACGCGGCTGGGGTCGGTGGCGGTGGGGCCCAATCCGAACTGGATCGAAGTGCTGGGCTAGAACCAGTTCTGCTTGTCCACGCGATTGCGCAGCGGCCCGCCGGTGAGCAGGGCGCGGCAGTTGTCGCGTAGGATTTCGTAGCGGCGGGTCCAGAGATAGGGGCCGTAGCCGGCCATGTGCGGGGTCAGCATGACGCCCGGTTTGGTCCAGAGCGGGTGGTCGGCGGGGAGGGGTTCGATTTCGTAGACATCGAGCGCGGCACCGGCGATTTCATGGGCGTCGAGGGCGGCCACGAGGTCGTCGAGCCGGGTGGTCATGCCGCGGCCGATGTTGATGAAGAAGGCGGATTTCTGCATGCGCTGGAATTTCGCGCGGTTGAAGAAGCCTTCGGTGGCGGGGGTGTGGGGGACGGTGAGGACGACGAAATCGGCGCGAGGGAGCAGGCTGTCCAGCGCCTCCGGCGGGTGCATTTCGGCCACGCCCTCGGGTTTGCTGGTGCGGCGGACGTCGGTGGCGATGACGGTGATGCCGAAGGCGCTGGCCAGCCGTGCGGCCTCCGCGCCGATG
>CAMCJI010000255.1 GCA_945874805.1 Asaia bogorensis | reverse complement strand
GCGACACCCATCACACCAAAACGTCGATCATCGCGGGGCTGGTGAACATCGAAGCGGGGTTCATGCCATTCTGAAAAGCCCGACAGATTGGCCCGGTGCCACGAACTGGTGGTCGAAATAGGCCGCAGACTTTCGCAACAAGTCTACTGTACAAGCCTGAACTCCGGAGTTGGGCACCACCCCAACGGACAAAGTTTTTTTGCTTCTTTTTGTTCACAAAAAGAAGACTTCCCTTCCCTTTCCTCCCCTTCCTCAAACGTAAGGCGAAGGAACCGCCGGATCAGCCTCGGCCAGTTCCGCCCAGGCCTGCACCGCGTCGATCAGGCACGGCCCGCCGGCCGGGAGAAGCAAAAATGCCAGCGCATCCGCCACCATGCCCGGGGTGGCCCCGGCGGCGAAGGCGCGGGCGAGGTGGAGTTTCTCGCCCGCGTGGGTGCGCCGGGCGGCGTGGCAGACGAGCGCGGTGATTTCGGCCACGGCCGGCGGCACGTTCCCGCGGCCGGCTTCGAACATGCGGATGTAGCGCGGCAGGCCGGTCGCCATCGGTGTCCAGGCGGACCAATGTTCGTCGCCGAAGGCAATGACGGGCCAGGTTTCGACGGCGGCGGCGATGGCGAGTGCGTCGGCGATGGCGTCCCGGTCCAGGCCGGCGGCCTCGGCGCGGCGCAGGTGGATCATGCCGTGATGCTCGCGGGTGGCGGCTTGCAGGGCGATCCAGACGGTCTCTTTCGCCGCTTCGGTCAGGGCGCGCGGGGCCAGGGTGAGTTGGTGGTAGTAGGCGTCATAGGCCGCCAGCAGCGCCGGCGCGTGTGCCTGGAACATCCGGTGGTAGCTCAGCGCGTAGCCCCGCCGGCCGTGCACCTGTTGCAGCAAAGCCGGGCTGTCGGTGGCGATGCTGGCGTGCAGGCCGGCGACGGTGGGTTCTTCGCTCATGACTCGCTCCTGATGAAATCAGCGCAGCGCTGGCCGATCAGCATGCTCGGCGCTGCCGTGTTGCCGCTGGTGATGCGTGGCATGACCGAGGCATCGGCTACCCGCAAGCCCTCGATCCCGCGCACCCGCAGCCGCGCATCCACCACGGCGCCGAGGTCGGAGTCCGTGCCCATCCGGCAGGTGCCGACGGCGTGGTGGACGGTGTCGGCGGTCCGCGCGATCCATGCATCGAGCTCGGCGTCGGACTGGGTGGCGCTGCCGGGTGAGAGTTCCTCGCCGCGATAGGGGTCGAAGGCGGCCTGGCGGAAGATGTCGCGCAGGATGCGCACGCCGCGGCGCAGCACTTCCCGGTCGCGCGGGTCGGAGAGGTAGTTCGGCCGGATGCGGGGTGCCGCCAGCGGATCGGCGCTGGCGAGCGTCACGTCACCGCGGCTTTCCGGGCGCATCTGCGCCACGTTGGCCATGAAGCCGTGCCCTTCGCCGCGGCGCAGCGGGCCGGCGAGGAAGGGCACGCGAAGGGTGGCGGTGGTCAGGCCGGGCAGGAAGTGGCTTTGCAGGTCCGCCTCCTCCAGCGAGGGGTCGGACCGCAGCATGAACCCGCCGGCGAGCGGGAAGGAGGCTGCCGGGCCGGTGCCGAACACCAGCGCCTGCGCCAGCGCCAGGCCGGCGCGATCGAGCCGCGTCAGCGATTGCAGCGTGATCGGCTGGGTGCACGCATGTTCCACGCGCACCAGCACATGGTCGTGCAGGTTCTGCCCCACCCCGGCGACGTCGGCGATCACGTCGATGCCGTGCGCGCGCAACTGCTCGGCCGGGCCGATGCCGCTGAGCATCAGCAGTTGCGGCGAGTTGATCGCCCCGCCGCACAGCACGATCTCCGCCGCGCGGAACACCCGCGCCTTGCCGCCGACCAGTGCTGCCACCCCCACCGCCCGGCCGCGCTCGATGACCACCTTCGTCGCGTGGGCACGGGTGACGATGCGCAGGTTCGCCCGCCCCTCGGCGGGCTTGAGGAAGGCCTGCGCGGTGGACCAGCGCCGCCCGCCGGCGATGGTGAAGTGATAGCGCCCCACCCCCTCATGCGGCGGCGCGTTGAAGTCCGACGTCGGCGGATAGCCGGCCTGCAACCCGGCGGCCACGAACACATCGATCAGCGGATGCGTCACCGCCGCGTCGGTGACCGGTAGTTCCCCGCTCCCGCCATGCTGGTCCGACTCGCCGCCCTGGAAGCGCTCGATGCGGCGGAAGCCGGCAAGTGCGGCCTCCGAGTCCCACCCTGTCAGCCCCGCCTGCGCCCAGCCGTCGTAGTCCGACGGCCGGCCGCGCGCCCAGACCATGCCGTTGATCGCCGTGGAGCCGCCCAGCACCTTGCCGCGCGGGATCGACGTCGCGCGCCCGCCGAGGCCAGCTTCCGGCTCGGTGCGGTACGACCAGTTCGCCAGCCGAGAACGCAGCAGAATCCCGGTCATCAGCGGCACCCGCAGCAAAGGATTGCCGCCGCGTCCGCCGGCTTCCAGCAGCAAGACGCGCCGATGCGGATCTTCGGACAGCCGCGCTGCCAGCACCCCGCCGGCCGCACCGGAGCCCACAACAATTACGTCCGCGTCATCCATAGACTTGGCATTCCCGGTCAGGTTGTCCTATCCTGCATACAACTTATCGAGGTCTCACCATGACCGCCAGCATCGCCATTTCCGGCGTCCGCAAATCCTACGTCGCCAGAGGCCGCGAGGTGCTGGCGCTGGACCGTGTGGATCTCGACATCGCACCCGGCGAGTTCGTCGCTTTCGTCGGCCCCTCCGGCTGCGGCAAATCGACGCTGATGAACATGATCGCCGGCATCCTGCCGATCGAGGAGGGCCGCATCCTGCATGACGGCCGCCCGGTCGCCGGCATCAACCGCGCGGTCGGCTACATGACCCAGCAGGACAGCGTGCTGCCCTGGCGCACCGTGCAGCAGAACGTCGATCTGCCGCTCAGCCTGCACGGCATCCCCCGCGCCGAGCGCGCCACCCGCGTGGCTGCGATGCTGGAGCAGGTCGGGCTGTCCGGCTTCGCCAAATCCTTCCCCGCCGAGCTGTCCGGCGGCATGCGCAAGCGCGTCGCCCTCGCCCAGCTCCTCGCCTACGGGCCGAACACCCTGCTGATGGACGAGCCCTTCGGCGCGCTGGACGCCCAGCTCAAGCTGCTGATGCAGGAACAGCTGCTGCGCATCTGGGCCGAGCGCAAGCAAACCGTCGTCTTCGTCACCCACGACCTCGCCGAGGCGATCACGCTCGCCCAGCGCGTGGTGGTCTTCTCCGGCCGCCCCGGCCGGATCAAGCAGATCGAGACGATCAACCTGCCGGCCGAACGCGACGTGTTTCGCGTCCGCTTCCTCCCCGAATTCGAAGCCGCCTACACACGGCTCTGGGATGCCCTCGCCCCGGAAATCCGCCGGGAGGCCGCGGCATGAGCGGCGCCACCGACGAAGCCGCCGCCATCGGCGGGGGCCTGCGCTCCAAGCGCGTCGAGGCCGCCGAATCCGCCGCCCGCGGCCGGAAGATCCTCATCTTCGTCCTGCGCATCCTCGTCGGCGTCGGCTTCATAGCACTCTGGTCCCACGCCTCCGGCAACTGGATCGACACGCTGCTGATCTCCTCGCCCGAGCGCGTCGGCCTGCGGCTCTGGCGCTGGCTGATCGACGGCACCTTGTGGAACCACCTGTCGATCACCCTCTACGCGACTGCCTGGGGCTTCTCGATCGGCTGCGCGGTGGGCTTCTCGCTCGGCCTGCTGTTCGGCCGCTATACCTTCATCGCCGACGTGTTCGACCCCTACATCACCGCGATCTACTCGATCCCGAAGATCGCGCTGGCGCCGCTGTTCATCATCTGGTTCGGCATCGGCATCGAAAGCAAGGTCGCCGTCTCGGCCGCCATCGTCTTCTTCGTGATCTTCCTGAACACCTATTCCGGCGTGCGCGAGGTCAATCCGCTCTACGTCAACGTCACCCGCATCATGGGCGGCGGCGAATGGGCGGTGCTGCGCTTCGTCATCATCCCCTCGGCGTCGAGCTGGGTGATCACCGGGCTGAAGGTCAGCGTGCCCTACGCCCTGGTCGGCACGGTGATCGGCGAGTTCATGTCCGCCAATCGCGGCATCGGGTTTCTCATCAATCAGGCGACCGGCCTGTTCAACACCACCAGCGTCTATGCCGGCATCATCGTGCTGGCCGCCGTGGGGGCGATGATCAACACGGCTCTGAAGCATTTCGAAGCCTGGGTGCTGCGCTGGCGCGGCTGAGTCAGAACAGGTCCGGCACCCGCAGGGCCCCGATCTGCGAGGCCAGCGCCGCGCGCAGCCGCGCCTGTGCGGCCTCCGCCTCGGCGGCGATCAGGGCCAGGTGCGGATTGTCGAAATGCCGGCGGGACCCGAGGGCCGCGAGCACCGCGGGCAGGCTCAGCCGGTCCATCCCCTCGAGAATATCAGCCGCCTCGGCCGCCGTGCGTTCGGTCAGCCCGGCCGGGCCGATGAATTCCAGCCCCACCTCCAGCGCCCGCGCCCAGCGCCGTTCGCAGGCAAACGCCGCCCCGCCGCGGAAGCACAGCGTCAGCCGGTCCGGCAGCACCATCATCGCCGAAAGCTGTACCCGCGCCCCACCGGCGGAAATGTTCAGCACGAGACAATCCACCACGCTGTTGCCGGTCACCAGCTTGGCGCCCTTCAGAACGCCTTGCCGCGCCGTATCCCGCCGACTCGCTTCCGCTTCGTCCATCTCTCGCCCCCCCATCGGTGCAGTATGCAATGTCCGGCGCAGGGTTCCCATCACCAACTTGGCGGCCTAGCTTCCGCCCAACCCGGCACGGCGCCCTCGCCGTCGCCAAGCCCACGGAGGATACAATGTCCGATAGCATTACCCCCGGCAGCATGCTGGCCGGCAAAACCGTGGTCGTCACCGGCGCCGGCGGCGGGATCGGCCGTGCGATAGCCGTGATGGCCGCCAGCGAAGGTGCGAGCGTGATCGTCGCCGACATCGGCGCCTCGCTGACCGGCGAGGGCCTGTCGGCCACCCCCGCCGAGCAGACCAAACAGATCATCGAACAGGCCGGCGGCCGTGCGGAGATCTGCACCGAGTCCGTCGCCAGTTGGGCCGGCGGGCAGAAGATCGTGCAAGCCGCACTCGACCATTTCGGCCAGATCGACGGCGTGGTGAACAACGCCGGCATCCTGCGCGACGTGATCTTCCACAAGATGAGCGAGGACGACTGGACCTCGGTCATCAACGTCCATCTCAACGGCAGCTTCTTCGTCGCCCGGGCCGCCGCCGAGCATTTCCGCGCCCAGCAATCCGGCGCCTTCGTCCACATGTCCTCCACCTCCGGCCTGATCGGCAATTTCGGCCAGGCCAACTACTCGGCCGCCAAGCTCGGCATTACCGCATTGTCGAAGTCCATCGCGCTGGACATGGCGCGCTACAACGTCCGCTCCAACTGCATCGCCCCCTTCGCCTGGAGCCGGATGACCAGTTCCATCCCCATCACCTCCGAAGCCCAGGCCGCCCGCATCGCCCGCATCCAGCAGATGACGCCGGACAAGAACGCGCCCCTGTCGGTGTTCCTGCTCACGGATGCGGCGAAGGACGTGACCGGCCAGGTCTTCGCCACCCGCATGAACGAGATCTTCCTGATGTCCTCGCCGCGCCCCATCCGCGGCATCCACCGCAGCGAGGGCTGGACCCCCGCCACGGTGGCCGAACACGCCATCCCCGCCATGCAAGCCGCCTTCATGCCCGTCGATCGCAGTGGCGACGTCTTCTCATGGGACCCGATCTGATGGATTTCGAGCTCTCCGAGGAACAACGCGCCTTCCAGGACTCCGTCCGCGTCTTCGCCGAACGCAACCTCGCCGAGGGCGCGCTCGCCCGCGCGCATGACGAGCGCTTCCCCTGGGATGTCGCCCGCAAGATGGCCGAGGCCGGCCTCTTCGGCATCATGCTGCCCGAAGCCGATGGCGGCGCCGGCGGCACACTGATGGATGCGGTGCTGGCGATGGAGCAGATCGCCTATGTCTGCCCGCGCAGTGCGGACGTGCTGCAGGCCGGCAATTTCGGCGCCTTCCGCACCTTCGCCGAGTACGCGACCCCCGATCAGAAGGCGCGCTTTTTCACCCGCCTCCTTAAGGGCGAGACCATCGCGGCGGTGGCGATGACCGAGCCCGAAGCCGGCTCGGCCCTCACCGAACTGAAAAGCGCCTGCACCCCGGATGGCGCCGGCTTCCGCCTGAACGGCGGCAAGGTGTTCACCTCCAACACCGAGGACGCCGAGGTGTTCCTCGTCTATTGCCGCTTCGGCCCGGGCACCGAGGGCATCGGCAGCGTGCTGGTCGAACGCGGCCAGGA
>CAMCJI010000254.1 GCA_945874805.1 Asaia bogorensis | reverse complement strand
GCCTGCCCCCCAGCCGCCATCTGGCCGAGGAGATGGGGCTGGCCCGCCAGACGGTAGTGCTCGCCTATGAACGCCTGGCCGCCGAGGGCTATGTGCGCGGCCGGGTCGGCAGCGGCACCTTCGTCGCCGAAGACCTGCCGGATGCCGCCCCACCACCCGCCGCCCTCGGAAGCACCGGCGCGCCCGCGCTGTCGGCCCGCGGCCGGCGCGCGGCGGGCCTGCACAGCCATGCAGCACAAACCCTCGGCGCCAGCGGCTTCGCAGGCTTGCTCGCCCCCGGCGTGCCGGCGGCCGAACTGTTCCCCGCCGCCGCCTGGGCCACCTGCACCGCGCGCGTGCTGCGCGGGCCGATGGCGGAACTGACCGGCTATCCGGATCCGCAGGGCCTGCCCAGCCTGCGCGCCGAAATCGCCGCGCATCTGGCGGCCACCCGCGGGCTGATCGCCGCCCCCGAGCGCATCGTCGTCACCGCCGGCACCCAGCAGGCGCTGCGCATCGCCGCCGAACTGCTGCTCGACCCCGGTGACGCCGCCTGGGTCGAGGACCCCGGCTACATCGCCGGCCGCGGCGCACTGCTGGCCGCCGGTGCCGCCCTGATTGCCGTGCCTTCGGACGCGGAGGGGCTGGATGTCGCCGCCGGGCAGCGACTCGCCCCTGCCGCGCGGCTCGCGCTGGTCGCCCCCTCGCACGCCACCCCCCTCGGCGGCGCCCTGCCGGTCGGCCGGCGTCTCGCGCTGCTCGACTGGGCCGCCCGCGCCGGCGCCTGGGTGCTGGAAGACGATTGCGACAGCGAATTCCGCTGGGAGGGCAAGCCCCTGCCGCCGCTGGCCAGCCTCGATCGCGGCGGCCGCGTCATCTATTGCGGCACCTTCAGCAAAACCCTCGCCCCCGCTTTGCGCCTCGGCTTCGCGGTGCTGCCGGCCGGGCTGATGGAGCCCTTCCTGCGCGTCCGCGCCCTGCTCGACCGCGGGCCGCCGGCCCTGTCGCAGGCGGTGCTGGCGCAGTTCATGGCCGATGGGCGGCTGGCCCCGCATATCCGGCGGATGCGCACCGAATACGCCCGGCGGCGCGCGGCCCTGCTGGCGGCCCTGGCAAAGCACTGCCCGGGCGTGCAGGCCCTCGCCGCCCCCGGCGGGCTGCACATGGTCGCCCGCCTGCCCGATGCGGCGGACGAAGCGGCGATCGTCCGCGCCGCCCGCGCCCGCGGTCTCGCCATCTCCCCCCTCGGCGCCTATTTCGCCGGGCCACCCCGGATGCGCGGCCTCGTCATGGGTTTCGCCGGCACGCCGGCCCCCGGCGCGACGGAGGCGGCGCGGCGGCTGGCCGCAGCTTTGGTCTGAATCCTATCGCCTGATTGGACCTTTATGTCAGTCCAATTCCGATGTGCTGTCGTCCTGCAACAGGAGACATCCTCATGGGCGACGCGAGCGAGTCCTACCCCATCACCGACGTCAACCGCCTGCGCCGGCGGCACGACCGCGGCCGCTACGACCATGAGAACGTCTATGCCATCCTCGACGCCGCCCTGGTCTGCCACATCGCCTACGTGATCGACGGCCGGCCGTTCTGCACCCCCACGGGCTTCTGGCGGGAAGGTAACCATCTGTACTGGCACGGCTCGTCGGCCAGCCGCATGGTGAAAACCCAGAAGGGCGGCCTGCCCGTCTGCCTCACCGTCACCCATCTGGACGCATTGGTGATGGCCCGCTCGGGCTTCCACCATTCGGTGAACTACCGCTCGGCGATGTGCTGGGGCACCGCGCACGCCATCACCGACAAGGCGGAAAAGCTCGCTTTGATGGACCGCTTCATCGACCGCATCTACCCCGGCCGCAGCAAACTCATCCGCCAGCCGACGCCGCAGGAATTCAAGGCGACGACGATGATCGGCATGGAAATCGAAACCGCCGCCGCCAAAATCCGCAGCACCCATGTCGGCGACGAGGAGGAGGACTACGCGAACGTCCCCGCCTGGTCCTCGCTGTATCCGGTGAAGCAGGTCATCGAAAAATACTCCGACTGCCCCCGCCAGACGCCGGGCCTAGCCGTGCCGGAGGGCATGAAGCACTTCAAGCCGGGAGCGAAGCTCGATGAAGTGATGACGAAGTCGTACCGCAAGACATTCGGCAAGGGATAGCGCCCTTCCCGACTACTTCAACGCCTCTGGAATCCCCAACACCTCCGCCGCCCGATCCGCCACCCGCCCGCCAATCACCATCGCCACCACCACGGCGACGATGGCGGCGACGTTGCTATCGAGCCCCACCCCCGCCGCCAGCGCCTGCGCCGGCGGCACGATCGCCAGCAGCAGGCCGATGCGCAGCGCCAGCTTCAGCGCCGTGCGCGACCACAGCGGGTTGGCCCGCGCCCAGGCGAGCAGGCCCTGCATCAATAAACCGGCGTCTTCAGGCCGGACTGTTCCTTGACGTAGCGGGCGATCTCCTCGTGCGTCGCGAACCACACGTTGCGGGTCGCCTTCATGTGCGCGATCAGGTTCTCCAGGATCGGCATGCGGCTGCGATGGCCGATCACGTGCGGATGGCAGGTCAGCAGGAACATGCCCCCCTCGGCCAAAGCGCCGTCGAACTCGGCCTTGAAGATCTCCTCCACCGCCGAGGGCGGCGTGTACGGCCGCAATGCCGAGAAGCGGTGCATGTTGAAATACACCGCATCATCGCGAATCCACTCCGGCGGCAGCTCGACGATGCCGGTGCGGTCGCCCTCCATCACCAGCTCATAGGGATCGTCGTCGGCCATCAGCGAGCTGTCGTACAGCAGCTTCATCTCGCGGATGATCTGCAGCGTGCCCGGCGAGAAATCCCAGCTCGCGGTGCGGATGCCCACCGGCGGCCGGCCGGCGATCTGGTCGAGCATCTCGGCGGCGCGGAAGGTCAGGTCGCGCTCGGCCTCGAACGGCAGCACCGTGTTGCGCTCGTGGATCCAGGAGTGGATGCCGATCTCGTGGCCCTCATCGGCCACCGCGCGCACCTCCTCGGGGTGCAGCATCGCCGCCACCGCGGGGTAGAAGAACGTCGCCTTGATGTTCTCCCGCTCCAGCAGCTTGCGGATGCGCGGCACGCCCTGGCGGTTGCCGTACTGGCCCTGGCTGATGCGCATCGGGCTCTCATCGGCATCGCGCAGCGGGATCGTCTCGTGGTCCGCATCGAAGCTCAGCGTCACCGCGCAGCGTGCCCCGCCCGGCCAGATTTTCGGGGCGAGCGAAGCACCGGCCCGCGCCCGCTCCACAATCGGCCGCCACGTGGATTCCGGCCACTGCCACGGCTCACCGCGGTTGATGATCTCGGGTTCGGTGTTGTCGCTCATGGGGTGTTCTCCGCGCCTCGGCGGTCTATGCTGCACAGGATTTTCTGAAACCGGAAGACGCCCCATGTCCGTGACCACCACAAACACCGACCCGGCCCTGATGACCGCCGAGGACCTCCTCGGGCTCTACGCCCGCCGCGCCCTCAGCCCGGTCGAGGCGCTGCAGGCGGTCACTGAGCGGGTGGCCAGGCTCAACCCGGTGGTCAACGCCTTCGCGGTGATGAACCCCCGCGCCCTGGAAGCCGCCGGCGAGAGCGAGGCGCGCTGGCGCGCCGGCCGCCCCATGGGCGCGCTCGACGGCGTGCCGGTCACGGTGAAAGACCTCATCGACATGGCAGGCCTGCCCACCCGCCGCGGCAGCCGCC
The DNA here is from genome assembly GCA_945874805.1 of Asaia bogorensis. GTDB lineage: Bacteria > Pseudomonadota > Alphaproteobacteria > Acetobacterales > Acetobacteraceae > CAIRTN01. The sequence continues at coordinate 2,659 of CAMCJI010000254.1, read as the reverse complement.
TCACCGACCCGACGCCCGCCGCCGAGGACGCGCCGACGGTGATGGGCCTGCGCGCCGCCGGCGCGGTGATCATCGGCAAAACGACAACCACCGAATTCGGCTGGAAATCCCCCGGCGACTGCCCGTTGCACGGCATCACCCGCAACCCCTGGAACGTGCAGCATTCCTCCGGCGGCTCCTCCTCCGGCGCTGGTGCTGCGGCAGCGGCCGGCTTCGGCGCCCTGCATATCGGCACCGATGCCGGCGGCTCCATCCGCATTCCCGCCGCCTGGTGCGGCGTCGTCGGCCTGAAGCCCAGCTTCGGCCGCGTGCCGCAATGGCCGCTCGGCGCCTTCGCCAATGTCGCCGTCGCCGGCCCGATGACCCGCACCGTGCGCGACTGCGCGCTCATGTTCGGCGCCCTGGCCCGCTTCGACCTGCGCGACCCCTTCTGCCTGCCCGATGACGGGAGGGACTGGCGCGACGGCATCGAAGGCGGCGTCGCCGGCCTGCGCGTCGCCGTTCTCCGCCGCCCCGGCTTTGACGCCCCGGTGGATTGGGAAGGCATCGCCGCGATCGAGCGCGCCGCCCAGATCTTCGTCGAGCTCGGCGCCGAGGTGGAGGAGGCCGACCCCGGCCTGCCGGACATGCGCGCCATCTTCGGCCGCGTCTGGGGCGTGGCGCTGAGCCGCCTCGTCCGCAGCTACCCCGAAAACCGCCGCCAGATGATGGATCGCGGCCTGCTCGAAGTGGAAGCCGCCTACGCCGGCGCCACCGCCGAGGAGATGATGGAATACGAGGCCCTGCGCATCACCGCCGCCAACGCCATGGCCCGCTTCCACCAGCGCTACGACATCGTGCTCAGCCCCTGCGTGCCCAATCCCCCGCCGCTGGCGGACGCGATGACGGTCGATCCGCTCGGCTCGCTGTTCACCACCTGGGCGCCCTGGACCTGCGCCAACAACCTCACCCGCGGCCCGGCCATCTCGGTGCCGATGGGCTTTGCCAGCAACGGCCTGCCGCGCTCGGTGCAGCTCGCCGCCGCCCTCTATCGCGACGACCTCGTCCTGCGCGCCGCCCGCGCCCTCGAATCCGTCCAGCCCGTTGGAGTTGCCAACCTATGAGCATCGAAACCCAGGTCACCGCCTGGCTCGCCACCCAGCAGCCCGCGATGATCGCCCTGCTGCGCGAGCTCGTCGATACCGACAGCGGCAGCTACAACAAGCCCGGCATCGACGCCGTGGGCGCGGCCATCGAGCGGTTCTTCGCTACCCAGGGCATCCCCACCGAACGCGTCGCCCAGTCCAAACACGGCGACTGCATCCGCGCGATGGTCGGCGCCTCCGCCCCCCAGGGCAACGCGCCGTCGAACATTGTCCTGATGGGCCACCGCGACACCGTCTTCCCTGATGGCGAGGCCTCCCGCCGCCCCTTCACCATCGAGGGCGACATCGCCTACGGCCCCGGCGTGGCCGACATGAAGGCGGGCCTCGTCATGAACGCCTTCATCCTCGCCGGCTTCCACAAGTTCGGCGGCGCCCCCGCCCCGCTCGTCGCCCTGTTCACCGGCGATGAGGAGATCGGCAGCCCCGAAGGCCGCCCGGTCATCGAGGCCGAAGCCCGCCGCGCCCGCGTGGTGTTCAATTCCGAACCCGGCCGCGTCTCCGGCAACGTCGTCACCGGGCGCAAGGGCGGCGTGTTCTCCGCCTTCCGCATCACCGGCAAGGCCAGCCACTCCGGCGGCAACTTCAGCGACGGCATCTCCGCCATCGAGGAGCTCGCCCGCAAGGTCCAGGCCCTGCACGCGCTCACCGACCTCGAACGCGGCATCACCGTCAATGTCGGCCTCGTCAGCGGCGGCCAGAGCGTCAACACCGTCGCCCCCTGGGCCGAGGGGCAGATCGACCTCCGCTACGTCACCCCCGACGACCGCGCCGAGGTGATGGAAAAGATCACCGCCATCATCGCCCGCAGCCACGTGCCCGGCACCAAGGCCGAGCTGGAGATCAAGGGCGAGTTCCTGCCTCTCGTCCAAACGCCGGAGGCCAGGCGCCTGTTCGAGCTCTACGTCGCCTCCGCCGCCGAAAGCGGCTTCAGCACGTCCGGCGAATTCACCGGCGGCTGTGCAGACAGCGGCTTCACCGCCGGCGTCGGCACGCCGACCATCTGCGCCGTCGGCCCCGTCGGCGGGAAGGCGCACAGCCCGGATGAATTCCTGCGCATCGACAGTCTCGTGCCGCGCGCCCAGGCCTGCGCGCGCGCCATCCTGCGGCTGGATGCCGCTGGTCTCTAGCCCGGCATGTTCGAGCGGCTGATCACTCGGCTGGTCGACCGCTGGGAGGAACGCCGCCGGCCGAAGCACAACACGCAACTGGCGCTGACCGCCCATACCCAGGCCCTGCGCGATCTGAACTGGGCAAAGGCGGACACCACACGATCCAACATCTGGCGCGGCGTGCGGCTGGTGCTGCTGGTGGTGATGCTGCTCGCGGCGATCAGCGTCGCCTGGTACACCTTCGCCGTCATCAGCTGGGATGAACTGACCAGCCTGCCCATGCGCGACCTGCTGCGGAAGATCTTTCGCCGGTAGCGCGGCAGGGCGCCCGGCCGGCGGCGCCCTGCCGATCCTGCCCTTTGCCGCTCGCCCCGCTCAGCCCTGCGGCTTCGGCGGGGCGACCGG
>CAMCJI010000253.1 GCA_945874805.1 Asaia bogorensis | reverse complement strand
CCTGGAACACCACATCCGCCGCATTCTGGCTGATATCCGCCGCCGTCGAGGGTGACATCGAGACATGCGCGGCGGCCAGGCTCGGCGCGTCGTTCAGCCCGTCGCCGACCATCAGCACCCGGCGTCCCTCGGCCCGCCACGTCTCCAACGCCGCCAGCTTGTCCTGCGGCGTGCAGCCCCACCGCGCGCCCTCGATCCCGAGCGTCGCCGCCGCGCGCCGCACCGGGCCCTCACGGTCGCCGGAGAGCAGCCGCACCTCCAGCCCCATCGCGCGCAGGGCGGCGACGGCGGGCCCGGCATCGGCCCGCAGCGTCTCGGCGAAGATGAAGCGCACCGGCGCGCGGCCAGGGGATGCGAACCACATCTCCGGCGTGTCGGACGGCGCCGCCTCGGCCCCCACGAAGTCCCGCGATCCCAGCCGCCGGCCGCCGGCGGCGCGCAGGCCCTGGCCCGGCACCTCCTCCACCCCGTCGGCCGGCGCCACCGGGCCGGCGGCGGCGGCGAGCGCGCGGGCCAGCGGGTGGCGGCTGTGCACGGCGAGACCAGCGGCGAGCACCAGCACCTCGGGCGCCGCATTCGGGTCGATCAGCGACAGGCCCGGCTCGCTCAGCGTGCCGGTCTTGTCGAACACCACCATGTCCACATCGGCGAGGCGTTCGAGCGCAGTGGGCGATTTCAGCATGATCCCCGCCCGCAGCAGGGCCGAGGTCGCCAGCACCTGCACCGCCGGCACCGCCAGCGCCAGGGCGCAGGGGCAGGTGATGATCAGCACCGCACAGGCCGTCAGCACCGCATCTGCCACCGGCGCGCCGGCCAGTCCCCACCACCATAGGAAGGTCCCCAGCGCACACAGATGCACCACCGGCGCATAGCGCCGTGCCACCCGGTCTGCGAGCACGACGAAGCGTCCCCGCCGCGCCTCCGCCGCCTCGATCAGCCGGGCGCATTCGGCCAGCAGCGTGCCGCTGCCGCTGGCAGTGGTCCGCACCGTCACCGCCGCCCCAAGGTTCACCGTGCCGGCGAACACACTCACCCCGGCGATGGCGGCCACCGGCGTCGCCTCACCGGTGACGAGGCTGGCATCGAGCATCGTCGCCGGGGTTTCCAGCACCCCGTCCACGCCGATCCGCTCGCCCATGCCCACCAGCACCCGCTCGCCCACGGCCACGCTCGCGGGCGTGCGGTGGGCGAGGCTGCCATCCGCCTGGATCACCGCCACATCCGCCCCGCCGAGCGCCATCAGCTGCTCCGCCCCCGCCCGCGCCTGTCCCCGCGCCCGCTGGTCCAGCACCCGGCCGATCAGCAGGAAGAACAGCAGGGAGACGGCGCTGTCGAAATAGGCATGCTCGCCGCCGCGCATCGTCTCGACGAGGCTCATCACGGTCACCAGGATCACACCGATGCTGATCGGCACATCCATGTTGGTGCGGCCCTGGCGCAGGGCAGCGTAAGCGGAGCGGAAGAACGGCTGGCCGGCATAGGCCACCGCCGGGATCGCCACCAGCGCGCTGACCCAGTGCAGCAGGCCGCGGGTGCCGGCCCCCATGTCCTGCCAGCCACCGGCCCAGACGGCGATGGAGAACATCATCACATTGCTCGCCGCGAAGCCCGCCACCGCCAGTGCGCGCATCAGCCGCCGGTCCGCCTCACTCCGCGCGGCAGCCAGGGCGGCGGTGCTGAACGGCACCAGCCGGTAGCCCAGCGCCTCGACGAGTGCCACCAGCGCCATCGCCCGCGCTGGCCCGCCGGTCCAGCCGAGGCGCAGCCGCCGCGTCGTCATGTTCACCCGGCCGAGCGAGACGCCCGGCTCGCGCGCCAGCACGGATTCGATCAGCCAGACGCAGGCGCCGCATTGCAGCCCGTCCACCGCCAGTTCCAGCCGGTGCCCGCCGGCGCCATCCGCCGTGACATGGCGCGCCAGCTCCGGCCGCGGCGCCGGGTCCGGGCGCGGGGCGCGGGCGGCGGGGTCGAGCACGCGGCTTGCGTAATAGCTGCCCAGCCCGAGGCCCTGGATCGTCTCGAACGCCGCCGCACAGCCGGAGCAGCAGAACTGCGCGCCCGCCGGCTGGCCGCAATGGGCGCAGACCTGGGGCGCGAGTGCGTTCACGGCAGCACAACCCGCTGCGTCGCCCGCAATTCGCGTCCGGCCGCGCTGGCGGACAGCAGCACATCCCATTGCCCGCCCGCCGGCAGCCCGGTCTCGCTGACATAATGCCCGGGTGCCGCGGCGCGGAACGCCAGCGTCACATCTGCCTGCCCGCCGGCCGGGCGGGAGGCCAGGCCGATGACCCGCGCGCCCTCCAGCGGCTTGCCGTCCGCACCCAGCAGCTCGGCCGCCAGCCGGCCGTCCTGCGCTGAGACCCGCAGCGTCCAACCCAGCGCCTGCTGGCGCGCCTCCGCCGAGATGATCGAGTCATAGCGGTTGGAGGTATCGAACATCGCGCTCGTCGCCACCCCGGGATGCGTCGCGAACGCGCGCCACACCATCACCCCGTTGACCGCCGCCACGCCGCCGAGTCCGGCGACGACGATCCAGGGAAAGAAGCGCCACAGCGAAGGGCGGGCGATATCCATGACGGTTCTTCCTCTCTAACGCTGGCCCGCCGGGCCCATGAAGGCGGCCTCGGCGCTGACGTGATCGCCCGTGACCGGGCTGCGCAGCTTGAATTCCAGCTCCTGCGCCGCCGCGCGCGGGCGGGCGAAGGCGAGCACGCGGAAGCTGCCGACGCTGTCCGCCGGCACGTCGAGATGCAGGATTTCGGCCTGCGCCTCGCCCACCTCGCCAGTGGCCAGTTTCACGCCGGCAAGCCCGGTTACCACCAGATCGAAGCGCTGCGCCTCGATCCGCTTGTTGGCGATCTTGACGGTGTAGGCGTTGCGCACGCTGCCGTCGCGCAGCGTCACGAACAGCGGCGCGCGGTCCTGCTGGACAGAGAATTCCACCAGCGGGCGCAGCGCCACGGCGGAGACCAGCGCGACGAAGCCGATCGCCAGGGCCGCGCCATACATGATGGTGCGCGGGCGGATCAGCCGCAGCGGCGCCACCGCGCCTTCGGCCCGCAGCTTCTGGCGGGCCAGCGTGTCCCAGGTTACCAGATCCTTCGGCCGCCCGGTCTTCACCATGATCTCGTTGCAGGCATCCACGCAAAGGCCGCAATTGATGCAGCCCAGTTGCACGCCATCGCGGATATCGACGCCCGTGGGGCAGACGGTGACGCAGGCGTGGCAGTCGATGCAGTCGCCCAGCTGGTTGCCATGCTTATCCACCAGCGGCGTGTCGCTGCGCTTGCCGTGGCCGCGCGGCTCGCCGCGCCAGCCCTGATAGGTGACGATCAGGCTCTGCTCGTCCAGCATCGCCGCCTGAAAGCGCGGCCAGGGGCACATGTAGGTGCACACCTGCTCGCGCGCCCAGCCGGCCAGCAGATAGGTCGTCGCCGTGAACAGCGCGGTGAAGCCGTACACGCCGGCGGAGGCGGTGCCGGTCCAGAACTCCCGCGTCACCGTCGGCGCGTCGGCGTAGTACATGATCCAGGCGCCGCCGGTCCAGAACGCCATGCCGACCCATACCGCGTGCTTGGCCGCCTTGCGCCACACCTTGTCCATGGTGGTCGGCCCCTGGTCGCGGCGCATCCGCTCGTTGCGGTCGCCCTCGATCACGCGCTCCACCCACATGAACAGATCGGTCCAGACCGTCTGCGGGCAGGTGTAGCCGCACCATATCCGCCCGGCGAGCGAGGTCGCCAGGAACAGCAGGATCGCCCCCAGCGTCAGCGCCCCGGTGAGATAAACCACATCCTGCGGCCACAGCGTCAGGTCGAGGAAGTAGAACCGCTCATGCCCGACATCGAGCAGGATCATCTGGTTCGGCCGCCCCGGCCCCCGATCCCAGCGGATCCAGGGGGTGATGTAGTACACCGCCAGGCACAGGCCCAGCAGCACCCACTTCACCGTCCGCGCCGGCCCGCGCACCGAGCGCGGGTACACCCGCACGCGGGACGCATAGAGGCTGGGCTGCGGCGGTACCGGGGAGATGTTCATCGGCCGATTCTACTCCCCGCCGCCGAGCATATGGACGTAAATCGCCACAGCTCTGATGGTCGCTTCGCTCAGGCGGGTATTCCAGTTCGGCATCACCCCCATCCGCGGGTTGGCGATCTGCGCCCGCACGAGCTCGCGGGTGTCGCCATACAGGTGCGTCGCCGTCTTGAGCATCGGTGCGCCCAGATCGCGGTTGCCCTGGCCGGCCTCGCCGTGGCAGGCGGCACAGTTGGCGGCGAACAGCTCCGCCCCCTTCGCCACATCCGCCCCGCCCCGCGGCTTGCCGTAGAGCGCCATCACGTGATCGGTGACGGCATCAAGCTCGCCCGGCTGCAGGATCGCGCCGAACGCCGGCATGATCGAGGCCCGCGCGTCGGCATGGCCGCTGCGGATGCCCACATGCAGGGTCTTGACGATGTCATCCAGGCTGCCGCCCCAGATCCAGTTGTCGTCGGCGAGCGACGGATAGCCCAGCTTGCCCTCGCCGCCGGCCCCATGGCAGGGCTGGCAGTTCTCAGCATAGACGGTGCGCCCGGCCGCCAGTGCCGCCTGCATCAGCTTCGGATCGCTCTTCACCTGCGCCACCGGCATGGCCGCGATCGGGTCCAGCACGGCCGCCCGCGCCTTGGCGGTCGCCTGCAACTCGGCGGCCAGCTCGCCGCGGGTGGAGAACCCCAGCACGCCGCGGAAATGGCCGGTGATGCCCGGGAGCGCGGGATACAGCACCACCCACACCACACCCCAGACCACGCAGGCGACGTAGGTCCACAGCCACCATTTCGGCAGCGGCGTGTTCAGCTCCTTCAGCCCGTCCCACTCATGCCCGGTGGTATCGGTGCCGGTTACGCTATCCTTTTCGGTGGCAGCCATCACTTGGCTCCTTCGTGATCGTCTTGCAGCGGGATCATCGCATCCCGGGTGAAGCGGGCGCGCCGGCTAGGCAGGAAGGTGACGATGGCCATCATCACGAACACCCCGCCCACCAGCACCACGGACCAGCCGCGCAGAAGCTGGAGGAAATCGTTGAACGTCATCGCATCCTCCTATTGCTGCAGGTTTTTTTCGGTCGCAGGATCGGCAAAGTTGACCATCGTGCCGAGCACCTGCAGATAGGCCACCAGCGCGTCGAGGTCGGTCACCCGCCCGCCCTTGCCAGGCACCGCCACCGCCTTCGGATAGCGCGTCAGCAGCTCCGTCATGTCCGCATCAGGGGTCGCCTGCAGCAGCAGATCGGCCTTCGCCCGGGCAATCATTTCCGGCGTGTAGGGCACGCCCACCGTGCGATTGGCCCGCAGATGCCGTTCCGCCACATCCGGGTCGATCTGCCGATCGGCCAGGAAGGCGTAAGCCGGCATGATGCTCTGCGGCACCAGCGCCTGCGGGTTGACCATATGGGCGTAGTGCCAGTCGTTGGAGTATTTGCCGCCCACCCGCGCCACATCCGGCCCGTTGCGCTTGCTGCCCCACTGGAACGGGTGGTCATACATGCTCTCGGCCGCCAGGCTGTAGTGGCCGTAGCGCTCCACCTCATCCTTCAGCGCCCGGATCTGCTGGCTGTGGCACACGTAGCAGCCCTCGCGGACGTATACATTGCGCCCCATCAGCTCCAGCGGCGTGTAGGGCCGCACGCCCTTCACGTGCTCCACCGTGGTCTCGATGGTGAACAGCGGCAGGATCTCCACCAGCCCGCCGATCGCCACCGTCACCACGGTGAGGATCAGCATGAGAAAGGCGTTCTTCTCGATCGTCGCGTGATTGAAGGCCATCGGTCACACTCCAGCCACGGCACCGGAGGGGCGCCGCTGTGTTGTGGGGGAGAGCACGGTGAGGATCAGGTTCACCACCATCAGCACCGCGCCGGTCAGGAACATCAGCCCGCCGATGAAACGGATCACGTAGTAGGGCTTCATCGCCGCCACCGTTTCGATGAACGAGTACTGCAGGAACCCGAAGGCGTCGTAGGCGCGCCACATCAGGCCCTGGGTGATGCCCGCCACCCACATCGAGGTGATGTAGAGCACGATCCCCAGCGTCGCGACCCAGAAATGCCATTCCATCAGGCGCTTGGAATACATCCCGGCACGGTTCCACAGCACCGGCACCAGCCAGTAGATCGCGCCGAAGCTGATGAAGGCCACCCAGCCCAAGGCGCCGGAATGCACGTGGCCCACCACCCAGTCCGTATAGTGCGCCAGCGCGTTCACCGGGCGGATGGACATCACCGGCCCCTCGAACGTGCTCATCCCGTAAAAGCCGACGGCGGCGACGGAAAAGCGCAGGCCGGGATCGGTGCGCAGCTTGTCCCACGCGCCCGAGAGCGTCATCAGCCCGTTGATCATGCCGCCCCAGGAGGGCATCCACAGGATCACCGAGAACAC
>CAMCJI010000252.1 GCA_945874805.1 Asaia bogorensis | reverse complement strand
CTTCGTCGAGAACCGCACCGCCACCGAGGCCATGCTGAAGGGCAACAAGTTCACCGGCCGCGGCATCCCCCTGCGAGGCGACGGCGAAGTGCGTTGAGCCGCCTGCCCCTAGTGCCGCTGGGGCGAAAGCACCCAAGGCGCACCCAACGCCACATCCAGCGCCGCGGGCTCGAACCAGTGCAGCCCGCGGTTTGGATACACGGTGATTTCCCCCAGCTTGACCGCCCCCTTATACAAATACAAATCGATCCGGATAAAATCCAGACCGGCTGAGAGCTGCTCGGCCACCGCCAGCATTTCCGCCAGTTCCGCAGGTCGCCCCGGCGCCGTGTCCGACGGCGGATAGGCAGTGCGCCCGGGCATCCTCTCCCAGGCCGCTGTCATCAGGTCCTGCCGGTGGTCACCGAACCGGCCGGTGTCCACCTGCACGAAATGCACCTTGCCGGCATAGCAGAACAGCTTGAAATCAGCGGGCACGTCATCGCCATCAAGCATCAGATGCTCGAAAACCACAGTGCGCTTCACGCCCTGATAGGCCCACTCGGCATGGCCCGACCTCGCCGACCAGTCCGCCACGAGTGCCGTCAGCATCGCCCGATCCGGCGGTTCGGGTCCGCGATGGATATGGGTGAGCCCGCTCATGTGGTTGGCCTTGGCAATGAAGGCCGTTGGCAGGTCCAGCCCCGCCAGTTCAGCCGCATCGGCTGCCTCACCCACCATTTCCACCAGCAAGGCGGGATTGTCGGTACGGGTCATCGCCCATGTCCTGGCCTCCAGCTTACCCGCCAGTTGAGTCAGCACCGGCCGCCGATCGAATATCAGTCGATGCAGAACCTTGTCGTTGAACCGCACGGGCCGGTGCAGCGGCGGCAGGCGCCGGTGGCGGATGACATGGCGCAGGGTAAGGATGACCCCCAGGACATAGGGACTGAACCAGAGTTGTCGCATCCAAGGCACCGACATTCTCCCCTTAGATCGTGACGATCCTCCACGGCGCCCCCAGGGTCGCATCCACCTCCGGCGGATCGAGCCACAGCGTCCCCCGGTTCGGCACCGTCGTCATCTCGCCGAGCAGCACCCGTCCCCCATACGCGTAAAGGTCCACCCTGACAAAATCGAGCCCGGCAGACAGCCGCGCCGCCACCGCCACCAGCTCCTCCAGCAGCGCCGGCCGCTCCGGCCGCTCCGGCCGCACCTCCGCGTTGCGCGCGTAGATCCGCCAGTCCAGCCACGTCCAATCCGGCAGGAACAGATCGTAGCGCGGCCCCCCCGGATCGAACCGGCCGGTCGAAACCTGGATGAACCGCGGCACGCCGGCATAGCAATACAGCTTGTAGTCGCAGGGCACCCGCCCCTCGTCGAGCATCAGCGGCTCGATCACCACCGTCCGCCGCACCCCCGCATAGGGCCATTCCGTGCGCCCCGCGCGCGCCGTCCAGGCAGCACATGTCGCCCCCAGCGCCGCGATGTCCGGCGCCTGCGGCCCCTTGTGGATATGGGAATAGCCGCTGAGATGGTTCGGCTTCATGATGAACGCCGGCGGCAGCCGCAGGGCCGCGAGCTCGGCGGCATCGCGCGCGCTGCCCACCAGCGGCACCGTCAGCCCCGCATCGCCGGTCCGCTCCAGCGCATAGTCGCGCACCTCCAGCTTGCCGGCCAGCCGCGTCAGTACCGGCCGCCGATCGAACAGCAGCCGGTGGAGCACCTTCTCATTGAACGTCTCCGGCGCGAACAGCCGCGGCAGCCGCCCATGCGCGCGCAGGAAACGCCCGGCGAGCAGCGGGCCGATCACCAGCGGATGGTATTGCAGCCATTCGAGCGCCCGCACCGGCGCTCAGCCCGTCGTCACACGCCACGGCGCCCCGAACTGCGCATCGAGCGCCGGCGGATCGAACCAGCCCAGCCCGCCCTCGGGATACATCGTCATCTCCCCGAGCTTGATGCCGCCATCGATGGCATAGAGGTCCACCCGGGCGAAATCCAACCCGGCTGAGAGCGTCTCCGCAAGCGCGCACATCTCGGCCAGCAGCGCCGGGCGCGGCGGCGGGGTGTCGGCATTGGGATAGCAGAACCGGCCATCGATCCAGGTCCAGTCGGGATGGAACAGATCGCGCCGATGCCCGGTGAACCGGCTGCCATCCACCTGCACGAAATGCACCCGGCCGTCGTAGCAGAAGAACTTGTAGTCCTCCGGCACCGCCCCGCCGGCCAGCATCAGCCGCTCGACCACGCAGGTGCGGCGCACCCCCTGATAGGCCCACTCACCCAGCCCGCTCCGCCGCGTCCAGTCGGCCAGCTTCGCCCCGATCGCCCGCAGATCAGGGGGTTCCGGCCCACGATGGATATGCGTCAACCCGCTCAGATGGTTCGGCTTGGCGATGAACGCCCCCCGCAGGTCCAGCCCCGCCAGCCCGGCGGCGTCCTCCGCGGTGCCGATCAGATCGATCAGCAGGCCGGGATCGCCCGTCCGCGCCAGCAGATGCGCGCGCACCTCCAGCTTGCCGGCCAGCCGGGTCAGCTCAGGCCGGCGGTCGAAGATCAGCCGGCGCAGCACCTTCTCGTTGAACCCCGCCGACGCACCCAGCCTCGGCAGCCGCTTGTGCCGCCGCACATGCCGCGCAATCAGCAGCGGCCCGATGACCGGCGGCGCGAACCACAGCCGGCGGAGCCCGGCCCTCACCGCGGCGCCGCCAGCTCGCTGCGATAGCGTGCCACCATCGTCTCGCAGGCCCAGTCGAAGGCGAGGCCCATATAGGGGTCCGAATGTTCGGCCACACGCCAGGGCATACCGCGCAGCACCTCGAACAGGTCGGAGTTCCACACCGCCGCGCGCGCCTGCCAGCGCGCCGGCACACCGGCCGCCAGCCGCTTGCCGGCGAAGCGCAGATACACCAGCGCATAATGCCAGCGCCGGCGCAGCGCGAAGCCCAGCCGCCCGGCGAACCCCCGCCGGGCCAGCCGCGCGCGCACCACCTCGGCCAGGTGCGGGGAGAACAGCCGCGGGTCGCGGAAGGCCAGCATGCTCACCGCCCGCTTCTCCTGCCCGAACGCCGCCCGCGGCACCCCCGCCTCCTCGGCGATGCGCCGGGCGATCGGGTTGGTATAGGCGCCGGGCTGGCGATACGGCGCGAGCTCCGCGGATTCGGCAATGCGCAGAAAATCTCGGCTGCGGCGGAAGGCGATCGCGGGCGGCATCATGCTGACATAGTCGGTGCGCAGCCGGAACTCGCCCAGCCCGGTGCCGGACGCGTCGGATTTCTGCATCCGCTCGTTCACGTCGCTGCCGGCCCGCCAGAAATCGCCGAAGAACCCCGTCACCAGCATCCGCCCCGGCAGCAGATCCCGCCACAGCCAATAGACGATGTCCTCCCCCTGCGTGCCGTTGGCGAGGAACGCAGCCTCGGCCTCCGCCAGCTCATGCGTGCTGGCCGGGCGGGTGATGCGGTGCACCAGCATCCCCAGGGCGGTGGCCACCGGCGTGCCGTCGTCATTGCTGCCGCCACGCCCGTTGATGAAGGTCGCCGCCTCGGTACAACCGGCCTCGCGCGCCAAGGCGGCGGCACAGGGCGAGTCGAAGCCGCTGGAGACCGATGCCAGCATCACATAGCGGCGCGGCCGCCGCGGGTCCTGCGCGTTGTCGGCGACGCGCCGGACCGCACTGGCCAACCGCCCGCGCAATTCGGCGAAATCGGCGATCGGTGCCGGTTCCGGCTTCGGCCGCCGCACGGGCCCCGCCTCGCCCAGCAGCACATTGTCGAAATAGGCGACCAGCACGGCGCCCCGGTCGGTCGGCAGACGCCCGTACGGCGCGTCGATCCCCATCAGGCAGGTCAGCAGCGCCGGCGCCAGCGCCTCGCCCTCCGCCGCCAACCGCGCGCCGGTACCGGCCAGCAGCAAGGCCAGCGAGTTGGAGGCAGCGGTGATCCGCCCCGCCGGGTCCTCGGCGAGGTAGAAGCCCTCCATCACGTGCGAAGGCGGCACCAGCACCCACCCCTCCGGCGTCAGCCGCCCACCGGAGCCGAACACGTTCTCCGCCCGATCGAAGTCCCGCGCGGCAAAATCGCCGTCCCACGCGCCCTCGAAGAACGCATCATCCCACACCACCACGCTGCGCCCGCAGGTTAGCCGCGCAACGGGGCCGGATACCTCAAGCAGCCAGCCCAACGGCGGCAACGCCGTCCGGCGATCCAAAGTCAGAGCCGCCGGCATCACCGCGTCAGGACGCGCCAGGGGGCGCCGAACAGCACATCGATCTCCGGCGGGTCCAGCCAGGCCATCCCCCGGTCCGGCACCGTCGTGATTTCGCCCGTCTTGAAATGATCGTCGCAGTCGTACATGTCCACCCGCACGAAATCGAGCCCAGCAGACAGCTTCTCGGCTGTCGCGATCATCCGGTCCAGCAGCAGCGGCGCCGCCGGCCGCGCTGGCGCGTTATCAAAGGCCCATCGGCCCTCAATCGGCGTCCAGTCCGGCCGGAAGATATCGATCTTTGACCCGCCGGTACCATGCCGGTTGGTTACGATGTAGATAAAGCAGACCCGCCCGTCATAGCACATGAATTTGACGTCATGCGCCGCCCGGCCGCCCACCATCAGCATCCGCTCCACCAGCGCGGTGCGGCGCAGCCCTGCATAGGGCCATTCCGTCCGTGGCGCCTGGCGCACCCAGCGCGCCACCCGCGCCCCCATCGCGGCCAGGTCCGGCGCCTGCGGGCCAAAGTGAAACTGCTTGAAGCCGCTGAGATGATTGGCCTTCACCACAAAGGCCTCCGGCAAAGCCAGCCGCCTCAGCCCCGCCGCATCCTCCGCCGTACCGATCAGGTCGATCAGCAGCCCGGCATCGCCAGTGCGCTCCATCACCCAGTCCCGCACTTCCAGCTTGCCGGTCAGCCGGGTCAGCACCGGCCGGCGGTCGAAGATCAGCCGGTGCAGCACCTTCTCGTTGAAATCCACCGGCTGGAAAATGCGCGGCCATTTGCGATGCTGGTGCAGATAGCGCGCCACATGCACCGGCCCGATCAAAAGTGGATGAAAACGAAGATCACCCAGCAGATCCGCCCTCACACCACCGGCGTCGTGCCCACCGCAGGCTTGCGGCTGCCGCGCCAGAACTTGATGACCAGCCAGCCGATGACCGTCACGCCGATGACCGCCAGCATGTAGCCCACCGCCTCCGGCCCCAGCCAACTCGCCAGGAACCAGCCGCCGGCGACGAAGCTCGCCGCCCACAGCCCGGCCGCGATGAAATTGAGCACCGCGAACCGCACCCGGCTCATCCCCGACATCCCGCACGCCACCGAGGCAACGTTGCGGATGCCATAAACGAAGCGGAACGTCAGCACGAAGCCGTCGCCATATTTTTCGAGAAAGCGCAGCGCCGTCGCCATCCGCCGCTCCGCCGACGGAATCCGCGTCAACACGCGCGTCCCGTAGCGCCGGCCGAGGAAAAACCATGTCTGGTCGCCCAGGAACGAGCCGATCCAAACCGAGAACATCAGATACCAGGGATCAATCGTGTTCGTGACCCGCCCTGCCGCCGCGGCCAGCAGCACAAAGGTCTCGCCCTCGAAAAACGCCCAGATCGCAGCGCCCAGATAGGCAAGCGAGCCCCACTCCTCCCAGAACTCAGCCAAACCCTATTCCTCCCCCGCGCGTGCGCCCGCACCCTGCCCAAGCCCGCGCGGCAGGGCAAGCGACAATCGATAGGTGGTATGCAACGCGCGCGATTCAAACGTCCCCCGGCTCAAAGCTGCTCGGGAAACAGCCCCGCCAGACCCTCGGCGCTCGCCGCACAGCGCCCGCGCTCTGTAATCAGCCCGCTCAGCAGCCGCGCAGGCGTGACGTCGAAGGCCGGGTTCGCCGCCGCACTGCCGGACGGCACGATCCGCACCGTGGCCACCGTCCCGTCCAGCGCGCGGCCGGTCATCATCGTCACCTCCGCCGCCGCCCGCTCCTCGATCGGGATGTCGCGCACCCCGTCGGTGATCGCCCAGTCGATCGTGGACGACGGCAGCGCCACCCAGAATGGCACGCCGTTGTCCGCCGCCGCCAGCGCCTTCAGATAGGTCCCGATCTTGTTCGCCGCATCCCCTGACCTGGTCACCCGGTCCGCACCGACGATGCACAGGTCAACCCGCCCGTGCTGCATCAGATGCCCGCCGGCATTGTCAGAGATCACCGTATGCGGCACGCCGTGCTTGCCAAGTTCGTAGGCGGTCAGCAGCGCCCCCTGGTTGCGCGGCCGCGTCTCATCGACCCACACATGCACATCGATCCCGGCATCATGCGCGAGGTAGATCGGCGCCAGCGCCGTGCCCCAGTCCACCGTGGCCAGCCACCCGGCGTTGCAATGCGTCAGCACATTCACCCGCCTCCCTGTCGCCTTGGCGATATCGGCGATCAGCGGCAGCCCATGCGTGCCGATGGCATGGCAC
>CAMCJI010000251.1 GCA_945874805.1 Asaia bogorensis | reverse complement strand
TCGAGGCCACAATCGCCTCGGCAACTGCCTTCCTCTACGCAGCATCAGCCATGCTGTTGATCAGACGCCTCGGTCGTTCCACATGAGTTCAGAGTCAGACTCTCAGGCTTCCCGTCCCGTCGGCGATGTCTGTCGCGTGCAGTGTGCCTTCGACGAACACGTCCCCGGTGATCCGCACGGTTCCGTCGTTGCAGAGCTTCAGCGTCACCCCGCTGCGGTGGCGCAGCCATAGTTCGCCGACGGGGGCGGCGGGTGGCGGCACGGCGTCGGAGAAGGCGGCGCCGACGACCACGCCGTGTTCACCGTCGCCTTCCTGGGCGAGCACCAGCACCTGGTCGCCGGGTGCGGGCAGGCAGGCGAGCCCCCAGCCGGCGCCGACCCAGGCGCTGAGCACCGGCAGCCAGCCGCTCAGCACGCCTTCCGGCTGCAACTGCACCCTTACGCTGTAGCGGGCGGGATCGACGCTGGTGACGAGCGCGAAACGCGGCTGCCCCTGGGCACGGTCCAGTGCCGAGGCGTGGGCTTTCACGATGTTCAGGAATCGGTCCATGCCACGTCCTTCGTTTGTGCCGGATCGGCCGGTGCGGTGGCCTGGCTGTCGACGCTGGCGTTCTTTGCCCGCAGCCGCTGGGTGAAGCCGCGGCGGATGTCCACGTGGCGGACGATCTCGTCGATCCAGTAGTCCTGATCGAAGCCGGTGCGCGTGCCTTCAAGCCGCAGCATCATCCGCGGCGCGAGGTTGAGTTCGCCGGGCATGTCGGCGGTGATCACCCGCTCATGGCGCGTCAGCTCGGCGAGTTTGCGCTGCGCGAGAGCCAGCGCCTCGCCTTCGGTGAGGTTCGGCACGATATACACGTAGCGTTGCACCGGGCCCCGCCGCTCGCCCTGGCGCCGCCGGGCGCGGGCGGTTTGCGTGAAGGCGGTACGGCGCTGGGCGTTCCAGCTTTTCACCACAACCTCGATGTCGCGAGCCAGCGTCAGCGATCTTTGCAGGCGCAGCGCGGTCACGTTGGCCGGCCTGCCGCGCACGGCCACCGCGCGCAACGCCGCCTCCGCCCCTGGACGCGTCTGCGGCGGGCGGAAATGCAGCGTGTCCCCGGCCACCCAAACGTCGAAGCCTTCCTGGCGGGCGAGGGCCACCAGCAGATCCCATTCCGTCGTCGCGCGGGCGAACTCACCGAGGCTCAGGCGGGTGCGCTCGCCTTCCCAATATCGCCCCACCGGCGTGGTCGTTGCCACCACATCGGCGCGCAGGCCGTGCCGGCCGGCGAGCAGCGCGGCGATCTCGCTGGCGGTGCGGTTGGGGAAGCTCTCCTGCGTCCGCGCCTCGATCAGCAATGCCGTGCGGTCTCGCCCTGTCACAGAGACTGTGTTGGCGACTGGATCGATTTCAACCGTATCGACCAGCCCGCCCACCAGCGGCACGAAGCCGCGTGGCCCGTCGATCGAGACGGCGATCTCCACCTCCAGCTGGTCCGCCGCCGCCCAGGCCGCCGCGCCGGACGGGCCGATGGCGAGGGCGGCGCGAAAGCGGTCGGCGGCATAGTGGTTGTTGCTCACCACTTCTGCCTCGATGGCGCCGGGCACGAGCTGCCCGTTGGCAACGAGGCGCAGGCGCGGCGCGCGCACGTCAGACAGCATCGGGGCGCCCCTGAACAGAGATCCCGCCGCCGGCCGTCACATCCACCTCCGGCAACCGCAGATTGACCACGCCTGATAGCAGCGGATCGGCGATGCGGTTCAGCCGGGCGATGCGGTTCCACTGCGTCGCATCGCCAAGTTCGGCGGCGGCGACTGCGAACAGCGTGCCGCCGGTGACTGTGATGCGCCTCATGCCGCCTCCGATCCCGCTTGCGCGGCCGTGCCCTCGGCGCGCTGCACATAGCCGCGCGCGCCGGCAAATCCCGCGAGCTGCGCTGCCTGATCGCGCGCTGCCAGCAGGCCGGATGGCAGGATCGCGCCCGCCAGCCCCGCCCCGGCCGCGGCCAGGCCGCGTTCGATCATCCCGCCCGCCGCCCCCAGCCGCGCCTGCCCAGCGGCATCGGCTCCCGCGCCGGCCAGGCGGAGCGAGGGTGCCAACCCGTTCGCGGCCTGCATGTCGCCGAGCATCAGCGCGCCGGCGGAGAGCACGTCTTCGACAAAGCCTTCGGCCTCGTCTCGCAGAACCGTGAGTTCTACCCTGTAGGGGATCCAATTGGCCCGCATGAATTCCGCATCGAAGCGGGCGACGACGACGCTGTAGAGGAAACTGTCCCAGATCAGCGGCCAGACGCTGCCATCGGCGCGCATGAGGTCGAGCAGCCGCGCGCGCAGCCCGGCATCCGCCCCGGTGAACACGCCCTGCCACGTGATCGGCGCATCATCGCGGCCCATGCTGTCCAGCACGCGCCGCCCGCCGGGGAGGCGATGCACCGCGATCCGCTGCGCACCCCCCCAGGAGATGCGGCCCGGCAACTCGAACCCCTGCAAAAGCAGGGGGCCGAGCAGAAGGAAATCGCTCATCGCCTCATCCTCCCTGCATGGTGCCGGGCCAGGCGGCCCCGGCGCGCGGATCGAAGAACGTCGTGCCCGCCTGCGGCCCTTCGGCCATCAGCGTGAACTCCTCAGACATCCAGCGCCCCACCCGCCGCCCATCGAGATTGACGTCGCCGGAAAGCTGGAGCGTGCCACCCGCCGCCAATTGCGGCACCGCGCTGGCGGGGCTCGCCACGGCCGCCGCTTCTGCGGACCGCGCAACGGTTGTAGCGGACACCTGCATCTCCTGCCGCGCACCCGGCGCCACAGGGCCCGCCATCGGCGCCTCGGGCAGCGGCGCGAAAGTCATCGCCGTGATCTCCGGCTGCAGCATCGGCGGCGGCGGTGCGAGTGCCGGCAGCACCAGCGCCGGGGCCGCCTGACGCGGCGCGAACAGGGCGAAATCGAGCGAGACGGGTGCTGCAACCGGAGCCTGCGGCTGCACCACCGGCGGGCGCAGCATCGGCGTGACGGGCGGCAGGGCTGCTGCAACCAGCGGTGCCGCGCCTGCCAGCACGGCCGGGGCAACAACCACAGGCGCGGCCGAGACCGGCAACGGCGGCACGGCCAGGATCGCCGGCGCCGCCCCTTCCGGGCGCGCCACCGGCGGCACTGGCGCACCCACAGGCAGGGGCACATCCACCGCCGGCATCACCGCCGGCAGCACCGGCATGGCGGGCGGTGGCAGCCGGGCGAAGCCGGCCAGCCCATCCCGCCCCGCTGTCATCGCATCGAAAGCCGCAAACTGGCGCTCGATCTTTGCCAAAGCGGGGGAGACGGCGTCATCCAGCACGAGCCGGATGCCGACCTCATAGGCCTCTTCCATCACCGCCTCCCCACATGTTCCCGCACCGCCGCACCGAGCGCCGCGAGCAGCCCCGGCATCGCCGCCGCCACCGCCGACGCTTGCCCCTGCTCCGGCGCCTGGCCCGGCGCACCCAGCGCCCGGCGGTCCACGGCGAGACGGATCACCGCCCCATCCGCCAGCGCCTCCGCCCGCCCGCCGAGCGCCTCGGCAATCGCCGCGGCCTCGGCCTGCAACGCCGCCAGGGTCATGTCCACGCCATCGTCTCCCAGTCGAACCGGCCGCCCCTCAGCGTGCCGACGCCGACCACCATGGCCAGCCGCATCGCGGGCGAGAGGCTGAAGGCGACATCAAAGGGCACCCCGTTCATCACCAGGAACAGGCCATCGAGCAGATCGGGGTGCCGGCTCAGTTTCCCGCGAGATCTCGCACCGATGCAGGCGCCATCTCACTCTCCTGCAAAGCCGCCGCCACGGCGGCAACCCCGCCATCGCCCAGCCGGCGGATCATCGCCTCAATCGACGACTTGCCGGTGGGCTGCGGATAGGGCACCCCATCGATCTCGGTGACCGCCGCCGCCAGCGCCGCCATGCCCAGCCAACGATCATTGCGCGGCAGCTCGGCACCCGCCGCCTCGAACAGCCGCAGCTTATCGAGCGCGGTCAGCCGGCGGAGCATGATGTGCCGGCCCTCCGCATCCACCGCCGCCAGATCGGCCATCAAACGCGCCGCCTGGTGGCCGCGAAGAACTCCAGCTTCTGCTTCACCGGCGCATCGCCGCGCCACTGCCCGGCCTGGCTCAGGCGGAACACCACATTGTCGAACTGAAACGTGCTTGTCGAACCATCGGGTTCGGCGACATACTGATACAGCGTGCCATACGGCACCGCCCCGCCGGCATGAAACCCCGCCTCGATCCGCGCCATGAAATCATCGACGGCGGAAGAGCCGCGCTCCAGCTCGAACGCACCCTCCCAGCCCTTCGGCAACTCAGCCGCCAGCTGCACGCCATCGATGCGGTCAATCCGCACCGCGGCCGTGAGCTGGCGCGCATCGAAGCCGGTGACATGGGAGAGATCAACCCGACCGAACGGGCCCATGACCACGATCTGACAATCGCGGCCGACAGAAAAAGTGTTGATTGGCACTTGTGGTTCTCCGTTTCAGAGAAAGGGAAGGCAAGGCCAGGGCGCTGCCCTGGACCCGCCAGGTGGCAGTGCCACCTGGACCGACGGGACTTTTGATCCGGCCCGGGCGCGGATTGGGGTTCTACGGCGAAGCCCATTCCTGGCTTCGCCGCCAGTCCCCGGATGTAGTGCAAACCGGGCCAAAATGGACGCCGGTCCAGGGACGCTGTCCCTGGTGGGGTCCAGGGGCAAAGCCCCTGGCCTTGCCTAAAACTAAGCCGACAAAGACCCAGGCGTATTCGGCAGAGTCTGCCGCGCCACCTGCACCGTCTGGCCGCCTTCCATGTTGACGATGAACTTCTCGACGATCGCCTGGTAGCGGATCTGCGCGTCGGATTGCACGTAGCCCAGGCCGGTGCGGCTCGCCGGATTGTTGGAGATGTCGCAGATCACGCTGAACGGCAGCGATCCGTCCGTCGAGCCGAGCAGGCCCTGGCCCAGCATGTTCTGCAGGAACGCGAGTTGGGTCGCGCGGATGCGGCGGAACAGCTGGGCGTTGATCAGCTGGCCCACATACTGCCCCATGCCGGCGGCGAGGGTGGCGGCGATGTAGTTCGTCATCCGCGTGTAGTTGTCGCCGTTCACCGAGGCGTTGGTGGAGGAGTTGTGCCCCCCGCGCACGCCCCAGAAGCTGCCGCCCGGCTGCGGGTTGGCGATCACGTCGATCCCCGCCGCCAGCAGCACCGAGAGTTCGGCGGCCGAATAGCTGGCCGCCACGCCAGAGCCGGGCGCGCCGGATTTCTGGCTGCCGACCACGCCGTTGAGCGGCTTGTTCAGGCTCGATTGTTCGGGCGAGAGATTGGCCAGCCGCCCGGCGACGAAGCCTTGCGGGGAGACGACGCGCAGCACCGCGTTGGCCTGGTCATTCCACCAGATCCAGTCGCCGAACATCAGCTTGGCCGCGTAGCTGTCGAGGCCAGCGCTTTGCTTGACGGCGACGGCGGTGCTGATCGCATCACCCGCAGGCCCGGTCAGGATCATGTAGATCCCTTCGGAGAGGCCGAAGCCCGCCTGGGTGGTCCACTGCGTGCTGTCATCGGCATCGGCGAGCATGCCGATCGAGCAGCCCTGGCCGCGCAGGGCGTGCATGCCGGTGCGCGGCACGGTGTCGACGCCGACGAGATGCGTGGCCGAAACCCCCGCCCCGTCCGTGCCCTGCTGGCCTGTCGCAAACGTCCAGGCGAAACCAGCGGGCGCGCTGCTGGTGCTGCCGGCATTGGCCACCACGATCTGGCTCGGCCCGCGCTGCGGCCCCTGGCCGCGGTTCACTGCATCGACCAGCGCCGTCCAGAAACCCGCCCCGGTGCCGGCGATGTTGTCGAACACCTCCGGCCGCTGGCCCGGCAGGGTGACGGTCAGCCGCCAGCAGTTCGCGCGCCCGGCCGGTGCGAGGCCCACGGCGATCCGATTGCCGAGCGAGCCGGTGTAGAGCGCGGTGAACACGAAACTTGTTGACGGCAACTGGAACGCTGCCGCCTGGTCGGTGCCATCGCTCACCCGCACGCAGCGGAAGTTGGCCGCCCCCTGCTGCACGGCGGTTGCCACCTGGGTGCCCATGTCGTACTTGCGCGCCGCCAGCGGGCCGAAGCTCGCTGCGTAATCGGCCATGGTGGCGACGATCACCGGCTGGCCCACCGGCCCCCAGTTCGCCGTGCCCACCACGCCAACCACATTGGTCGGCACCCCGTTGATCACGAGGTTCTGCGGCGGCACGATCTGCACGTAGAGATCGGGAACCACCAGTGCTGTCGTGTTGATCGCGCCCTGCTGAACGATCGGCATGCCTTATACCAAGACTCTTTGATCAGAACCTGTGTGCCCACTCGCGCATGCCGATGGACATGACGCGCCACGGTTGGGCTTCGAGCTTGTTCCACGTGTCGCAGCAATGATCGACGAGATCGTCCTCGTTGAGAAAGATGCGGTTGGA
>CAMCJI010000250.1 GCA_945874805.1 Asaia bogorensis | reverse complement strand
GAGGTCTCCGACATGCCGCTGGAAACCCAGGGCAAGATCGTCCGCGCCTTGCAGGAGCAGTCCTTCGAACGCCTCGGCGGCTCGGCCCGCGTGAAGGTCGATGTGCGCGTGCTCTCCACCACCAACAAGGACCTGCAGGCCGAAATCGGCGCCGGCCGATTCCGCGAGGACCTGTTCTACCGGCTCGCCGTCGTGCCCCTGCGCGTGCCCTCCCTGCGCGAGCGCCGCGAGGACATCCCGGCACTCGCCCGCCAGTTCATCGCCCGCTCGGCCGAAAGCTCCGGCATGTCCGCGCGCGACATCTCGGCCGATGCGCTGACCTCGTTGCAGGCCTATGACTGGCCCGGCAACGTGCGCCAGCTCCGCAACCTGATGGACTGGCTGCTGATCATGGCCCCCGGCGGCGCCGGCGAGGCGATCCGTGCCGAGATGCTGCCGCCGGAAATCGGCTCGGCCGCCCCGGCGGTGTTCAACGCCGACCCCTCGGCCGACATCATGGGCCTGCCGCTGCGCGAGGCGCGCGACCTGTTCGAGACGCAATACCTGCAAGCCCAGCTCCTGCGCTTTGCCGGCAACATCAGCCGCACGGCGACGTTTGTCGGCATGGAACGCTCTGCTTTGCACCGCAAGCTGAAACAGCTGGGGCTGGGGGGCGAGGAGCGGGGAGGGTAGGGCAGGCGGAAACCCCTTGTTAATCAGGCGCGTGTAAGTTCGAGCCGGCCACAACCGGAGCTCGCGAGTCATGCGCCGTCTGACCGCAAATATCCTTTCTGTCACTGCACGCATCGGTCTGACTTGGCGTATGCTGCTGCCGGCACTGCTCGCGATTGTGGCCAGCGTCTGGGCTGTGCAGACCTGGACGATCCAGGCCGTAACCACCTACGAACAGGACCGTGTGGGGACGGAGCTGCAACGCGGCATGGCGCTGTTGAAGCAGCGTCTGTCGAGCCTCGGGCCGGTCGTCGAAGCGGATGGGGCCGGTGCGCTGTTCGTCGGCGGCAAGCCGCTTGCTGAGCGGTTCGACATCGTGGACGAGGTGACGCTCGGGTCCGGCGCGGTCGCTACCATCTTCGCCGGCGATCTGCGCATTGCGACCTCGATCAGGTCGGCGGAAGGCAAGCGCGCCGTGGGCACGCGGCTGGCCCCGGGGACGGCCCATAGCGCGGTGATCGGGCAAGGGCGCAGCTTCGCGGGGGAGAACATGATCCTCGGCGTGGCCCATCGCACCTTGTATGAGCCAGTGCGCGATGCCGCAGGCAAGCAGGTAGGTATCCTCTTCGTAGGCGTGCCCTTGGCGACGATGGCCGCCCAGATCGAGGCGGTTGTGCACGGGTCCGTCTACGCGGCTCTCGTCGTGACGGTGGTTATGGGGGCGCTGCTCGCGCTCACCACTCGATTGATGTTGCGCCCCCTGATCCATCTGGCCGCGGCCATGCGGGGCATCGCCGGCGGGGCGCTGGAGACGGCGGTCCCGAGTGCCATGCGCCGGGATGAGGTCGGCGATATCGCACGCTCCCTCATCCTGTTGCGCGACACTTCGGCGCATGCCCGCAGCCTGGAACAAGCGAACGGTGAAGCCCGGCTCGCCGCGGAGCAAGCCACGCGCAGCGCAATGAGCGATATGGCCGCGACGATCGAGAGCGAAACCGGAACGGCGGTCACCACGGCGGCGGCGCGCACCGGGGAGATGGCCGCGATCGCCAACAGCATGGCGGCGTCTGCCGGGCGCACCGGCGTCTCCGCCAGTGCCGCCTCCGAAGCGGCCGCCCAGGCACGGCGCAATGTCGAAGCGGTGGCGGCAACAACCGAGGAACTGACCGCCTCGATCAACGCGATCGCGGGGCAGGTCGCACAGTCCACCAGTGTGGTGGGCCGGGCGGTGGAGGCCGGGATGCATGCGCGCTCGACCATTGCCGAACTGGAGCAGCAGGTCGCGCGGATCGGCGATGTGGCACAGATGATCGGCGGCATTGCCGGGCAGACCAATCTGCTGGCGCTCAACGCGACGATCGAGGCGGCCCGTGCCGGCGAAGCGGGGAAGGGGTTTGCGGTTGTGGCCTCTGAGGTGAAGAATCTCGCGGCCCAGACCGCCCGCTCGACCGAGGAGATCACGCGCACCATCACGGCCGTCCGCAGTGCGACGACCGAGGCGGTGCAGGCGATGCAGCGGATCGACAGCACGGTGGGCGAGGTGCGCAGCATCGCCGATGCGATCGCAGCTGCGGTGGAACAGCAGGGGCTGGCCACCGGGGAGATCGCGCAGCGGGTGGCCGAGACCGCGGGCGTGGCCGGCGATGTGGCGGACAGGGTGCACGAACTGGTCAGGGAGGCCACAGATGCGAGCAGCCATGCCGACCGCGTGCATGTCTCGGCGGATGGGCTGATGCACGACATCGAAGCTTTGCGCAGCACGATCAATCAGGCCTTGCGGCGCTCAGCTGCCTGACCGCCGGCCGGCTCAGCTGTCGCGCACCGCCGCCGGATTATGCGTCTTGGGCCGGGTCCGCAGCCGCAGGTCGGTGAGGTCGGCGCGTTCGGTGGCGGATTGGCGGTAGAGCTGCTGGGCGCCGGGGACGTATTGCGGCGGGGTGTCCAGCCGCACGCCGTAGGCCGCGGCGGCGTGCAGGGTGAAGTAGGGGTTGGCGAGGTGCGGACGGGCGAGGGCCACAAGGTCGGCACGGCCGGCGGCGAGGATGGTGTTGACCTGATCGGCGGAGGTGATGTTGCCGACGGCCATCGTCGCCAGCCCGGCCTCGTTGCGGATCTGGTCGGAGAAGGGCGTCTGGAACATCCGGCCGAAGACGGGCTTGGCCTCGGGCACCGTCTGGCCGGTCGAGACGTCGATCAGGTCGGCGCCTGCCTGGGCGAAGGCACGGCTGATCTCCACGGCCTCGGCGGGGCCGATGCCGCCCTCCATCCAGTCGGTGGCGGAGATGCGCACGCTCATCGGGCGCTCGTTCGGCCAGACGGCGCGGATGGCGGTGAAGACCTCCAGCGGGAAGCGCAGGCGGTTGGCGAGCACGCCGCCATAGGCATCGTCCCGTCGGTTGGTCAGCGGCGAGAGGAAGCTCGCCAGCAGGTAGCCGTGGGCGCAGTGCAGTTCCAGCATGTCGAACCCGGCCGCCAGGCCGCGGCGGGCGGCGGCGATGAACTGGTCGCGGATGCGGTCCATGTCGGCGCGGTCCATCTCCCGCGGAGTCTGGCTGTCGGCGTAGTAGGGCAGCGGCGAGGGGGCGAGGACGGGCCAGCCGCCTGAGTCCAGCGGCCGGTCCATGCCGTCCCACATCAGCTTGGTCGCGCCCTTGCGGCCGGCATGGCCGAGCTGGAGGCAGAACTTTGTCGCGGTGTTGTCGTGGACGTAGCCGACGATCCGGGCCCAGGCGTGCTGCTGGGCGTCCGTCCAGATGCCGGCGCAGCCGGGGGTGATGCGGGCATCTTCGGCCACGCAGGTCATCTCGGTGAACAGCAGCCCGGCCCCGCCCATCGCGCGGCTGCCGTAATGGACCATGTGCCAGTCGTCCGGCATGCCGTCGGTCGCGGAATACATGCACATCGGCGAGACGACGACGCGGTTGGGCACGATGAGCGAGCGCAGCGCGAGCGGCTGGAACATCGGCGGGGCGGGCTTTTCGGTGTCGACCGCGAAGCCGCTGGCGGCGACGGAGCCGGCGAACATCCGGTCGGCTTCGGCCACGAAGTCCGGGGCGCGCAGGCGGAGGTTGTCGTAGGTGATCGAGCGCGAGCGGGTCATCAGGCCGAAGGCGAACTGGGTGGGGTGCATGCCCCAGAACCGCTCGACATGTTCGAACCAGACCAGCGAGACGTCCGCCGCGTGTTGGATGCGTTCGGTGTCCTCGCGGCGGGCGCGTTCGAAATGAGCTAGCGCGCCGGGCACGGTTTCGCGGGCGCGGAAGGATTCGAACAGGGCGATCGCATCCTCCATCGCCAGCTTGGTGCCGGAGCCGATGGAGAAGTGGGCGGTGGATTTGGCGTCGCCCAGCAGGACGATATTGTCCTTCGTCCAGCGGGCGTTGCGGATCATCGGGAAGCGCCGCCACATCGAGCGGTTGGTGAGCAGGCCGTGGCCGTCGAGGTCCTCGGCGAAGACCTGTTCCATGAAGGCGGCCGTCTCAGCCTCGTCCAGCTCGGCGAGGCCGGCGTGGCTGAAGGTGTCGGCGTCGGTCTCGAAGATCCAGGTGCTGCGGCCGGGTTCGTACTGGTAGGCATGGGCGACGAAGACGCCGAATTCGGTCTGGCGGAAGCTAAAGGTGAAGGCATCCAGCGACTTGGTGCTGCCCATCCAGGTGAAGCGGTTGGGGCGCAGGTCGACTTCCGGGGCGAAGTGGTCGCGGTTGGCCTCGCGGATCGCCGAGTTGATGCCGTCACACGCCACGATCAGGTCGGCGTCGGCGAATTGGGTGAGGTCGGTGATGTCGCGCTGGAAATGCATGCGCACGCCGAGCGCCTGGGCTCTCGCCTGGAGCAGAAGAAGGAGGGTGCGGCGGGCGCAGCCGCAGAAGCCGTTGCCGCCTACGCGGTGGGTGCTGCCTTTGAAGCGGATTTCGATGTCGTCCCAGTAGGCGAAGTTGCGGGTGATCGCCTGGTAGCTCTCGCGGTCGTAGCGCTCGAAGGTATCCAGCGTGGCATCCGAGAAGACGACGCCGAAGCCGAAGGTGTCGTCGGCGCGGTTGCGCTCCCAGACGTCGATCTCGTGGCCGGGCCAGGCCTTCTTCATCAGGATCGAAAAATAGAGTCCGGCCGGGCCGCCGCCGACAACCGCAATCTTCATCTGGGGGGCCTTCCTGTTCGCTGGGGATGGTAGCGGTGTATGGGGGTGGGGAGGAAGGTTTAGTCCGTCAGGGGGTGGCTATGGGGCATGCATTCGTGACCGGCGGCGGGCGGGGGATCGGGGCGGCGATTGCCGCGGCTTTGCGGGCGCGGGGCGAGCGGGTGACGATCGTGGGGCGGACCCTGGCGCGGGGGCCGGGGGTAGAGGTGGCGGACGTGACCGATGCCGACGCGCTGCGGGCGGCGATCGGGCGGGCGGAGTTCGCACAGGGGCCGATTACGATCCTGGTGAACAATGCGGGGGCGGCGGAGAGCGCGCCGTTCGGGCGGACGGATGCGGCGATGTGGGAGCGGATGCTCTCGGTCAATCTGACGGCCGTCTATACGGCCTGCCACGCTTTGCTGCCGGCGATGACGGCGCGGGGGTGGGGGCGGGTGATCAATATTGCTTCCACCGCGGGGTTGGTGGGGTATCCCTATGTGGCGGCCTATGTGGCGGCCAAGCATGGGGTGGTCGGGCTGACGCGGGCCTTGGCGTTGGAGGTGGCGCGGACGGGGGTGACGGTGAATGCCGTGTGCCCGGGGTTTACCGATACCGATCTGGTCGCCAGGAGTGCCGAGGCGATCGCCGCCAAGACCGGGCGGAGTGCCGCCGAGGCGGTGGCGAGCCTCGCGCGGGCCAATCCGCAGGGGCGGCTGGTGACGCCGGATGAGGTGGCGGCGGCGGTTTTGTATCTGACGGGGCCGGGGAGCGAGGCGACCAACGGGGTGGCTTTGCCGGTGGCGGGGGGGGAAGTGGGATGACGCTCGAAGTTTTGCAGCCGGCTGGGTGGCCGCGGCCGAAGGGCTATGCGAACGGCATCGCCGGGACGGGGCGGGTGGTGCTGATTGCCGGGCAGATCGGCTGGGATGCCGAGGGGCGGTTCGCAGCGGATTTTGTCGGGCAGGTGCGGAAGGCTTTGGAGAACATCCTGGCGGTGCTGGCCGAGGCGGGGGGTGGGCCGGGGGATATCGCGCGGCTGACGTGGTATGTGACGGATATCGAGGAATACCGGCGGGATGCGGGGGCGCTGGGGCCGGTTTGGCGGGCGGTGATGGGGAAGAATTTTCCGGCGATGGCGGTGATCGGGTGCTCGGCGCTGGTGGAGCCGGAGGCGCGCGTGGAAATCACGGCGGAGGCGTTTGTGTCGGATACAGTTGGTAACGATATAGAAACAAAATAGGCAGCCGTTTGGATAGGGGCTAGGGGCGGTTTTTGCGGCTTCGTTCCATCTGGCGGCGGACCTTGACGAGGTCGACGCGGAAGCGGTCGGGGATGTAGGGCCAGTTTTTCTCGGAATGCCGCGGCAGCGGGGGGAGGGCGGCTTCGGCGGCGCGGCGCCGGGCGGCGGCCGAGGGCGGGCGTGGGCGGCGGGGGCGCGGGGGGAGCCTGAGCCAGGCGGGCAGGGGGATGGCGTGCATCCGGCAGAGCGGGCGGAGCAGGCGGCCGGCCTGGGGGGCGGCGGCGGCGAGGGCCTGGATTTCGGGGTCGGCGAGCATCTGCTGGACGGTAGCGTAGCCCTGGGTGGCGGGCGGGCAGAGGCGGAAGAGCCAGCCTTGCGCGTTCGGGAGTTTGACGCCGGCGACCGGGCCGGCGGCGGCGGGCTTGCGGG
>CAMCJI010000249.1 GCA_945874805.1 Asaia bogorensis | reverse complement strand
CTCCCCCGCCTGCGCGTCCTGGGACCAGTTCACCGGGTTCGACCAGCGCGGCGACCGGTTCCGCGCGCTGGCCCGCGGCCTGATGGAGACGGCGGCATGATGCCCGCGCTTTCCAGCAACGACACCAGCGTGCTCGGCCGCTGGTGGTTCACCGTGGACCGCTGGACGATCGCCGCCGTGGTCGGGCTGATCTGCTTCGGCTACGTGATGATGCTCGCCGCCTCGCCCGGGGTGGCGGAGCGGGTGATCAAGCAGAGCCTTTGGTTCCTGCGCCCGCGCGAGCTGTTCATCGGCAAGCAGATGGCGTTCCTGGTGATCGCCTTCGTCGTCATGGTGGTGATGAGCCTGCTCTCGCCCAAGGGCGTGCGCCGGGTGGCGCTGGCCGGGTGCACGGTGGCGATCATCCTCACCGCGCTGACGCTGCTGACCGGCGAGATCAAGGGCGCGCGGCGCTGGATCAGCCTGCCGGGCATGACGTTGCAGCCCTCCGAGTTCCTCAAGCCCTGTTTCGCCGTGGTCGCCGCCTGGCTGCTTGCCGAAGGGCAGCGCGAGACGGTCTGGTACAAGCGGCTGGCCTGGCCCGGCCTGGCGGTGGCAATCGCCCTGCTGATCGGGCTGATCCTGCGCGGCCAGCCGGACCTGGGGATGACGGCGGTGATCCTGGGCGTGTTCATCGTCCAGCTGTTCGTCAACGGGCTGAACCTGCTGCTGGTCGGCGGGCTGATCGGGCTCGGTGCGGCCTCCGGCGTTGCCGCCTATTTCACGCTGCCGCATTTCACCAAGCGCATCAATCAGTTCTGGGATCCGACGACGCACAAGAACGACCAGCTCGCCAATGCCCGGCAGGCCTTCGGCAATGGCGGGCTGTGGGGGCTGGGCGCCGGCGAGGGCCGGGTGAAGGACCGCATCGCCGATGCCCATGCCGACTTCGTCTATGCCGTGGCGGGTGAGGAGTTCGGGTTCGTGGTGTGCATGGGCATCCTCGGCTTGTTCGTGTTCATCGTGCTGCGCGCGCTGATGCGGGTGCTCGCCGAGCGGGACCTGTTCGTGGTGCTCGCCACCGCCGGGCTGGCGGCGGGGTTCGGCCTGCAGGCCTTCGTCAACATGGCGTCCACGATGGGGCTGATCCCGACCAAGGGGATGACGCTGCCCTTCGTCTCCTACGGCGGCTCGTCCGCGCTGGCGGTGGCGGTGGGCATCGGCATGCTGCTGGCGCTGACGCGCAAGCGCACCAACGGCGACCTGTTGTGAGGGGCCCGATGCTCAGACCCGTGGTGATCGCGGCCGGCGGCACCGGCGGGCATCTGTTCCCTGCCGAGGCACTGGCGGCCGAGCTTTTAGCGCGCGGCCAGCGCATCGTGCTGATGACCGACGCGCGCTCCGGCGGGCTGCAATCGTCGGTTTTCGCTGGCCGGGAGAGCTTCGTGCTGCCCGGCATGGGCGTGTTCGGGCGCGGGCCGCTGCATGCCGCGCGGGCGCTGGCGGTGATTGCCGGGGGCGCGCTGAAGGCGCGGGCGATCCTGGCGGGGCTCGACGCGTCGGTGCTGGTCGGCTTCGGCGGCTATCCCTGCGTGGCGCCGGTATTGGGCGCGCGCCTGCTCAGGCGCCGGCCGCATCTGGTGCTGCATGAACAGAACGCGGTGCTGGGCCGGGCCAACCGGCTGCTCGCCCGGCTGGTCGATACCGTGGCGCTCAGCCATCCCGCCACCATCCGCGTGCCCGGCACGGCGCGCTCGGTGGTCAGCGGCAACCCGGTGCGCGCGCCGATCGCCGCCCTGGCGGGCCAGGGCTATCGCCGCCCGCATGAGGCGATCCGCCTGCTGGTGCTCGGCGGTTCGCTCGGCGCGCGGGTGTTCTCCGACGTGCTGCCGGCAACCCTCTCGCGCATCGCCCCGCAGCATCGCGCGCGCATCGAGGTGGTGCAGCAGTGCCGGCCGGAGGACCTGGAGAGGGTGCGCACCGCCTATGCCGCCGCCGGCATCCGCGCCGAATTGTCGTCGTTCTTCGCCGACATGGCGGGGCATCTGGCCGCCGCCCATCTGGTGATCAGCCGCGCGGGTGCGACCACGGTGGCCGAGCTGGCGGTGGCCGGGCGGCCGGCGATCTTCGTGCCGCTGCCGATCGCCATCGACGACGACCAGACCCTGAACGCCCGCACGCTGGTCTCGGTCGGGGGGGCGCTGCTGATGCCGCAGCCGGGTTTCACCCCCGACGCCCTGGCCGCCACGCTGGACGGGCTGTTCGCAGACCCTGCGCGCCTGGCCGGCATGGCCGAGGGCGCGGCAAGCCAGGGCCATGCGGACGCCGCAACCCGCCTCGCCGATCTCGTCGAGAGTTTCATTCAGCAGGAGCAACCGGCATGAGGGCCCTGCCGCTTTCGATCGGCACCATCCATTTCGTCGGCATCGGCGGCATCGGCATGTCCGGCATCGCCGAGGTGCTGAACACGCTCGGCTACCGCGTGCAGGGCAGCGACATCGCCGACGGCGCCAACGTCAAGCGCCTGCGCGAGGCCGGCATCCCGGTGGCCGTGGGGCATCGCGCCGAGAATCTCGGCGACGCGCAGGTCGTCGTCACCTCGACGGCGGTGAAGGCGGACAATGCGGAGGTTCAGGCCGCCCGCGCGCGCTTCATCCCGGTCGTGCGCCGCGCCGAAATGCTGGCCGAGCTGATGCGGCTGCGCTGGTCGATCGCCATCGGCGGATCGCACGGCAAGACCACCACCACCAGCATGGTCGCGGCGGTGCTGGAGGCGGCACAGCTGGACCCCACCGTCATCAACGGCGGCATCATCAATGCCTATGACAGCAACACGCGGATGGGCGCGGGCGAATGGATGGTGGTGGAGGCCGATGAGAGCGACGGCAGCTTCCTGCGCCTGCCGGCGGTGATCGCGGTGGTGACCAATATGGACCCGGAGCATCTGGACCACTGGGGCACGCCGGAGGCGATGCTCGCCGGCTTCGACCAGTTCGTGCAGAACGTGCCGTTCTACGGCTTCGCGGTGCTGTGCATCGACCACCCGGCAGTGCAGCAGATGATCCCGCGCCTGTCCGACCGGCGGATCATCACCTACGGATTTTCGCCGCAAGCCGATGTGCGGGCGGACAAGCTGGTGATGGACAAGATGGGCGCGACCTTCGAGGTCTCGATCGCCGATCGGGCGAGGGGCCGCACGCGCAAGATGGGGCCGTTCCGCCTGCCCATGCTCGGCCAGCACAACGTGCAGAACGCGCTCGCCGCGGTAGCGATCGCCGCCGAGATGGAGATCGATGACGCGACCATCCGCGGTGCTTTCGCGGGCTTCCGCGGCGTCAAGCGCCGATTCACCAAAACCGGCGAGGCCGGCGGCATCACCGTCATCGACGACTACGGCCACCACCCCGTCGAAATCGCCGCCACTCTGAAGGCCGCACGGCAGGCGGGCGCGCGGGATGTGGTGGCGGTGGTGCAGCCGCACCGCTACTCGCGCCTCTCCTCGCTGTTCGGCGATTTCTGCACCTGCATGAACGATGCGGGCACGGTGATCGTCGCCGATGTCTATGCCGCCGGCGAGCAGCCGATCCAAGGCGCCTCGCGCGACGCGCTGGTCGAGGGCCTGCGCGCGCGCGGACACCGCAGCGTGGTGCCGCTGTCCGGTCCGGAGAACCTGGCGGAGATGGTGGCCGCCATCGCCAAGCCGGGCGATTTCGTGATCTGCCTCGGCGCCGGCACCATCACCGCCTGGGCGGCGGCGCTGCCCGGCCAGCTCGCGGCGTTGCAGGCGGCGCAGAAATCGCGCGCGGGCGGCGGGCGATGATCGACACGCTGCACCTCGCCAGTTCGCTGCCCGCCTTGCGCGGGCGCGTCACCGCCGACGCGCCGCTGGCGCCGAGCACGTGGTTTCGCGTCGGCGGGCCGGCCGAGGTGCTGGTGCGCCCGGCGGATGCGGCGGATCTCGCGCAGTTCTTGGCCGCGCTGCCGCATGAGATCCCGGTGACCGTGATCGGTGCGGCCTCCAACATGATCGTGCGCGACGGCGGCATCCACGGCGTGGTGATCCGCCTCGCCCGCGGCTTCGGCGAGATCGCGGTCGAGGCCGACGGCGTGGTGGCCGGGGCCGCCGCCCTGGATGCGACGGTCGCCGAGCACGCCGCCGCGGCGGGGCTCGACGGGTTGGCTTTCCTCTCCGGCATTCCCGGCACCATCGGCGGGGCGGTGGCGATGAATGCCGGCGCCTATGGTGGCGACGTGGCCACCACGCTCGACTGGGCGGAGCTCGTGCTGCGCAACGGCGAACTGGTCCGCCTGCCGGCCGAACGGTTGGGCCTCAGCTACCGGCATTCCAGCGTGCCGCCGGGGGCGGTGGTGGTGCGCGCGCGCTTCCGCGCCCACAAGGGCGACCCCGCCGCCATCGCCCGGCAGATGGCCGATATCCGGGCCGCCCGCGAGGCGAGCCAGCCGGTGCGCGCCCGCACCGGCGGCTCCACCTTCCGCAATCCGGATGGGATGCGCGCCTGGGAGCTGATCGACGCCGCCGGGGGCCGCGGCCTCGTGCGCGGCGGCGCCCAGGTCAGCGAGAAGCACTGCAACTTCCTGCTCAACACCGGCACCGCTACCGCAGCCGACATCGAGGGCCTGGGCGAGGAGCTGCGCGCGCGCGTGCGCGCCACCGCCGGGGTGGACCTGCACTGGGAAATCCGCCGCGTGGGCATTCCCGGATGAAGAAGGTCGCGGTGCTCTACGGCGGCATTTCGGCGGAGCGGGAGGTCTCGCTCGCCTCCGGGCGCGGCGTGATCGCCGCCCTGCGGGAGGCCGGCTATGAGGTCACGCCGATCGACGTCGGGCCGGATATCGCCGCCACCATCGCCGCCCTGACCCCCGCGCCCGATGCGGTGTTCAACGCCCTGCACGGCCGCTTCGGTGAGGACGGGGCGATCCAGGGCGTGCTGGACTGGCTCGGCATCCCCTACACCCATTCCGGCATCCGCGCCTCGGCCCTGGCGATGGACAAGGCGGCGGCGAAAGCGATTTTCGTCTCCGTCGGCCTGCCGGTCGCCGCCGGGGGGGTGATAGATGTCGCCGACCTCGAAGCCGCCGACCCGCTGGCGCTGCCCTATGTGATCAAGCCGCTGAACGAAGGCAGCTCGGTCGGCGTGGAAATCCTGCGCGCCGGTGGCAACCGCCGGGCGGAGATCGCGCGGGCCTGGCGCTTCGGCGGCAGCGCCCTGGTCGAGGAATACATCCCCGGCCGAGAGCTGACCGTGGGTGTGATGGGCGACCGCGCCCTGGCGGTGACGGACATCACCCCCGATCACGGCGAGTTCTACGACTACGAAGCGAAATACGCCGACGGCGGCTCCCGCCACGACATCCCCGCCGCGATCGACCCGGTCATCTACCAGCAGGCGCTGGACGTGGCGCTGGCCGCGCATCGCGCGCTGGGCTGCCGTGGCGCCAGCCGGGCAGACTTCCGCTACGACGACACCAAGGGCGAGCCCGGCAGGCTCGTGCTGCTGGAAGTGAACACCCAACCGGGCCTCACCCCGACCTCGCTGCTGCCCGAACAGGCCGCGCATCACGGCATCAGCTACGCCCAGCTTTGCGCCTGGATGGTGGAGCACGCGTCATGTCGCGGGTGAAACCCCCGGCCACGCCGCGCCTGCCGCTGGATGCGGTGCCGCGCATGGGCACCAGCGGAGGCGCGCGCACGCCGCGCACCGCTGCCCCCAAGGCGGAGCGGATGGCCCCCCCGCGTGAGGCAGCACCGCGCGAGGTCGCACCGGCCGCAGCACCACGGATCGAGGCACCCCGCATCGAGGCGCCCGGCCCGCGCCTGCCCGACCGGCCCGGCCGCTGGAAGCTGCTGCTGCGCCGCCGGCGGCCGCTGCTGCGCCCGCTCGCCTTGCTGTGCCTGGTCGCCATGATCGGCATCGGTGTTGCCGGCGCGGTGCAGAGCCTGGGCCGCAGCGCTGGCCAGGCGCCGGGGCTCGATACCCTGGCGGGGCGGTTGGGCATGACCGTGCAGGGCATCGAGATCGCCGGCCGGCAGAAAACGCCGGAGCGCGCGATCTACGCCGCTTTGGGCGTGCGCCAGGGCGATCCCATCCTCGGCGTGGATCTGCAGGCCGCCCGCGCCCGGGTGGAGGCGATCAACTGGGTGCAGTCCGCCACCGTCGAGCGCCGCCTGCCCGCCACGCTGGTGGTCAGCATCACCGAGCGCAGCCCCTTCGCGATCTGGCAGAACAAGGGCGAGTTCGTGCTGATCGACCGGCAGGGCAAGGAAGTCCGCAATGCCAGCGTCGATGCCTTCATGGGCCAGCTGTTGCTGCTCGTCGGCGCCGGGGCGGAGGCTGCCGCGGTCGGCATTGTCGAGGCGCTGGCGACCCAGCCGGGGCTCGCCACACGCGTGGTGGCGGCCGTGCGGGTGGGCGAGCGGCGCTGGAACCTGCGCATGACCAACGGTGCCGACGTGA
>CAMCJI010000248.1 GCA_945874805.1 Asaia bogorensis | reverse complement strand
CGCCCCCCTCCCGCCCGAGGTGGTCCACCACGCCAAGCGCGCGATGATCGACTGGTTCGCCTGCCTGCTCCCTGGCGCCATCCTGCCCCCCGCCACCCTCCTCCACGCCGCCCTCGCGGACGAGATCGGCCACGGCGGCGCCACCCTCTACGGTACCCCCCACCGCGCCCCCATCCGCACCGCCGCCCTGATCAACGCCACCGCCAGCCATACCATCGAGTTCGACGACATCTTCCGCGATGCCGTCTACCACCCCGGCTGCCCCACCATCGCCGCTGGCCTCGCCACCGCCCAGGCCCGCGGCGCCGACGGCATGGCCCTGCTCCGCGCCATCACCATGGGCTACGAGATCTCGACGCGCATCGGCGTCGCCGTGCAGCCCACCCACTACGACTTCTGGCACACCACCGGCACCGTCGGCACGTTCGGCGCCGCCGCCGCCACCGCCGCGATCCTCGGCGCCACCGCCGCCCAGACCGCCCACGCGCTCGCCAACGCCGCCACCTTCGCCGCCGGCCTGCAACAGGCCTTCCGGTCCGACGCCCACGCCAAGCCGCTGCACGCCGGCCACGCGGCGGACGCCGGCGCCATGGCCGCCCTCGCCGCAGCCCAAGGCACCACCGGCGCACTCGACGTCCTCGAAGGCCCCGCCGGCTTCGGCGCCGCGATGAGCCGCAGCGCCGACTGGACGAAGGCGCTCGACGGCCTCGGCACGCGCTGGAACATCACCGCCATGACGTTCAAGAACCACGGCTGCTGCGGCCATTGCTTCGCCGCCATCGACGGCGCGCTGGCCCTGCAAGCCGAACACCGCTTCACCACGGCCGACATCGCCCATATCCGCATCGGCGGCTACCGCGCCACCCACGACGTCACCGGCCGAAAACACGCCACAACCCCGTTCGAGGGCCGCTTCAGCACCCCCTACACCGTCGCCTCCGCCCTCACCCACGGCTCCGTCCGCCTCGACGCCTTCGAGCCCCCCCGCCTCGCCTGCCCCGCCACCCAGTCGCTCGCCAGCCGCATCGATGTCGAGATCGACCCCGCCCGCCAGGCCGCCTTCCCCGGCCAGCGCTCCGCCCACCTCACCATCACCCTCGCCGACGGCCGCGTGCTCACCCGCCTGCAGTCCACCCGCAAAGGCGACCCGGACGACCCGCTGACCGACGCCGAACTGGCCGCCAAATTCCTCGAACTCGCCGCCCCCGTCCTCGGCCAGCCCGCCGCCGCGGCCCTGCTCAACCGGCTGCTGCACCTGGAGCGCGAACCCCGCCTCGATTCGTTGGGCTGAACGTCCCCCATCGGCGATTGCGCCGTGCTGCCGCAAAATGCATGATCGATACGGTCTGTTTCACTATGATCCAGATCAACGCGCACGACCGGGGAACATGGGACCCACTGCGCCGAGTGCCAAAAAAAGCCGGATGGACAAGATGCAAGACGCTTGGTCGTTTGAAACCCTCGGCAACGCCATGATCCAGTTCTCGGTCAACGGCACCCCCGTGCTGGTCACCGACCCCTGGCTGGAAGGCACCGCCTATTTCGGCTCCTGGGCGCTCGAACGCCCGCTCGACGCCCGCCAGATCGGCAACGCCGGCGCATCGCGCTACGTCTGGTTCAGCCACGGCCACCCCGACCACTTCCACCCGCCCTCGTTCCAGCACCTCTCGAAATCCCAGCTCATGCTGCTGCCCGAGCAGTACAACAACGAGCTGGAAGTCGCCCTCCAGGCCGAAGGCTTCCGCACCCGCGTCCTGCCCGACAAGCAATGGGTCACCCTCGAACCCGGGCTGCGCGTGCTCTGCGTCGGCAATGAAAACATGGACGCGATCCTGGCGGTGGAAGCCGGCGGCGTGCTCGTCCTCAACAAGAACGACTCGCCCTTCTGCGGCGAGGAGCCGTTCTTCCGCCGCCTCGTCCAAGGCTACAAACAAAGCTATCTGCTCGCGCTCTGCGCCTACGACGCGGACATGATCCACACCTTCGATGCGCAGATGCGCCCCCTCCTCGGCGACCCGGAGGAGCGCAAGCCAGGCGTCGTCCACACTGCGGCGATGACGGCACGCTACCTCGGCGCCAAAAACTTCGCCTGCTCCTCCTCCCAACACATCTACGCCCGCCCCGACAGCGCCTGGGCAAACGACTACCGCGTGACCTGGCAGGATGTGCAGCGCCTCTGGACCGCGCCTGAAATCCGCGCCATCGGCCCCTACAGCCAGGTCGATCTCACCACCGGCGAAGCCCACCCCACCCCCGGCGAAACCCCCCCCATCGCCCCGCGCATCGCCGCGGACAACGGCGCCGACAACTGGGACGAACGCCTCACCGAAGCCGAATGGGAACAGGTGCGCCGCTTCGCCCTGCAATTCGAAACCCTCCGCCCCTATCAGGACTTCATCGCCTTCACCGTCGGCGGCGAAACCCGCCGCTACGCCGTGCGCCCGGGCCTCGATGTCGCGCGCGACGACCTGCGCGGCGTCAACTTCATCCTGCCCAGGCACTCGCTGATGGAAACCGTCGAATACGGCTATTTCGACGACCTGCTGATCGGCAACTTCATGAAAACCCAGCTCTTCAACATGGAGCTCTACCCGCACTTCTCCCCACTGGTGGCCAAACTCGGCGGCAACGCCAAAGTCTTCACCGCCGCCCATCTCCGCACCTTCCGCTGGCACTACCTCCGCACCTCGCCCGCCGCCTTCCTGCGCTTCCGCTGGCAACAGATGCGGCAGTTCACGCTGATGCCGATGGCCCGCCAGATCGCCCACCGGCTCGGCGTGTTCAACCTCGCCAAACGCATCAAAAACGCCGTGTTCGGCGGGCCAAAACTGGCCGGAAGGTGATCCGCCCGGCCACCACCGCCGACAAATCAGCCCTGACCGCCCTGCACTGGGCGAGCTGGCAGGCCAACTACCGCCACATCCTGCCCCCCGACTTCGTGGACGGCCCGCTGGGCACCCACATCGCCCAAATCTGGGACGACCGCTTCGCCGCCACCCCCACCCCACCGCTGATCCTGCTGGACGACCGCCCCGAAGGCCCCGCCGGTTTCGTCGCCGCCTTCGCCGAACCACCTTTGCTCTATATCGACAACCTGCACGCAGCCCCCGCCCTGCGCGGCCAAGGCATCGGCCCCCGCCTGCTCAGCGCCCTCGCCGAACGCGCCATCGCCATGGGCCTCACCGGTGCCTACCTCTGGGTGCTGGACGGCAACACCCCCGCCTTCCGCTTCTACGATCGCCTCGGCGGGGTGCAGACCCAACACCAGATCGAATCCCTCTGGGGCCACCCCACAGCCGAAACCCGCTACGACTGGGCGGACCTCGGGGCGTTCATCAGCAAGACCGAGTAAAGGCAAAGATCTTCTTTTTTGAAAAAAAGAAGCAAAAAACTTTTGTCCGTTTTGGGGCAGCTTCACCAAAACTATTGGTTTCGATGCCGCTGATTTTTTGGCTTCGCCGACTTTTCCACCAACGACGAGGCTCAACGGCGAAGCCCATAAACCCCCTCGCCAAACCGCAATCCGCTCAGCCAACCGCAAACCAACGAATGAAGTTTTTTTGCTTCTTTTTGTTCACAAAAAGAAGACCCTTCCTGCCACTGGCCTACGCCAAACCCGACCTAAATCAACCGCTCCACCACCTCGGCCACCGGCGCCACCAGCCCGGCGTCGTCGTTGCGCACGTTGCCGACGCGTGTGCTCACTTGCCGGGCGCGGATCAGGTCCGGCGCGCAGGGGGCGAGCATGGCCAGCAGGGCGGCTTCGTCGGCGGGTGTTTCGCCGAGCCAGGCTGGCCATTGGTCCGCAGTGAGGATCACTGGCATGCGGTGGTGGAAGGTGGCCATGGTCGCGTTGGCGGCGGTGGTGATCATGGTGACGGTTTCGATCACGTCTCCGTCGGGCGAGGTCCAGTCCTGCCACAGCCCGGCGGTGGCCATCAGCCGGCCGTCGGTCATGGCGACCGAGTAGGGTTGCCGGTCGCTTTCCCGCCATTCGTAGAACCCGTCGATCACCATCAGGCAGCGCCGCCCTTCCCGCCAGGCCGCCCGGAAGGTCGGCTTAGTGGTGACGGATTCGGCGCGTGCGTTGAAGGTATTGCCCACCCGGAGGTCTTTGGCCCAATGCGGGATCATCCCCCAGCGCATCAGCCCCGCGTGGCGCTGCCCGGCCACGGAGCGCACTGCCAGCACCGCTTCGGTCGGCGGCACGTTCCAGCGCTGCTGCAGGTTCAGCGGCGGCTGGTCGAGCTTCAATTCGATTCGGATCTGTGCCCATTCGCCCGGCACCCGCACCCGCCCGCACATGGCCTATCCTCGCTCGGCAGGGGAAAATGGTGCTGCACGACAGGATTGAACTGTCGACCTCTCCCTTACCAAGGGAGTGCTCTACCACTGAGCTAGTGCAGCGCCATGCCGCGTCTCCTAGCCGCAGGCGCATGGCGGTGCAAGCCCCGCCCGGCCACACCGGCTTTGCGCCGCGCGCGCAAGCCTCTACGCTGCCGCCAGCAAACGGAGAACACCCCAATGGCAAACCGGATCAACCGGGCCATCGAGCTGCTGCTGGCCGATCAGGCGATCTATTACGCCGGCGACCACACCGGCCACGACCTCAGCTACGCCGCCGGCCTGCGCGACGCGCACACCCAGGCGGACTACATCAACATCGGCATGGAGCACGGCGCCTTCGACATGGCGGGCCTCGCCGAATATTTGCGCGGCCTCGTCGATGGCGGCCCCACCAACTCCGGCCACCGCACCCCCGCCGTCGTCGTCGAAGCCGCGGTGAACGGCACGGATGAGGCCAACGTCCGCGCCAACGCCTGGCAATTCCGCCAGATCCTCGGCCGCGGCGCCCACGGCATCATCCTCTGCCAGGCCGAATGCCCGGACGCGGTGCGCGCCTTCGTCGAATCCTGCCGCTACCCCTTCCACCTCGCCGGCCAGGACCCTGGCATCGCCCCCCCCCTGCAACGCCTGGAAGGCGCCGGCCCCCGCACCGGCCGCACCCTGCCCGGCGGCGCCCGCACCCTCGGCGTCGGCCTGCGCGGCCGCGGCTCCGAGCGCACCGCCGCCGCCATCTGGGGCATCGACGAGAAATCCTACCAGGGCCTCGCCGACCCCTGGCCGCTCAACCCCGCCGGCGAGCTTCTCCTCGGCGTCAAGATCGAATCCCCCGAGGGCGTGGCCCGCTGCGACGAGATCCTCGCCGTCCCCGGCCTCGGCTATGCCGAAATGGGCCCCGGCGACCTCTCCCTCTCGCTCGGCTACCGCGACCTCATGCGCGACCCCTACCCGCCCGAGATGGAAGCCGCCCGCAACAAGATCTTCGCCGCCTGCCGCCGCCACGGCCTCGCCTTCCTCGAAGGCTGCAACGCCAGCAACATCAAGGCCCGCCTCGACGAAGGCGTGCGCGTCATCCCAGGCCACCCCGAGGAGATCCTGCCCATCGGCCGCGCCCACCAGAAGCGCACGATGCCGGTGTGAAGACCAACAAACCCACCCTCACCGAAAAGGCCGCCGCCGCCGAAGCCGCCCGCAAGGCGCGCGAAGCGGCGGCCCTGCGCGCCAACCTCCTCAAGCGCAAGGCCCAGGCCCGCCAGCGCGAACAACCCGACGAAAAGGACGCAGAAAAGCCCTAACTCTACTTCCCCGCCGGCATATGCCCCAGCGCATTGACGATCGGCCAGTTGGAGATCTTCATCACCCCGCGCAGCGGCTCATCCATCTCCAGGATCATGAACACCGCCCCGCCGATCGCCAGCGCACAGATCACGAAACTCACCACCACCGTCGCATTGCGCGGCGCGCTCATGCCGAAGGTGGCGAAGATGAAGGTGATCCACACCACCAGAATACCCAGAATGACCGGGCTGACGCTCGGCCCGGCATTCTCGATCAGCAAAAACCGCTGCCGCAGCAGCCCCACATTGATCGACAGCGCCTGGTCGCGCAGCCACGTCTGCCCCGCATCCACCGGCGCCAGCGCCCGCGTCGTCTCCCGCACCTGCTCCAACAGCCGCCCCGCCGGCACCTCACCGGCCCCGGTGCCCTCCTCCGGCCAGTAATCGGCCAGCAGACGCAGAGTGAACTGCCGCAGCAGCCCCCGCGGCACCGCCGCCTCATCTCCATAGTCGCGGAACGTCTCGTCCAGCAGCATCAACTCCGCCGCATAGCCGCGCATCGCCGTATCCGTGCCGTCATGCGTCGTCTTCGCCGTGGCGATCAGCAGCCCCAGCACCAGCGACGCCAAAACCGACAGCATCCCCGCCCCCAGCTTCACCGCATCGATCGTCTCGCGCGACTGATGCCCGCTCGGCAGCCGCTCGAAGGCACGCATGCCAACAATACCGCCGGCAAGAATGCACCCGGCAACGGACAGGCTCAGGAAAAGATTGTTCATCCCCCACCCTACCCCGTTTCCCCCACCCGCACCCGACAAAACCACCCCTCACTCTCTCCCTAGCAAAAACAACCGCTTACCCC
>CAMCJI010000247.1 GCA_945874805.1 Asaia bogorensis | reverse complement strand
CGAACACCGCCTTCACGTCGATCACGTAGCGGGAGAGGGTGGAGGTCAGGTTTTTGGCGACGAGCAGATGGCGCTCGCGCACGGAGTCGAGCTCGCGTTGCAGAGAGGCCTGGGATTCCCAGACGGCGACGATGACAACGGGGACGGCGGCGACGAGCGTAAAGGCGATGAACATGACGTGGTGCATGCGCAGGCGTGCGGACAGACGCGCGAACCAGCCTGGCCTTGCGGCTGGCTTTGCACCGGGCAGAGCCGACGCGGGTTGAGTTTGCATCGCCGTCTCGTCTCCATCGCGGGGTGGCGCGGACCGCCCCTGTGTCGTTCGTTCCTTAACGTTAGGTCATGCGCGCGTGTTCCGCTACTGATCCTGCGTCAAATGCCTGCTTGGCAAGCGAATTTTGCGTGAGTTTGGCCGGTTCAGGGCGCCGTCGCGGGGCTTGGGCCGCTGCATTTTGCGAGTCCTCGGGTCTGGTGCGCCGAGGGGCGGGATGGCCGCGATTTCGTCCCCCGGTTGCGGCGGCTATGCTGGGGCAAAACGGAGGAGCGTGACCATGCCCGATACCCTCGCTGAGCAGGCGGAGCGGCTGAGCAGCCTGCTGAAGCTGCGCAATCCGCCCTTTGGCATGAAGATGTTCGAAGACCGGGCGGAGATGGAGGCGATCCCGCGCATCCGCCGGCCGAAGAACGTCCACACGCTCGATCAGGTGGTGGCGCAGGGGGCGCGGCTGGGCTGGACGGTGGGGATCACCGCCGAGGACCTGGTGGGCGCTCAGTGCCGGGCGGTCGTGGGGCTTGGCATGGCCAAGGACGAGAAGTGGCAATCCGGCCAGCATATGGTCGGCGTGTGGTTCTCCACGCCCGAGGATGCGGCGGCGCACCAGGCCTCGATGACCTGCG
Source organism: Asaia bogorensis (assembly GCA_945874805.1). Taxonomy (GTDB): domain Bacteria; phylum Pseudomonadota; class Alphaproteobacteria; order Acetobacterales; family Acetobacteraceae; genus CAIRTN01. The sequence continues at coordinate 5,639 of CAMCJI010000247.1, read as the reverse complement.
TGGCGGACGGGACGTATCAGGCACTCGCCGTCTCGCCGCTGGCCGCCGGGCGGCTGAACCCGCCGGATATCGCGCTGTTCTACGCCACGCCCGGGGCGATGATGTATTTCATCAACGGGTTGCAGTGGGCGGGCTACAAGAACTTCCACTGGAGCGTGGTGGGCGAAAGCTCCTGCGCGGATAGCTGGGGGCGGGCGCTTTCAACCCGGACGCCGTCACTCTCGATCCCCTGCTTCGCCGAGCGGCGCTATGGCGGGGTTCTGGACGACGAAATGCTGATGGCACTGCCGCCAGAGATGATCGGCCAAGCAATCGCGGGTATGGAAGCCCTGTCGAAAAACGGGCTGCGCTATCCGTTTCCGCAATACGGCATCCAAATGGACGTGCGCGAAGGGATGGGACGGAGCTATCCGGGGCGGGCGGCGGAGTAGGGGAAGGTCGGGGGAGGCAAGAGTCTTCTTTTTTGGAAAAAAGAAGCAAAAAACTTTTATCCGTTGGCGGGCGGCTTTGATGGCGGGAATTGTTCGTGCCACGGGGGCGTATTGGCTCCGCCGTTTCGCTGGATCGTTGGGTGACAACTCGGCGAAGCCAGGATGCTCCCTTTGGTAGAACTTCAACTCCGCGTGTGAAGCTGCCGCCCAACGGCTAAAGTTTTTTTGCTTCTTTTTGTTCACAAAAAGAAGATTCTTCCTCGCTACTGCAACCGCACTCCGCCCTGCCAGACCGCCTGCACGTTCAGCGCGGCGTCCAGGGCGATGAGGTCGGCGCGGGTGCCGGGGGCGATGCGGCCGCGGTCGGGCAGGCCGAGGATGTCGGCGGGGGTGGCGGTGGCCATTTGGACGGCGGTTTCCCAGGGGGTGCCCAGGGCCAGCAGGTTGCGCACGGCTTCGGCCATGGTGAGGTGTGCGCCGGCCAGGGTGCCGTCTGGGTTGGTCAGGCGGCCGTTGTGCAGGGTGATGGGGCGGCCGCCGAGGGTGAAGGCGGTCAGGTTCGAGGCGGCGGTGGGCATCGCGTCGGAGACGAGGAACAGGCGGTCGGGGCCCATCAGGCGCAGGGCGAGGGCGATGTTGGCGGGGTGGACGTGGATGCCGTCGGCGATGATGCCGGCGGCGGCGGTGGGGTGGGCGACGGCGGCGCCGACGGCGCCTGGCTCGCGGCCGGTGATTTGCGACATGGCGTTGAACAGATGGGTGAAGCCGGTGACGCCGGCGGCGAGGGCCGCGGTGGCGCGGTCGTGGGTCGAGTCGGTGTGGCCGGCGAAGACGACGACTCCGGCGGCGGCCAGCGTTGTGATGGTGCTGAGGGAGACCGACTCGGGGGCGAGGGTGACCAGCAGGCAGCCGGGGAAGGGGGCGGCGAGGGCTTCCATGTCGGCGTCGGTGATCGGGACGATATGGGCGGCGGGGTGGGCGCCGCGGCGGGACGGTGCCAGGAACGGTCCTTCGAGGTGCAGGCCGGCGATGCCGGGGGTGCCGGCGGCGAGGGCGGCGATGGCAGCGGCGAGCGCGGCGGTGCGTTTGGCTGGTGCGTCGGTGATCAGGGTGGGCAGGATTGTGGTGGTGCCGGTGCGGGCGTGGGCGGCGGCGATGGCGGCCATGGTGGCGACGTCTGGCGTGTCGTTCAGCAGCAGGCCCCCGCCGCCGTTCACCTGGGCGTCGATGTAGCCGGGGGCGAGGATGATGTCGTCTGGCCAGATATCCACTGGTATGCCGGGCGGGGGTTCGGCGGCGATGCCGACGATCAGGCCGTCATGGACCAGGACGACGCCTTCGCCGTGGCTGTCCCGGCCGTCGAAGATGTTGCCGACTTGGATTGCAATCATCGGCCGATCTCCTGGAGGGCGCGGCGGAGGACGCCGCTGTGGCGGGCAAGTAGGGCGGTGGCGTCCGCGGCGGTGAGGCCGTGGACGATCAGCACGGCGGGTTTTACGTGCCCGTCGGTGGCGGCCAGGGCGGCGGTGGCGCCGGCTTCGTCGCAGCCGGTGAGGTGGCGCAGCATGCGCAGGGCGCGCAGGCGCAGCTTGTCGTTGCGGGCCTGCATGTCGACCATCAGGCCCTGGTGGACGCGGCCGATCATCAGCATGACGAGGCTGGAGAACAGGTTGAGCACCACTTTCTGGGCGGTGCCGGCCTTCATGCGGGTGGAGCCGGCGATGGTCTCGGGCGCGGTTTCCACCAGGATCGGGTGGGCGGCGGCGGTGAGCAGGGTGCCGCCGGGGCTGTTGGCGATGCCGAGCGTGAGCGCGCCTGCGGCGCGGGCGGCGCGGATGGCGGCGGTGGTGTAGGGGGTGCTGCCGGAGGCGGCGATGCCGATGGCGACGTCTCCGGTGCCGACGCGTTGGGCGGCGATGTCGGCGGCGCCGGCGGCGGTGTCGTCCTCCGCGCCTTCGATGGAGCGGGTGAAGGCGGCGTTGCCGCCGGCCATCAGCAGGACGATGCGGTCCTGCGGCCAGTCGAAGGTGGGGGGGAGTTCGGCGCCGTCCTGCACGCCGATGCGCCCGGAGGTGCCGGCACCGATATAGACGAGGCGGCCGCCGGCGGCGAGCAGGGGGGCGGCGGCCTCGGCGGCGGCGGCGAGTGCGGGGAGAGCGGGGCCGACGGCGGCGACGGCGGCGAGCTGGCCCTCCCACATGGCGGCGAGCATCTGTGCCGGTGGCCAGGCATCGAGGGTTGCGTAGCGCGGGCTGATCGTTTCGGTGGCGGGCAGGGCGGGGGTCATGGCATGTCCGACGTGGGGGAGAGGAGTACACGCTTGCCCGGGCATACAGGCAAGGGGCGGCATTCACGCAGAAACGCGCAGGCTGTGACAAAGAAACGATTTACACGGCGCGAAACATGGCGTTACGGGTTGGCTGTTTCGTGACGTGCGTATCGCCCTTCGTGCCAGTCTGGCATCTGCGGGCGGAGCCGTGAACGTGGCATAGGACTACAACAACAAAGAGGAACGCATGTCGAAAGCATTTATCGCCTCCGTGCTGCAGGAATCCGCGAGCCTGACCGGCACCGCGGCCAATCGTGCCGCCACCGATGTGATTGCCGCCGTCGTCAAGGAATTGAAGAAGGCGGGGAAGTTCACGCTGCCCGGCTTCGGCACCTGGACGGTGAAGAAGACCAAGGCGCGCAAGGGGCTGAACCCGCGCACCGGGGCTGCCATCAAGGTGAAGGCCGGCAAGACCGTGCGGTTCAAGGCCTCGCCGACGCTGAAGAAGGCCGTCTGAGCTTCGGCCCCCCGGGTCAGCCGGGGGGTTGCTTGGGCAGCAGGCAAGCCGGGCCGATCGGGCCGGCATGGCGGGTCCAGGTTTGGGTGCTGCCGAAGAGGTCGCGCAGCAACGGCACGTCCAGCGCGCCGCGCAGACGGATCGTGCCGTCCGGCTGCGGGGTGATGCGGGCGTTGTAGGCGCGGCCGGTTTCGGGGTCGGTGATGCGGCCGTGCCAGGTGCCGGCGGCGTCCGGTGCCAGGGTGTGGATGATTTCCAGCCCGCATTGCGACCGGCCTTGCACGTCCAGCGCCGGGGCCAGCACGCCGATGATGGTGCCGCACAGCGTGGCGGCGCGGGGGGTGGGGCAGGGGGCGATGCGGATGACCCCCTCCCGGTCAGCCGTCAGCCAGTCGCCTGCGGGGGCGGCGGCGGTGAGGAGCAGGAGGAGGAAGGCGGCCGTCCGCGGGGGGGCCGTCACCGGATGCGCTTGAGGCCCAGGCCGCGGGTGCGGTCGGTGGTCAGAACCATGCCGCCATCGACGAGGCGCAGCGTGGCGACGAAGGGGCGGCCGGGCGTGGGGCCGGCGGGGGCGTGGAGCAGCAGCAGGTCGCGGTCTGCCCAGGTCACCTGGTACCGCGCGCCGCCGATGTCCGAGCGGATGGCCAGCGCGCCATCGGGCGAGAGATGCGCCGAGAGGCCGAGGGTGGGGTTGGCGTAGTCTCCGGCCAGTCCGGCGAGGCTGGCCGCCGGGGCGGGGCCGAGCTTGCGGTAGCTGGTGGGGCGGCCGCAGAAGTTGGCCTGCATCGTGTTGCCCACGGGGGTGCTGAAGCGCAGGTCCAGGGTGGGGCGTTCGGCGGTGAAGACGCCGGGGGCCGGCTGGTCGAGGCTGACCGGGCCGCCGGAGGTGAGCAGCGTGGGGCCGGCGGCCAGGGCCAGCAGGTCGTCGCCGTCGTTCTCCCGCCAGAGGCCGGCATGGGCGGCGAGGTCTTCCAGCGGCGGGCGCGGGCCGATCTCGGGTTCCAGCACGATGTCCATGATGCGGCGGCCGAGGGGGTGGGGGGCGAAATCGTCGAGATTGGCGAGCAGGACCACGCCGAGGCCGGATTCGAGGAAGCGCATCGACTCGGATTTGCCGCCGGCCACCCCGCCGCCATGGCTGATGGTCGTCTGGCCGCGATAGGGCGCGCGGACGAGGCCCATCGCATAGGTCGCCATTGTGCCGTTGGTGTAGGCGACCGGGGCCTCCATCCGCTTGAGCAACGGCGCGAGGTCGGAGGGCGGGTGGGCGAGCATCGCCTGCCATTTCAGCATGTCGTCGGCGGTGGAGACCATGCCGCCCTCACCGCCGAGGACGAGGCCCCAGCGCGCCGTCTGCCATTCGCCGGTGCGTAGATGCATGTCCGCGAGGCGCGGCAGGATGGTGTCGTCGCGGCCGACCAGGGTGGAATCGGCCATGCCGAGGCGGGCGGTCAGGTGGCCCTCCAGCAGCTCGTTGAAGCTGCGGCCGCTGACCTCCTCGATGATTTCGGACAGGAGGAAGAAGCCGGTGTTGCAGTAGATCATCGCCGAGCCGGGGGCGAAGTTGGTCTCGGCATGGCGGCTGATCAGGTCGCGCGCGGCTTGGCGGGTGGAGGGGGCGGCGAGGCCGAGGCCGGACCAGGTCAGCATCTCCAGGAAATCGCGCAGGCCGGAGGTGTTGCGGGCGAGATGCGCCAGCGTGATCGGCTGCGGCGTGGGGGCGAGCCAGGGGGCGTAGCGGTGGACCTCGTGATCCATCGAGAGCTTGCCGGCCTGCTCCAGGATCAGCGCCAGCAGCACGGTGAACTGCTTGGTCTGCGAGCCGATGCGGATGACCGAGCGGCGGTCGAGCGGGACCTGATGGGCGATGCTGGCCATGCCGTAGGCGCCGGCGTGGATCTCCTGCCCGTGGCGGGTGACGGCGACGACGGCGCCGGGCGCGTCGCTGCGGTCATACTGGGCGAACAGCGCGTCGATGGCGTTCATGCCGGGTCTCCCTGCGTTTGCGGCAGGCTACGCCGGGCTCCGGCCCTAGCCAAGACAGGCGGGGGAGGCGAGGATAGGGGATTGTGGGAGCCACAGATGCGCATTGAAATCCTCTGCACCGGCGACGAGGTGCTGACCGGCAAGATCGTCAATTCCAATTTCTCCTGGATGGCCCAGCGGCTGGAGGATGTGGGGCTGGACGTGCACTGGGGCACCACCGTCGGCGATGACCGGGCGGCGTTGCTGACCGCTTTTCACCTGGCGGCGTCGCGGTCGGACGCGGTGATCGTGAATGGTGGGCTGGGGCCGACGGTCGATGATCTGAGCCAGGAGATCGCGGCCCAGGCGGCGGGCGTGGAGCTGGTGCTGCACGAGGAATGGATGGCGAAGATGGCGGAATTCTTCGCCCGCCGCAGCCGCATCATGCCGCCGAACA
>CAMCJI010000246.1 GCA_945874805.1 Asaia bogorensis | reverse complement strand
GACACGGTGATGCACAGCCGACTGGCCGAGCCGGAAATTGGCTTCCACGACACTGGCGTACGCCGCCGGGGCGGCATCGGCGAGCTGACCGGCGAGCCCATGCGCGACGGCACCTTCCGCACCCCCAGCCTGCGCAACGTCGGCCTGACAGCACCCTACATGCATGACGGCTCGATCCCGACCCTGGAGCGGGTGCTGGACCACTATGCCAAAGGCGGGCGCACCCGGGGGCCCATCACCTCCGCCCTGCTGCGCGGCTTTCGCCTCTCAAAGCAGGAGCGCGCCGACGTGATTGCCTTCCTCAACAGCCTCACCGACAGGGAGCTGACGACCGATGCCAGATGGGCCGACCCCTGGCCGGCAAAATCAACCAGGGAGCCGATGCCATGACCGCGACCATCCATATTTGCACCAGTTGCAAGGACCGCGACCCCATGCGTCGGGCCGCTGGCGAAGGGGGCGGGCCAGCCCTGACAGCCACGATGCAAGCCTGGGCAGCCGGCGAACCGGCGGCACGCGTGCGGGTCCTCCCTGCCGTCTGCCTCGGCCCCTGCGGTGCCGGGGGACGAGTCAGCCTGTCCGCCCCGGATCGATGGTCGTGGGTATTCGAAGGCGTGGCACAGGCGGCAGACGTCGCAGCACTGCAGCGCTTCGTACTGCTCTGGCTGAACGAGCCGGAGGGGCTGGTCTTGAAGGCCAAGCGCCCATCCGCCCTCGCCCCCCTGCTGATCGGCCGCATCCCGCCAACCCCGAAGGAGGCCACAGCATGATCGGACGTCGCCCCATCGTCTCAGCCGCCTTGGCCGCCGCCGCCGCGCAGATGGCAACCCTTCAGCCGGCAGAGGCGCAGCCGGCGCCAGTCCCGCCGCCCGCTCCACTGACGATCACCATGTTGGTGCACCCGGACATGGTGATGCTCGACCTGGTCGGACCACTGACGGTGTTCGGCATGCTCGGCGCAACCATCCACCTTGTTTGGCACAGGCTCGAACCGGTGAGCACCGATGTCGGGCAGCTCGTCATGCCGACGGCAAGCTTCGCGACTGCGCCAGCCGTGTCCGATGTGTTGTTCGTCCCCGGGGGCCTGCGCGGCAGCATCGCGATGATGGAGGACAGCGAGACCCTGCGTTTCCTTGCCCTGGCCGGGGCGACCGCTGGGTACGTGACCAGCGTTTGCACAGGCGCCCTGGTTCTCGGGGCGGCGGGCCTGCTGCGCGACTATCGTGCGACAACGCATTGGTACGTGCGTGATCTGCTGCCCCGCTTCGGGGCGATACCCGCGGAGGGCCGTGTGGTTGCAGACCGCAACCGGCTCACAGGTGGCGGGGTAACAGCTGGGCTCGACTTCGGTCTCGCCCTCGCAGCCATGCTCAGGGGCGAGGAGGCGGCGCGGCGCATCCAGCTGCTGTTGGAATACGATCCACAACCGCCCTTTGCGGCCGGCTCGCCCACCGGAGCCGGGCAGCTCCTCACCGCCGATGTGCTGCGCCGCCGTGCGGCAGCCCTGGGCGCAGCCGGCGATGCCGCCGGCCGCGCTGCCGCCCGTCTCGGCATCTAGGATCGCGCCGTGACGATTGCTCAAGCCGACCTTGTCATCGGCCATGGATGCCCAACCGCCACCTGACTGCAAACTCAACGGAGGAAATGCTGTGACACGACGAATTCTTGCCTTGGCCATGCTGGCTGTCTTGCTGACGGGCGCGGCGCAGGCGCAGACGGACACGCCACGCCTGCGGGTGGCCACGCAGTTCGTGTCGTCCGTCCCGATCCCAGAGCCGCGTAGCCAGCGGAACGGGTGGTACACCAACCATGCCGGCGTGTCGGAGACGTTGTTGACGCTCGACTATGACCTCAAGCTCACCCCGCGGCTGGCGACGGCGATCGAGAACCGCGCGCCGGACCGCTGGGTTGTCACGCTGCGCCCGGGCGTGGTGTTCCATGACGGCAGCCCGCTGGACGCTGCGGCGGTGAAGGCTTCGTTCGACGGCATCGGCAAGACCGACGCCACCGCCAATGCGCGCCTGCTGCGGCTGCTCGACATTGCGGAGATCACCGCCGACGGCATGACGGTGACGTTCCGCACCAACCAGCCCAATGCGGCCTTTCCCTATGCGCTCACCGAGCCCTCGGCGGCCGTCGTGCGGGCGGGCAGTGCGGCCATGCCGATCATCGCGACCGGGCCGTTCCAGTTCGTCTCCAACGATCCGAACAAGCGGATGACCGTCAGAGCTTTCGCCCGCTACTGGGGTGGGGTGCCGAAGACGCAGGAGCTGATCATCGACAGCATTCCCGACGCGCAGACCGCGCGCCTGGCCTTCGAAGCCGGCAACGTGGACCTGGTCATCAACTATCCCGAGCCGGACTTCGCCAGGCTTGCCAAGGCCAATGCGGGGCAGCGCTTTGCCGCGCCGACAACGCGGCTGTTCTTCATCGCGGCCAATACCGGTTCGGGGCCGCTGGCCAATGCCGCCATCCGCCGCGCCGTCTCGCTGGCGATCGACCGCGATGTCATCGTCGATGTGGCGCTCGGCGGCGTCGGCGGCACGCGGGCGGACAGCATCTTCCCTGCCACCATGTCCGCCTGGGTGAACCCGGCGGTGAAGCTGCCCTACGACCCCGCCCGCGCCAAGGCCCTGCTCACGGCGGCCGGCGCCGTGCCGGGGCCGGACGGGATGCGACGGATCAACGGCGCGCCCGTGGTTCTCCGGCTCGGCATCTACGAAGGCCGGCCAGCGTTCAAGCCGACCAGCGAGATCGTCCAGGCCATGCTGCAGGAGGTGGGCATCAGGGTCGACATCCGTCTCGGCGAGTACGAGGCCAACAATGCGGCCCTGCGCGCGGGCGACATCGACCTGCATCTGCAGGCCTGGGGAACCGCGCCGCAGGGCGATCCCGGCTATTTCCCCGAGACGCTGCTGAAGACCAAGGCCGGCCTCAACGACGGCCGCTACTCCAACCCGGCGCTCGACACGCTGATGGACACTGTGCGGATGGAGTTCGATCCGGCGGCCCGGCTGCGGATGGTGCTGCAGATCCAGTCGGTCATTGCCGAGGAGATGCCGATCTTCCCGCTCTTCCATTCCAACCAGACCTCGGTCGGCAACGGCCGGGTGGTGGGCTATCGCGTGCATCCCGCCGAGGCCTACATGGGCACGGTCGGTCTCGGCCTCGCCAGGTGAGCGGAGCCTTCGTCGAGGTCGCGGCGCTGCGGGCCGGTGTTGTCGGATCGCCAACGTCGGAGATCCTTCACGACCTTTCCTTCACCATCACGGCCGGCGAGCGCGTGGCGCTCGTCGGCCCCTCGGGGGCTGGGAAGACCAGCCTCATCCGCCTGCTGCTGGGGCTGAACCGTCCGGTGCAGCGGCTGGCGGGCCGCATCGCGTTCGATGGGGCGGATGTGCAGGCGATGAGCCCCGCCGCGCTGCAGGCCTTCCGCCAGCATCTGGTGGCGTTCGTGCCGCAGAATCCGGCCTCCGCGCTCGATCCGCTGAAGCCCTTGGACTGGCAATGGCGGCAGAACCTGTCGACCATCGCCGATGCCGCGCAGCGCAGCGTGGCGGGTAGGCAGCTGGCCGCATTCGGGGTTGATGCGCGGCTTACCGCCTACCCGTGCGAGTGGAGCCGCGGGATGCAGCAGCGCCTGCTGATCGCGATGGCACTCGCCCGGGCGCCCCGGCTGCTTATCATGGACGAGCCAACCTCGGCGCTGGACCCGGTGCTCGCCGCCGAGGTGATGCGGACAGTGCTGGACCAGGCCCGCGCGCGCGGGACGGCGATTCTGCTGGTGACGCATCATGCCGGCCTCGCCGCCGCCATGACGGACCGGCACATCCGGCTGGAGGCTGGCCGGATCGTCCGGGACAACGCCGGGCAGGGGGCCACCCCAGGCCTCGCCCCGTTGGCCATGCGGGCGGGCGCCACGCTCGCGGGCGAGGGTCCGCCGATCCTGAAGGCCGCCCAGGTGACGGTGACGCTCGGCGGCCGTCGCGTTATCGAGGATGTCTTCCTGACGCTCCGGCCTGGATCGGCGCTGGCGATCGTGGGCGAGAGCGGCGCGGGCAAGTCCACCCTCGTGCGCGCCCTGCTCGGGCTCCTGCCGATCGCCGAGGGCACCATCACGCGCAGCGGGCGGACGCCGGGATATGTCTCTCAGGACCCGCTGAGCGCGCTGCATCCAACCATGACCTGCTTCGATGCGATCGCCGAGCCGCTGTCCGCCCGGCGCGTTCCGGCCGCGGAGATCCGCGCGCGGGTCGATGCCATCGCCACCCTGCTGGGTCTGACCGCGCTGATACTGCAACGCGGCACGCAGACCCTCTCGGTCGGGCAGGCGCAGCGGGCCTGCCTGGCCCGCGCGCTGGTCGCCAACCCGGCGCTGGTCGTGTTCGACGAGCCGCTCTCCGCCCTCGACCAGGCGACGGCCGAGGAGGTCGTCGCCGCGATGGAGCGGGCGCGCGCCCGCTTCGGCACCGCCATGATCGTGGTGACCCACGACCTCGGCTTCGCCCGGCGGATCGCCGACGACATCATCGTGCTTCGCCAGGGCCGCATCGTGGAGGCGGCACCGGCCGAGGCATTCTTCCGCGCGCCCCGCTCGGCCTATGGCCGGACCCTGTGCGATGCCGCGCGGACCCTGGGCGACCTGCCGGTGCTGGCCGCATGATCCGCCTTCTCGCTGCCCGGCTGGCCACGGCCGCCGCGACAATGGTCGGCGCCGCCTTCGTGACCTTCGCCCTGCTGTCTGCAGCACCTGGCGACCGCGCCCGGATGGTGGCCAATGCGCGCTTCGGCGGGGAGGGCGCCGCCGACCCGGCGGTGGTCGCGGCGATCACAAGGGAACTCGGGTTGGATCAGCCGATGATCTTCCAGTTCCTCGGCTGGCTTTCACGTGCGATCCAGCTGGACGTCGGCACTTCATTCGTCAACGGGCGTCCGGTCGGCGAGATCGTCGCCCACGCTTTGGCCGAGACCATCCCGCTCGCCCTGGCCGCGTTCGGCTTCGGCGTGGTGGTCGCCTTCGCGCTCGCTTGTCTCGCCGTCATGCGGCCACGCTCGGCGATCGATGCCGGGGTTGTCGCGCTGTCGTCGCTCGGCGCGGCGATGCCGAGCTTTTGGACCGGGCTGATCCTGATCCTCGTCTTCTCGGTCTGGCTCGGCTGGCTGCCGGCCTATGGTCACGACTCGCCGCTGCACGGCGTGCTTCCCGCGCTGACGCTCAGCCTGTGGCTGATCGCCTCCAAGACCCGCGTGTTCCGAGGATTTTTGCGTGAGGCTCTGGCTGCGCCTTATCTCGACGCGCTGCGGGTGCGGGGTGTGGGCGAGACGACCCTGCTGCTGCGCCACGTGACCAAGCATGTGCTCGTCGGCGCCCTGCCACTTCTCTGCCTCGACCTCGCCCTGATGCTCGAGGGCGCGGTGATCGTCGAGACCGTGTTCGCCCGCCCCGGCGTGGGGTTGACCCTGCTCGGCGCGCTGCAGGCGCGCGACTATCCCGTCGTGCTATGCCTGATCGCGGTCGCGGCGCTGGCCTATGTCGGCGCAACCGCGCTGGCGGATGGGCTGGCCACCCGGCTCGATCCGCGACTGCTTCAGGCGGCAGCCATGCCCGGCGGAGGCTGACGGCATGGCGCGACGCTCGTTTGTCTGGCCTGCACTGATCGCCCTGCTCGTCCTCGTGGCACTGCTCGGCCCATCGCTTACGCCCTATGACGTCGCGACGCCGAACTACCGGCTGCGGCTGGCGCCGCCAACATGGTCGCACCCGCTCGGCACCGACCATCTCGGCCGCGACATCGCCGCGCGTGTGCTCGTCGGCGCACGGGCCACCTTGGGGATGTCGTTCGCGATCGCAACGCTCGCGACGATCCTCGGTGTGGCCGTGGGCGTGCTATCGGTACTCGCGGGGCGGTGGGGAGACGCGCTTCTCACCCGCCTGGCCGAGGTGGTGCAGACGCTGCCCGCCTTCGTGCTTGCCGTCACCGTGTCCGCCGCGTTCGGTGCCTCACATGCCGGGCTGGTGGCAACCTTCGTGGCGCTCGGTTGGACAACGCATGCGCGCCTGGCCCGCGGCCTCGTGCGCGCGATCGCCACCCGCGAGCATGTTCTTGTTGCCCGGCTCCATGGCGTCGCGCCGTTCGCGATCGTCCGCCGGCATTTCCTGCCGCTGATTGCGCCGCCGTTGCTGGTGACGTGGTCGGAGAATTGGTCGCGGGCGATCCTGGCGATCTCCGGTCTCGGGTTCCTCGGCCTTGGCGTGCCTCCACCTCAGCCCGAGTGGGGCGCGATGCTGACGGACGGCCGCGCCTACATGGGTTCGGCGCCGCTGGTGATGCTCGGGCCAGGGCTGTTGATCGTAACCAGTGTGCTGACGATCAACCTGTTCGGCGACTGGCTGAGGGATAGGGTCTCCGACGATCAGAGCCGCGCTGCCTAATAGACCTGTTGCGTAAGTCGGCCCACTTCGTCGCGGAGACGGCTTGAAATCGGGGGATTCCCAGATCACGGGTCGATAGGATTCATATGACTCCTTCACTGAGAAGGAGCCACCGCCGTGGCGCATGCTTTGTCCGCTTCCCAGCT
>CAMCJI010000245.1 GCA_945874805.1 Asaia bogorensis | reverse complement strand
GTGGTAGGCGGCCATATTCGCCGTGGTCCAGATCGGGTCGTAGGTCGGCACGTCGCCGTGCATCACCGCGCGGATCGTGCGTGCGGCCGGCGGGCGCGTCTGCGCCTTCAGCACCGATGGGGCGGCAATGGTTCCGGCCGCGGCAATGCCGGCGGCGAGGATGGACCGGCGCGACGTCTTCATGGTCGGGCTCCTTGTTTGTGGCGCGTATTGCGCATCTGGCGGAAGCGTAGAGGCAGACTTGCTTTTGCGGCAATGCGGAATCGTATGCGCTAGAAAATCAACCCCGGTGAGGTCTCGGCATCGAGAGGCCAGATCGGGCGGTTCACCTTGGTGTAGGGGATCTTGCGGTAGTCGCGCGGGATCGGGCCGTCGGCGTCGATGTAAAGCACCTTCTTGGCGATCGGGCCGTAGGCGGCCATGAAGTGATTGGTGGATTTCACGACGACGAGCCGGCGCTCGGTCGGCTCGATGCCAACATTGCGGAAGAGCTCAAGCCCCAGCGCCTGGGTACGGTTGGTGATCAGCACCACCTCCACCCCGCCGATTCGGATGGCCGCGCAATCGCCGAGCTGGCCCTGGGTGGGGCCGAAACTTTGCCAGCAATCGCGCTTCAGCCCCGTCACCGTCGCCATCGCATCGACAGGCGTGCCGCTGGCAGGGCCGGTCTTGCCGCCGAAGCGCAGGGCGAAGGTCGCGCCCACGCCGGCATCGAAGCAGAGCCGCACGGCAATCGGGTCCCAGATCGGGCCGAGGCAGGCCTCCTGCACATCGCGTTCGATCAGGCGCTTGAGGATCGTGGTGTTGTCGCTGGGCGCGCCGCCGCCGGCATTGTCGGCAGGGTCGGCCATCACGACGGGGGAGGCATTGGCGGCGATCCCCGCGGTGATGCCGGCGTCCACCTCGAAATACTCAGGCGCGGTGCGCCCGCGCATGGAGACGAATTCCTCACCGATCGTGGCCGCCAGCCGGTCCGCCTGGGCCTTGTCGCCATCGACGACCACCAGGATGCGTCCGCCCAATTCCGGCACGTCGGCATAGGGGAAGCAGTGGCCGATGGAGATCGACAAAATGCCGTCCTTGCCCTCCATCGCCATCATCCGGTCAACGAACCCGCGCATCAGCGGCAAGGTGGTGGGGTAGCTGCCGATCTGCCGGCAGTCATAGACCGACATCACCGGCTTGATCTGCTTGCGGATGGTGGCCAGCACCAGCGTCAGCAGTTCCTCGGCACGGTCGACCACATCGGTATGCGGGAATTCCTTGTAGAGGATGATGATGTCGCACTGGCGCACCCGCTCCAGGGTCAGGTGGCAATGCGGGTCCAGCTCCATGCCGATCACGCAGTCCGGCCCGACGATCTCGCGCACCCGGCGGCAGATGTCACCTTCCACGTCGTCGTAGCCGTGCGCCACCATCGCGCCGTGCAGGCCGAGCAGCACGCCATCCAGCGGCAGGGCGGCGCGGAGCTGGCCGAGCACTTCCTCACGCATCGTCTCGTAGTCGGCCTGGTTGGTGTAGCCGGCCGGCGAGGCGGCGAAGCAAGAGCCTTCGATCAGGGTGAACCCCTCCGCCGCGGCCCGCTGGCGGGCGACGAACAAAGGCGCGGTGCACATGCGCGGCGCATCGGTGGGGTGCTCGCCGGGGCGGAGGAACACACCCTCCCGATAGCCGTCCATCGAGGTCGGCAGCGGTGAAAACGTGTTGGTCTCGGTGGCGATGGTGGTGGCGAAGATGCGCACGCTTGGTTCCCCCGGCTGCCTGTTTGCGGCATCCTGCCGCGAGAATGCGCAGCAGGGAAGACAGGCACATGCAACTCGAAGGCAAGATCGCCATCGTCACCGGCTCCGGCCAGGGCATCGGGCGTGCAACCGCCATCGCATTTGCCCGCGAGGGAGCGCTGGTGGTCATCGCCACCCGCACCGAAGCGCATGGGGCCGAAACGCTTGCCACGATCGAAGCCGCCGGTGGCCGTGCCATGCTCCACGTCGTCGATCTCGCCGATCACGCGGCCGCCCGCGCGATGGTGGATGCCGCGGCTGCGATCTGCGGCGGGCTGGACATCCTCGTCCATAACGCCGCCGCTTTCGGATCGAAGCGACTGATGGAGATGGATGAGGAGACGCTGGACCGGCTGTTCAACCTCAACGTCAAGGCCTGCTTCACCCTGACCCAGGCTGCCGTGCCGCACATGCGCAAGCGCGGCGGCGGGCGGATCATCGTCACTTCTTCGGTGACCGGCCCGAAGGTCACGATGCCTGGCTCCGGCGCCTACGCCACCAGCAAGGCTGCCGTTGCCGGCTTCATCAACACCGCCGCGCTGGAGCTGGCCGAATACGGCATCACCGTGAACGGCATCGAGCCAGGCTACATCGACACCCCTGCCCTCACCCGCCTGAAAGCCCGCTACGGCGAGGCCAACATAAGCAAGTACATTCCCGCCAAGCGTCTTGGCCGGCCGGACGAGATCGCCGGCCCGATGGTCTTCCTCGCCAGCGAGGCCGCCAGCTACGTCACCGGCGAGACCATCGTCGTCGACGGCGGCGCGCGCCTGCCGGAAAGCCCGGTCTGGGCCGACTAGAAGAACGTCCGCACGGCGCCGACGATGTTGTAGGCATCATCCACCACCGGAATGACCTGCCACTTGTCAAACGTCAGACACGGATGCGACACGCCAAAACTCACCATGTCCCCCACCGCCAGCGGCGAGTCGACTGGCACCACCACATAGCAGTGCTGGTCGTTCATCCCCGTCGCGTGATGGCCCGCCGGCAGCGCCACCGGCGCGTTCATCCCCCCACCCGGCCGGTACCACGTCTGCGGCAGCGGCGGATCGCCGCCGGAGATGTCGCGCGCGCCCAGAGTGCACAACACCCGGTCCGGCTCTGGGCGGGACTGCACATAGCCCCACACCTCGATCGCCGAGACGAGACCACCGGCCGGCGTATCTGGCGTGCGGTCGGTGATTTCCGAGAAGAACCGGCGGTAGGAGATCGCGTCATGGCTGAGATAGCAGCCGCTGCGGGTGATGATCTTCGTCGGCCGAGAGAGCCCGGCATGCCGGAACCGTGCCAGCACCATATCGTAGTAGGCCGAGCCGCCGGCGGTGAGGATCACCTCGCCGGGAGCGAACAGGTCCTCCGCCTCGCAGGCCTTCGCCAGGCCCACCAGCAGGTCGAGGAAGCCGCGCACCTGCGCCTCGCGCGCCTCCCGCGGGCCGGAGACGAGGCCCTCGAACCCCTCCACACCGCGCAACGCCAGCCGTGGGTTCGCCTTGATCCGCCGGGCGACGCGCAGCCCCGTCTCGATGTCGCGCACGCCGGTGCGCCCGCCGAGCATCCCGCCTTCGAGGAACAGTTGCAGTGGACGGCCCGGATCGATCGCGGCCAGCCCGCATTCCAGCTGCCCGAGGGCCGCCTCGCTATCGACGATGCAGTAGAAATCCAGCTCCGGGCAGTCTCGCAACTCGGTCAGCACGTAATGCACGCCCTGGGTGCCGATCACCTGATTGGCCATGATGATGCGGTTGACACCATGCGCGCGGGCGACCTGCATCTGGTGCGGATTGGCGATGGTGATCGCCCAGGCGCCGTCATCGAGCTGCATCTGGAACAGCTGCGGCGCCATCGTTGTCTTGCCGTGCGGGGCGATCACCGCGCCGGACCGGGCGATGAAGTCGCGCATCCAGGCGGAGTTGTGCGCAATGCCGCTCTGCTTCAGCACCGCCAGCGGCAGGTTCATGTCCTCCGCCAGCACGTTCCAGCCCTTCTCGCCAATGGCGTCGAGGCGAAACGGCGGAGTGTGGGCTGGAATGCCCTTGGTGCGGCTGTCGATCAGCGAGGCATGGATGGCGTCGAGGTTCATGGCAGCAGCTCCCGCAGGCGGGCGCCGACGTGGCGCGCCTGGTCATCGGTCATGGCGACGGGGTTGAACAGCAGCAGCCCCTCATCGCGCCGGCCGAGGCCGCAGGCGATGGCGGGGGTTCCGCCGGCCAGCGCGCGGGCCGTGCGGTCGGGGTCTGGCACGCTGACTTCCAGGATCGGGATGGGTGCGCTGCGGATCGTCATTCCGCCCTGCCCCGCCTCGGTGACGATAAGCTCAAGCCGCGCCTGCCAGGCCGCGCGGCGGGCGGCCGGGTCGGCGGCGGCGAAGCGTTGCAGCGCCACGCAGAGCCCGGCGATCTCCTCCTTACCGACCTTGCAGGACCGGCCGATGCCGTGATGCGGCAGGCCGCGCAACTGCCGCAGGGCGGGGAATTCGGCGGGCGGCGACCAGACGTCCTCGAACACGTCGAGATCCAGCATCTGCAACAGCGCGGAGGCGATCAGGTCCGCCCGCCCGGCGAGAATCCCCGACGACTGCGGCCCGCCGATCGCCTTGCCGCCAGAAAACGCAACAAGATCAGCGCCATCCTTGAGAAACCGCGAGAGATTGCAGGACGGGGGCAACTGCCCCGCCGCATCGACCAGCACCGGGATGCCATGCGCATGCGCCACAGCGGCCACGTCACGCAAGGAGGGTTTCGAGCGTGCCTCGGCAAGGTAGTAGACCAGCGCGGTGTTCTTCGTGATCGCCGCCTCGATCTCCCAGGCTGCGGCATCGCGCACGCCGGGGCCGGAATAGCGATCGGGGATACCGACCTCGACCAGCTTCGCCCCGGCCACGACCAACGCCCGGTCGTACATGTTGCGCTGGCTGCGCACCACGATCGCCTCGCGCCGCCCGTCCGCCACGTCCGGCAGGGCGTTGATCCGCGCGGGATCCAACCCTGCAAGACACGCCGCCGCCCCCAGCAGCACCCCGGCCGAGGCGCCGGAGGTAACGATCCCCGCCTCCGCGCCCGTGGCCGTGCGGATGATCCGGCAGGCCGCGGCCTGCATCTGCGCCATGTCGACACAGGCGAGCGAAGCCTGGCGCATCGCCTCGGCAACTTCCGGCGCCATGATCCCGCCGGACAGGCGGGTGACGGTACCGCAGGCGTTGATAAGCGGCGTGATGCCAAGTGTTTCGTGAATATCCATCGCGCTATGCCGCCCGTGCCAGAACCCGCCCGCGCAGCAGGTCGGCGCATTTCTCGCCGATCATGATGCAGGCGGCATTCGTGTTCCCTGAGACCATCAGCGGCATGATCGAGGCATCCGCCACCCGCAACCCGCTGATCCCATGTACGCGAAGCTGGTCGTCCACCACCGCCATCGGGTCCTGCCCCATCTTTGCCGTGCCGATCGGATGGTAGATCGTGCTGCCGTAGTTGCGGGCATATTCGAGCAGATCCGCATCGCTCTGCACCTGCTCGCCCGGCAGATACTCGCTCTCGATAAAGGCGCGGATCGGCGCCTGGCTGGCGATGCGCCGGCCGATCTTCAGCCCCTCGACGAGCGTGCGCCGGTCCGTCTCGGTGGAGAGGTAGTTCGGATGGATCGCCGGCGGAGCGGACGGCTCCGGGGAGCGCAGCAGGATCTCGCCGCGGCTCTCCGGGCGAAGCTGGCAGACATTCTGGGTAAAGCCGGAGAACTTGTGCAGCCCCTCGGACGGCCGGTCTGCCGAGAAGCCGATGAAGTGGAACTGGATGTCCGGTGCGGCCATCTCCGGGCGGGTCTTGGTGAAGATGGCGATCTGCCCGGCGCTGGCGGTCAGCGGGCCCTTGCGGGTGAGGATGTACTGCAGACCCATCAGCCCCATGCGCAGTGGCGACATCATGATATCGTTCACCGTGATCGCCTCGGTGCAGCGATAGACGAAGCGGGTCTGGAAATGATCCTGCAGGTTCTGCCCGACGCCGGGCAGGTCATGCGTCACCTCCACCCCGACCTCCTGCAGATGCGCGGCGGGGCCGACGCCGGAGAGCATCAGCAGTTGCGGCGAGTTGATCGCCCCGCCGCACAGGATCACTTCCTTGGTGGCGCGCACAGTGACGGATTCGCCCTTGTGGCTGAAGGCGACGCCGACGGCGCGCCGGCCGGCGAACAGCACCCGCTCGGCAAGCGCGTGAGTGATGACCCGCAGGTTCGCCCGCTTCATCGCCGGCTTCAGGAACGCCTTGGCGGCAGACAGGCGCAGGCCGTTGCGGATGGTTGTCTGGTAATAGCCCACCCCCTCCTGCACCGGGCCGTTGTAATCGTCATTGGGCGGAATGCCGGTGAGCTCCGCCGAGGCGCGGTAGGCTTCGGACAAGCGGTTGCGATCGTTGAAATCGGTGACGGTCAGCGGCCCCTCGCGCCCACGCAGCGCCTCGCTGCCCCCGCCGATGCGGCCCTCCGAGCGCTTGAAATAGGGCAGCAGATCGTCCCACGCCCAGCCGACATTCCCCAGTTGACGCCAGGTGTCGTAGTCCTCCGGCGTGCCGCGCACATACAGCAGCCCGTTGATAGAGGAGGAACCGCCGAGCACCTTGCCGCGCGGCCAGAAGATGCGGCGATTGTTCACCCCCGGATCGGGCTCGGTCTCGTAGCACCAGTTCACCGACGGATCGGCGATCGTCCTGCCGTAGCCGATCGGAATGTGAATCCAGAGGTTGCGGTCCGGCCCACCGGCCTCCAGCAGCACCACGCGGCAGTTCGGGTCCTCGCTGAGGCGTGCGGCCACCACACA
>CAMCJI010000244.1 GCA_945874805.1 Asaia bogorensis | reverse complement strand
GCTACAACCCCGACCTCGGCGACGGTCGCGGCTTTCTCTTCGCCCAGCTCCATGACGATGCCGGCCGCCTGCTCGACCTCGGCACCAAGGGCAGCGGCACCACCCCCTGGTCGCGCGGCGGCGATGGGCGGCTGACGCTGAAGGGCGGCGTTCGCGAAATCCTCGCCACCGAGATGCTGCAGGCCCTCGGCGTCAACACCTCCAAGTCGTTCAGCCTGATCGAAACGGGCGAATCCCTCTATCGCGGCGACGAGCCCTCGCCGACGCGGGCGGCGGTGCTGGTGCGCCTCAGCCACTCCCACATCCGCATCGGCAGCTTCCAGCGCCTCTCCTATCTCGGCCAGGTCGAGAACCTGCAACGCCTGATGGACCACACCATCCACCTGCACATGCCCAACTGCTGGCGCGAAGACGTGGCCGAGCGCGCCGTCGCCTTCCTCGCCGAGGTGACGCAGCGCGTCGCCCGCACCGGCGGGCAGTGGATGGCCGCCGGCTTCGTGCATGGCGTGCTGAATACCGACAACATCAACACCACCGGCGAGAGTTTCGACTACGGGCCCTGGCGCTTCCTGCCGGCCTATGAGCCCGGCTTCACCGCGGCCTATTTCGACAGCTCCGGCCTCTACGCCTTCGGCCGCCAGCCGCAGACGCTGCTGTGGAACCTCGGCCAGCTCGGCGCCTGCCTGCTGAAGTTCGCGGAGAAGGAGGCGTTGCAGGACGCGATGGACCCCTTCGGCGCCAGCCTGCACGCGGCCTTCGCCGCCGGCCTGCTGCGCCGTCTCTGCCTGCACAGCCGCGGCGAGGTGGAGGACACGGCGTTGGGCAGTGCCGCCTACAACTTCCTGTTCGAGACGAAGGCGCCGTACGACCAGTTCTTCTTCGATCTCGCCGGCGGGCTCGATCCCGCCCGCATCGCCCGCAGCCCGGCCGCCGCCTTGTACGAGGCGCCCTCCTTCGCCCCGGTCCAGGCCGCGCTCGCCGGCTACGCGCCCACCGCCGGCGCGGCCCACCCCTACTTCGCCGGCGCCCCCTGCTCGATGCTGATCGAGGAGGTCGAAGCCATCTGGGCGCCGATCGCCGAACGCGACGACTGGTCCGCCCTGCACGCCAAGCTGGCCGCGATCGCCGAGATGGCCGAAGCCCTCAACGCCGGTTGAGCCGGCTGGCGAGGTAAGGGAGCGTCTGCGCTGGCGTTGCGTTCATGATCTCCGTCAGCCCCATCGGCGCGAAGCCGGCGAACACCGGTGCCTTGGCCATGCGCGAGGTGAAGACGAAGCCGTCATAGGAGGTCGTCCCGTAGTCGAAGCGCGAGGAGATTTCCACGCGCATGCCGAAGGCCTCCAGCCCGCGGATGATCTGTTCGTGCAGTTCCTGCGTGTGGGTGGAGATGAAGGCGTAGTCCACCAGGCCGTTGGCGAGGCTATGCACCGCGCCTTCCAGCATCTCCGCCTCGTACCCCTGGATGTCCACATGGAGCAGATCCAGCCGGCCGCCTTCGAGCGTGCGCATGAAGTCGTCCACCTGGAAATGGCCGCGCCCGACCATCGCCTGGATGAACGTGCCCTCGTAGCCGTTGCGCTCGAAATTGCCGCGCCCGGCCCGCAGGTTCAGCGTCTCCGGCTCCACCATGAACACCCGCGCCTGCGGGCGGCGGGCCTTCATCCACATCGAGTAGTGCGCCCAGTAGGCACCAAGCTCCAGCATCACCGGGGCTTCGGGCAGCACCCGCAGCACCTCCTGGAAGACGTATTCCTCGACCGGTTCGTGCACGCCGCGGTTGATGATCAGGATTTTGCTGAAATCGCCGTAGTAGGATTGCGGGCCGGAGGTCGGCACCACATTGCCGTTGTGCAGGGTCACCATCCCGTCGGCGATCAGCCCGGCGCGCGGGTGGCGTTCGATCAGCAGGTTCAGTGGGTCGCTGACAATCTCGCGGAAGCGCCCGGGCGTGTCGCTGCCCAGTGCCTTCACGCTGGCATCCTGCAAGCCCACCGGCGGCTGGGCCGGGCGGGGGCCGACATGCGGGCGGCGGCGCAGCCAGGCGCGGAAGAACACGTGGCCGCCCGCCTCGCGTTCGGTGATGTCGGTCTCCACGAGGTCGGGCAGCAGGGCCTGCAGGTCGTGCTCCGCCTCGCGGTTCCAGGCGAACAGCCGGCCGTCGCGCAACTCGATGTTCCAGCGCCGTGCGCCGCCGTAGTTCTCGCTGCGCGCGACGTTGCAGGCACCGGCCAGGCACGCCCAGCCGCCAGGGCGCAGGGTGCGCATGATCTGCCGCACCGCCTCGGCCGGGTCTTCGCAGAGGTCGAGGGTATTGTCGCACAGCACGATGTCGAACCGGTCCTCGCCGAGCCGGTCCGCCAGCATCTCGGCCGGCGCGGCGACGAGTTCGGCGCCGTAGTCGATGCCCAGCCGCTCCAGCAATCCGGCGAAGGCCCCGGCCCGCGGGTCGGCGACGACGAGCGATAGGCTTTTGCCGGCGAGCACCGGGCCTAGGCTGCTCACCGCGCCGGGGGCGACGTCCAGCACCTGGTAGGAACTGCGGAAGGGATCGAGGAAGGCAGCCAGCCCCGACGGGAAGACGCCGGCGGCGATATGCTGGCGCAAAGCCGGGTCGGCCAGCCGCTGCTACCAGTAGTGAACGGCAGCTGCCAGGCGCGGATCACCCGCCATCTCGTTGTCCATGAATTGGACGCTCCCCTTGTCGCGGCCCATTCTTGGAGGGCCTGCAATCGATGTATCATCGCCGGTCGCCAAATCGCAACGTCCTTCCGCAAAGCCAGGGTGGAGGCTGGTCTTTTCGCCGGAATCAGCGAAAAGAAGGCAGGCTCGGCTACGTGCCCTGCCCTTGGGAGGCCTGCCATGACCAATCCTGCCCGCCGCCTGATCGATGCTTCCGTCGTCTGGGAATCAGCGGTGGGGTGGACGCCGGAATGCCTGGATGGCGGGCCGGCCATCCTGCCGCGCTTTCAGGCCGCCGGGTTCAGCTTCCTCTCGATGACGATGGCCGCCGACTGGGACCGGCCGGAGCCCGCACTGCGCCATTTCGCGCAGCAGCGCCGTTGGTTCGCCCGCCAGCCCGAGCGGTTCCGTCTGGTCGAGAGCGTGGCCGACATCCATGCCGCCAAGGCGGAGGGCAGGCTCGCCATCGGCTTCCATTTCCAGGGCGCCGGCCCGCTCGGCTACGACCCCGCGCTGGTGGAGGTGTATTGGCGGCTCGGGCTGCGGTGGATGATCCTGTGTTACAACATGCGCAATCCGCTGGGCGATGGCTGCCATGAGCCGGGCAATGCCGGGCTGTCGCTGCTCGGCCGGGCGTTTGTTGCCGAGATGAACCGGGTGGGTATGCTGATCGATGCGAGCCATGCCGGCGAGCGCACCTCGCGCGAAATGATCGACGCCTCGGCCGATCCGGTGATCTTCTCCCACTCGTCGGCACGGGCAGTGAAGGACCATGAGCGCAACATCACCGACGCGCAGATCGCCGCCTGTGCCGCGCGCGGCGGGGTGATCGGCATCAACGGCATCGGCGCCTTCCTGGCCGACGACAACCGTGCCGATGTCGCGGGCCTCGTCCGCCACATCGACCACATCGCCCAGCTTGTCGGCGCGGCGCATGTGGGTTTGGGGCTGGATGTGGTGTTCTATCAGGACTTCATGGGCAAGCTGTACGATTCCAGCCCGATGATGGCCAGCCGCGGCTATCCGCGCCCGCCCTGGGGCACGATCGAGCCGGAGGACCTGGAGCCGCTGGTGGAGGCATTGCTGGCGCGCGGGTATTCCTCGGCGGACGTTGCAGGAATCCTTGGCGGCAACTTCCTGCGTGTGGCAGCCTCGGTCTGGAAATGAACCGAGGAGCCTCCGCCATGCGTCGCCTGTTTCTTGCTGCCGCGCTGTTGCTGGCGCTGGGGGTGCCGGCGCATGCCCAGCCCAAGCTGATCGCCATCGTCAATTTCGGTGACCATCCCGCTTTGCGCGAGACGGTGGACGGCTTCAAGGCGAAGCTCACTGCGCTCGGCCAGGTGGAAGGCCGTGATGTCGTCTATGACTATCAGCATGTGAACTTCGATCGCACGCTGATCCCGCAGATGCTGCAGCGGGCGCAATCGAAGAACCCGGCGCTGGTGTTCTCCGTCACCACCGGGGTGACGCAGGCGACGGTGCGGGGCATTTCCGACAAGGCGATCCCGATCGTGTTCGCCGCCGTGGTCGATCCGGTGGTGGCCAAGATCGTGCCGGGCTGGCAGGGCGGCTCGCCCACCTATGCCGGCGCCTCGATGCTGCCGGACTTCGATGCGGCGCTGGCCTTCGTCAAGCAGGTGGCGCCCGACGCCAAGCGGCTCGGGACGCTCTACAACCCGGCCGAGGACAACGACACGACGAATATCGAGCTGATCACCAAATCCGCGAAGGCGGCGGGGATGGATCTGGTCGCGGTACCGGTGGATGCCGCGGCGGATATTCCTATACGCATGCAGACGCTGGTTGGCAAGGTGGATGTGGTGTTTCTCATCCAGTCCAACATCATCCAGACCAGCATGCCGGTGGTGGCCCAGGTGGCGCAGCGGCTGAAGCTCGCTGTTATCAACTCGGTCTATGATCCCGCGCTGAAGGACCAGCTCGCGGGCTTCTATGCGCTGAGCTACCGCCGCAATGGGGAGAATGCCGGGGTGATCGCGGATCAGATCCTCAAGGGGGCGAAGCCGGCGGACATCGCGGTGCATATCCCCAAGGGCGAGGACTATATGCCGCTGGTCAGCCCCAAGGGGCTCGCCGCAGTGGGGCGCAGCGTGCCGGACGGGCTGAAGGCAAGCCCCTGGCTGATCCCCTGACGCCGCTGCTCGCCCTCGACGGGCTGCGCAAGACGTTCGACACCGGGTTGGCGGATGCCCGCCCGGCGTTGGACGGCGTTTCGCTGGCGCTCGCACCGGGGGATTTCGTCGTCGTCATCGGCTCGAACGGCGCGGGCAAGAGCACGCTGCTGAATGCGGTGGCTGGGGCGGTGATGGTCGATGCCGGGCGGATTGTGCTCGACGGGGCGGATATCACCGGGCTGGCGGAGCATCGCCGGGCCGGGCTGATCGCGCGGGTGTTCCAGGACCCGATGGCCGGCACGGCGGCGGCGATGACGGTGGAGGAGAATCTCGCTTTGGCCGAACGGCGGGGGCAGCGGCGGCGGTTCAGCGCGCATCTCGATGCCGAGCGCCGGGCGCGGTATCGGGCTGAGTTGGCGGCGCTGGGGCTGGGGTTGGAGGGGCGGCTTTCGGTGCCGGTGGCGCAGCTTTCCGGCGGGCAGCGGCAGTCGCTCTCGCTGGTGATGGCGACGCTGTCGGCGCCGAAGCTGCTGCTGTTGGATGAGCATACGGCAGCCCTTGATCCACGGACGGCGACTTTGGTGATGGAGGCGACGGTGGCGGCGATTGCGGCGCACCGGCTGACGGCGTTGATGGTCACCCACAACATGCGCCAGGCGATCCAGTTCGGGAACCGGCTGGTGATGATGCATGCCGGGCGGGTTCGGCTCGATGTCGCCGGGGCGGAGAAGGCGGCGCTGACGCCGGAGGCGCTGGTGCGGCGGTTCGATCTGACCGACGACCGGCTGCTGCTGGGGGCGTGATGGAGCTGCTGCTCTCCGTTTGGAACCTCATGCCGGTGACGCTGGCGCAGAGCCTGATGTATGCGCTGGTGGCGCTGGGGGTGATGATCCCGTTCCGGCTGCTCGGCTTTCCCGATCTGACCAGCGAGGGGGCGTTTCCGCTGGGGGGGTGCCTGTGTGCGGCGCTGCTGCTGGCGGGCGTGCATCCGCTGGCGGCGACGGGGGCGGCGCTGCTGGCCGGGGCGCTGGCGGGGGCGGCGACGGCGTTGATCCATCTGCGGTTGCGGATCAATTCCCTGCTGGCCGGGATATTGGTGTTTACCGCTTTGTACAGTGTCGATCTGCGGATTTTGGGGAAGGCGAATGTGGCGCTGTTCAGCGTCGATGGGATTTTCCATCTCGTCAGCCCGGCGATCCTTGCTTCCATCCCGTTGCAGATCGGCTGGTTTGCGGTGTTGGCCGGGGTGATCCTCGGGGGGTTGTTCTGGTTTCTGCGCACCGAGGCGGGTGCGGCGTTGCGGGCGGTGGGGGTGAACCCGGAGTTGGCGCCCTCGCTGGGGATCAGCATCTGGACCTTCACCATCGCCGGGGTGGCGCTGGCGAATGCGCTGAGCGCGCTGGCCGGGGCGATGGTGGTGCAGTTGCAGGGCTATGCCGATGTGGGCATGGGGTTCGGCATCCTGATCAACGGACTTGCCAGCCTGGTGATCGGCGAGGCGATCCTGGGGCGGGCGAGCGTGGCGCGGCAGGTTTTGGCGCCGGTGGTGGGGGCGGTGGCGTATTATCAGGTGGCCTCGCTGGGGTTGGCGCTCGGGTTGCATCCGAGTGATCTCAAGCTGGGGACTGCGGTTTTCGTGCTGGTGACGTTGGCGCTGCCGGGGTTTCGGCGCGGTGGCGGGCGGGATGCCGTGCGGGCATGAACGCGATTCTGACGGTGGCGTTCCCGATCTTCGCGCTGATCGGCATCGGCTGGCTGGCGGGGCGGTGGCGGTTGCTGGGTGAGGGGGGG
>CAMCJI010000243.1 GCA_945874805.1 Asaia bogorensis | reverse complement strand
CCACCCCGCCGCCCGGCGCCACCGGTCCGGTCGCCGGCAGCAAGGGGCAGCTGGAGACGCATGAGATCGCGGTGCTGCCGTGGAACGACCTTCCCGCTCTGCGCGAACGGCTGGAGACGCGCGACGTTGCCATGGTCATCATGGAATCGGCGATGTGCAACCAGGGCGCGCTGTTCCCCTCGCCGGGCTACCTGGAGGGGGTGCGGGAGATCTGCACGAAAACCGGCACGGTGCTGGTGTTCGACGAGGTCGTCACCGGGTTTCGCGTCGGGCCGGGCGGCGCACAGCAGTATTTCGGGGTGACGCCGGATCTGGCCACCTTCGCCAAGGCGATCGCCAACGGCTTCCCCGTCGCCGCCATCGCCGGGCGGGCCGATCTTTTGGACCAGCTCGCCCAGGGGGTGATGCATGGCGGCACCTATAACGGCCAGGCGGTGACGATGACGGCCACCGTCGCCACCCTCAAGCGCCTGCAAAAGCCCGAGACCTGGGAGGGGCTGAACCGCTGCGGCACCCGGCTGATGGAGGGGCTGCGCGAGGAGTTCGCCCGCGCCCGCATCCCCGCCGTCGTCACCGGCTTCCCCACCGTGTTCCACGTGGCGCTGGGCATGACGGAGCCTGCGAAGAACTGGGCGGGGCTCGCCGGCTTCGACCGGAAGCGCTATGTCGCCTTCACCACCGCTTTGGTGCTGCGCGGCGTGCGCTGCCTGGAGCGGGGGGCCTGGTTCATGTCCACCGAGCACGACGAGGCGGTGGTGGACACAACGCTTGCCGCGGTGCGCGAGGCGCTCACCGAAATCTAGCTACCGCCCAACGAACAGGAAACGACCATGAAAATCTGCTTCTTCAACGACTGGCGCCTGGGCGTCATCAAGGGCGACGCGATCGTCGATGTCACCGACATCGTCAAATCCATCCCGCATATCTGCCCCGGCACCCTCATCAACGGGCTGATCGCCGATTTCGCCGCCTGGCGCGGCAAGCTGGAGGCGGCAGTCGGCCCCACCGTGCCGCTGGCCGGCGCGAAGCTGCGCGCGCCGCTGCCCAAGCCCGGGCAGATCGACTGCATGGCCGTCAACTACATGGAAAACGGCACCCTGCCGGCGGTGCCCGCCATCAACGGCTTCCACAAGTCCCCCAGTGCCATCATCGGCCCGGACGGGACGATGATCCTGCCGGACGTGCCGGCCACCATCTTCGAAGGTGAGGCGGAGATGGCGCTGGTGATCGGCAAGCGCGCCAGCAACGTCGCCGCCGCCGATGCGATGGGCTACATCTTCGGCTACCTGAACTTCATCGACGGCTCGGCGCGCGGCCTGCCGCCGGCCGGCAACGTGTTCTTCCAGATGAAGTCGCGCGCCACCTTCGCCCCGATCGGGCCGTTCATCGTCACCGCCGACGAGATCGCCGATCCGCAGAAGCTCGATGTGAAGCTGTGGGTCAACGGCGAGTTGAAGCAGGACTTCAACACCGACGACATGGCCCACAAGATCCCGCGCTGCATCGAATGGCTCAGCCACATGCACACGCTGGAGCCGGGCGACATCGTCGCCACCGGCACCAACCACCGCGGCCTGTCCTCGTTCCAGGACGGCGACGTGGTGGAACTGGAAACCGAGGGCCTCGGCCGCCTGCGCTTCCACATCAAGGACGAGCACAAGCGCACCTGGGGCCGCAAGACGCGCCATGAACGCGCCGAGGCGGGCCACAAGGACGCCGAGCCGCAGCTCACGGGCAAATACGCGCCCTGACGAACCAGGCCGCCCGGCACGGTTGCCGGGCGGCGCCTTCATCCCGATATTAGGGGTCAACGCAGCGCATCAGAGGCTCATGGACCAGGACTGGGATATCCCGACCAATCTGCAACCCGATCCGGACGACTATCCGTTCGATCTCGACCGGGCGCTGCGTGCCGTGGTCGGGCTGCGCAGCCACGTGCCGGCCGACGCCTTCACCGCCGGCACGCTGGGCACCGAGCGCACCGGCAACGGCGTGGTGATCCGCGAGGACGGGCTGGTGCTGACCATCGGCTATCTCATCACCGAGGCGGAGCAGGTCTGGCTGATCACCCATGACGGCCGCGCCGTGCCTGGCCACGCGCTCGCCTTCGACCCCACCAGCGGCTTCGGCCTGGTGCTGGCACTCGGCAAGCTCGGCCTGCCGGCGCTGGAGCTGGGGGATTCGGAGGGGCTGGAAGTGGGCGCGGAGGCGATCATGGCCGCCGGCGGCGGGCGCCATCACGCCATCGAAACCCGCGTCGTCGGCCGGCAGGAATTCGCCGGGTACTGGGAATATCTGCTGGAAAACGCGATCTTCACCGCCCCGGCCCACCCGTTCTGGTCCGGATCCGCACTGATCGGCAAGGACGGGCGGCTGATGGGTACCGGCTCGCTGATCCTGTAGCAGGGCAACGGCAAGAAGCGGATGGACATGAACATGATCGTCCCCGTCGCGCTGCTGCGCCCGGTGCTGGACGAACTGCTCGCGAAGGGGCGGCTGGCCACCCCTCCCCGCCCCTGGCTCGGCATCTATGCGATGGAAGGTGACGGCGGGTTGATGGTCGGCGGCGTTGCCGAACGCGGCCCGGCGGCGGCGGCCGGCGTGCAGCAGGGCGACCGCATCATCGGCATCGGCGAGGAGGAAACGCCCGACCTCGGCGGCTTCTGGCGCCGCCTGTGGGCCTCTGGCCCGGCGGGGGCGAACGTGCTGCTGCGCCTGCAACGCGACGGCCGGGCAATGTCGCTCAGCATCACCACCGCCGACCGGGGAAGCTTCCTGCGGGCGCCCCGGCTGCATTAGAGCGTGATGACCACGCCTGCCGTCCTCGTCTATCGCGACACGCTGCTGCCCCGCTCCGAGATCGCCTTCATGCGCCGGCAATACATGGGCTTCACCACGCTGCGCCCGCTCTGGACCGGGCGGCGGGTGGAGCCCTGGCTGGACCGGGCGGCATTCCCCCTCGGCCCGGTCTTCGCCGGCCCGGCGGGGCTCGCGTTCAAGCTGCTCGGCCACGTCCCCGGCCTGCCCGCCATCCGCGCCCTCGGCGCCGTGGCCGTGCACGCCCAGTTCGGCCGCGGCGGCGCGCTGGCCCTGCCGCTGGCCGAGAAGCTCGGCCTGCCGCTCGTCGTCACCTTCCACGGCGGCGATGTCAGCAAGGACGCGCATTACCGCCGCTTCGCTTTGTTCCGCCTGCGCATGGCCCGCCTGGCCGCCTACGCCTCCGCCTTCGTCTGCGTCTCGGACGGCGTACGCGACGCGCTGATCGCCCGCGGTCTGCCGGGGTCGAGAGCCGTCGTCCTGCCGATCGGCACGGACACGCTCACCGCAACCCCGCGCACCACCCAAGGCGAGGGCATCCTGTTCGTCGGGCGCTTCGTGGAGATGAAGGGTGCGACCGTCCTGCTGGACGCCATCCGCCTGCTGCGCGCCCAGGGCATCACCGCCCCCGTCACCCTGATCGGCGACGGCCCGGACCGCCCGGCCATCGCCGCCACCGCCGCTGCCCTGTCCGGCGTCACCCTGCTCGGCTGGCAGGAGGCGGCGTCCGTGCGCGCCGCCATGCAGGCCGCCCGCCTCGTCTGCATCCCCTCCGTCCGCGCCCGCTCCGGCGAGGCCGAGGGCCTGCCCAGCGTGGCAACCGAGGCGATGGGCATGGGCGTACCCCTCATCGCGTCGGACGCCGCCGGCGTCAGCGGGCTGGTCGAGCATGACCAGAACGGCCTGATCTTCCCCGCCGGCGACGCCCCCGCCCTCGCCACCGCCCTCACCCGCCTGCTCACCGACCCCGCCGCCGCCGAGGCGATGGGGCAAGCCGCCCGCCTGACCGTGCAGGCCGGCTTCGATGCCGCCGTGCAGTCCGCCCGCCTCGAACGCCTGCTGCTCGCCGCCGCGGCTGCCGGACCCCGCACCCCGCTCGACTTCACACGGGCGCTTGGCTAGACCGGGCGGGTGAACGCCCTCATCCCCTCGCGCGTCGATCGCTATGTGTTCCGCCAGTTGCTGGTCGCCCTGCTGCTGATCACCGCGGGGCTGACGGCGCTGATCTGGCTCACGCAGTCGCTGCGTTTCGTCGAGCTTGTGGTCAATCGCGGCCTGTCGCTGGTGGTGTTCATCAAACTCACCGGCCTGCTGATCCCTGGCTTCATCGGCGTGATCCTGCCGATCACCACCTATGTCGTCGTCCAGTTCATCTACCAGCGCCTCTCCGGCGATCGCGAACTGACGGTGATACGCGCCGCCGGCCTCTCCCCCTGGTCCCTCGCCCGCCCGGCCATGGCGCTGACGGTGGTGGCAATCCTCTCGGGCTACGGGCTGAACCTCGCCCTCGTGCCCGCCACCGCCACCGCGTTCCGCGAATACCAGTTCGAAATCCGCAACCGCATCATTGCCTTCCTGCTGCAGGAGGGCGTGTTCACCTCCGTCTCGGAAAACCTCACCGTCTATGTCCGCCTGCGCGAGCCGGACGGCACCCTGCGCGGCGTGATGGTGGACGACAGCCGCGACCCCGCCCACCGCGCCACCATCATCGCCGAATCCGGCCGGCTGAGCGAAAGCCCCACCGGCCCGAAAGCCATCCTCTCCAACGGCAGCCGCCAGGAACTGGACCAGCAGACCGGCCGGCTGAACGTGCTGACCTTCCGCGAAAACGTCGTCGATCTCGTCCAGGCCGCCCAGAACGAAGGCATCCGCCTGCGCGACATCAGCGAAATGGACATCTTCGAGCTGCTGAACCCCTCCCCCGGCCTCGTGCTGGAACGCGACCGGCCCAAGCTGCGGATGGAAGTCCACAAGCGCCTCTCCGGCCCACTCACCACCTTCTCCTTCGTCATGGTCGCCCTCGTCGCCGCCCTCGGCGGAGAATTCCGCCGCCACGGCGGCCTGCTGCGCCAGGCCGGCGCGGTGCTCGCCGTCGTCGTGCTCGTGGCATTGGGCCTGGCGCTCGACAGCCTCGCCGTGCGCCACCCTGAACTCATCCCCCTGATCTGGCTGCGCGCCGGATTGCCGGGCGTTGTATGTGCGGTCTGGCTGTTCATGCCCCGCGGCGGCGCGGCGGTGGCACAGCTTCGGGCTTAGCGCCGGCAAGAAGGCAAGGGGCAGGAAGGGTCTTCTTTTTTGGAAAAAAGAAGCAAAAAACTTTTGGCCGTTGGGTGTGTTTTGTCCTGCCGCATCGGTTTTGGTGAGGGTGTGGTTTTTTGGCTTCGCCGCTGCACCGGACCGATGGTTCACAGTCCGGCGAAGCCAATAAACAACTCAGCAATGCTCCCAACCGGGTGAGTATCCCCAATCCAACGGGCAAAGTTTTTTTGCTTCTTTCCTGCGCGGCGCCTTCGCCGTCGCAAGTTCACAAAAAGAAGACTTCCTTGCCTTCCTTCCCTACCGCTTAGGCGCCGCCTTCCGCGCGGGAGCCGGGCGCTTCGGAGCCGCCACCCGTTTCGGCTTGGCCACCGGCTTCGCCGCCCCTGCGCGCAGGTCGGCAATGGTGGCGCGTGTGGTGATGCGTTCGGGGTCCATCCGCAGTTCGATGAGTGCGGGCTTCCCGCTGGCCACCGCGCGGCGGAAGGCGGGGGTGAAGTCGGCCGTGGTTTCCACCACTTCGCCGTGTCCGCCGAAGGCTTCGATGAAGCGGGCGAAGTCGGGGTTGGTGAGTGCGGTGCCGGAGACGCGGCCGGGGTAGGTGCGTTCCTGGTACATGCGGATGGTGCCGTACATCTGGTTGTTGAACAGCAGGATGATCGGCGCCACGCCGTGGTGGAAGGCGGTGGCGATTTCCTGCCCGGTCATCAGGAACCCGCCATCGCCGACGAAGCAGACGACTTGCCGGCCGGGGAAGGCGATTTTGGCGCCGATTGCGGCGGGCACGCCGTAGCCCATGGCGCCGTTGGTGGGGCCGATGAAACGCTGGCCGTCCTTGTGGTTCATGAAGCGCGGCGGCCAGGTGGCGAAGTTGCCGGCGTCGCAGGCGAGGATGGCGTCATCGGCCAGCAGCTTGTCGAGGTCGTGGCAGACCTGGGCGAGGTTCAGCGCGTCCTTATAGGCCGGCACCGCCCGCCCGACCTCGCGGATGGCCCGCAGTTCGGCGGTCCAGCCGGACCAGGGAGTCTTCGCCGGCTTCGCGGTCGGCAGGGCTGCGGCGAAGGTGTTGACGTCGGTGGCGATGCCCAGCGCCGGGCGGAACACCCGCCCGATCTCGGCCGCATCGGGGTAGATGTGGATGATCGGCGTGGCCCCGGCCGCCTCGAACAGCGTGTAGCCCTGGCTGACCGGCTCGCCGAGGCGCGTGCCGATGGCGATGATCAGGTCCGCCTCGCGCGCCTTGGCCACCAGCGCGGGGTCCGAGCCCACGCCGAGGTCGCCCACGTAGTTGGCCAGCGTGCCGTCATACATCGCCTGCCGCCGGAACCCGACGGTGACGGGCAGGTTCTGCGCCACCAGGAAATCGCGCACCTGGGCGCGCCCCTGCGCGGTCCACATCGCCCCGCCGCCGAGGATGGCCAGCGGGCGGCGGGACTTGCCGATCATCGCCAGCATCTTCGCCATCGCCGCCGGGTCGGGATGCGGCAGGCTGACGCTGGAGGGCCCGATATCCGGGACATCGGCCAGCTTCT
>CAMCJI010000242.1 GCA_945874805.1 Asaia bogorensis | reverse complement strand
GGGCCCGGTTTGGGGATTCGGCGATTTTGCGGGGGCGGGGGTTGAAGTGAGGGCGTTCTCTTTTGGACGAATGAGCCTATTTCTCAATCATGATTTCTGAACCGACCGTTCGGCTGGGTGTGTTTATCGGGGTGTTTGCCCTTATGGCCGCTTGGGAGGTGCTGGCACCTCGGCGGCGGCAGGTGTTTGGGCGGGGGGTTCGGTGGCCGTCCAATCTTGGGGTGGTGGTTCTTGATACCATTCTGGTGCGGATTTTGTTTCCCACGGCGGCGGTGGGGGTGGCCTTGATCGCCGAGGCGTCGGGGTTTGGGGTTTTGCGGTGGCTCGATGTGCCGCCGGTCGTTTCGGTGGTGGCGGCGGTGGTGCTGCTCGATCTGGCGATTTATGGGCAGCATGTGGCGTTTCATGCGGTGCCTTGGCTTTGGCGGTTGCACCGGATGCATCATGCCGATCTGGAGCTGGATGTGACCTCGGGGTTGCGGTTTCATCCGGTGGAGATCGTTTTATCCATGGTTATCAAGGGGCTGGTGGTGGCGGGGCTGGGGGCGCCGGCGCTGGGGGTGGTGATTTTCGAGGTGTTGCTGAATGCCTCGGCGATGTTCAGCCATGCCAATGTGCGGCTGCCGCTTTGGCTGGATCGGGCGTTGCGGTTTGTTTTGGTGACGCCGGATATGCACCGGATTCATCATTCCGTGGTGCGGGCGGAGACGGACAGCAATTATGGGTTCAGCCTCGCCGTGTGGGACCGGATGTTCCGGACCTATCGGGCGCAACCGGCGGCGGGGCAGTTGGGGATGGTGATCGGGCTGCCGGCGTTTCGCGATCCCGGGGAGCTGCGGCTGGACCGGATGCTGACGCAGCCGTTCCGGGGGGATCGGTAGGTTATTTTTATTACGGAATGATTAGGGGCGCACGCCTCCCGCAGCGTAGAAGGCTCTGATTTTTCGTCGGAGTTTCTGGTAGCCGGGGATCGGCAGGTTGAAGTGCGGGGGCAAAGGGTGGAACCAGGCCGCCAGTTCTGCGGGGGACATGGTGCGGAAGCGGCGCAGCAGGGCGCTGCGGGATTCCGGGCGGGGCGGTTTCGGGGGGCGCGGCTTGCGGGGGCGCTTGGGCAGGCGGAGGTATTCCGGCAGGTCCAGGCCGTACATCCGGGCGAGCGGGCGCAGCAGCCGGCCGGCCTGGGGGGCGGCGGCGACCAGGGCGGCGATTTCGGGGTCGGCCAGCATCTGCTCGACGGTGGTGATGCCGAGGGTGGCGTGCGGACAGAGATGCAGCAGCCAGGCGCGCCGGCGCGGCAGCTTGACGCCGGCGAAGGGGCCGACGGGGACGCCGCGCGGCTTGGCCTCGGCCGGACGGCGGGTGCGGGGGGCGAGGCGCTTGCCGGCCTGCCAGCGCAAAGCGAGGCGATCCAGGCGGGTGAGCATGCGCCGCAGCCGGGTCCAGACGAGGCTCAGCATCATGGCGATCAGGCGATTCAACCCGGCATGATGGGCCACCACCTGACACAGCCGCCCGATGGGGACTTCGTAGCGCTGGGCCAGGGGGGTGGAGAGGGGGAGGGTCATGGGGTGGGTTATAACTAACTTTGTTAGTTATGGGAAGGGTTTTTGGGGGGTGAGGTGGTAGGGAGGGAGGGAGGGAGGGAGGGAAGGAAGGAAGGAAGGAAGATGGACCACAGAGGCACAGAGGCACGGAGGTAGAGAAAGGGGAGAAGAGCGTGTTGGGGGTCGCGAAGGAGCTTTCGTAAGTTGGTGCCGCCGGACGTCAAACTGCGGGGTAGGACACGGGCAATGATGGCGTATGGCGCAAGGGCTTATCCGCTCTACGTTTGCTGCTGCTCCATTTTTACCAGCGTGCCAGGCAGGCATTACCGAACAAGCAGATAGCGAAAGGAGCGGGGTGAGGCGACCGGCAATGGCCGCTCCACTTGCGTTACTGCCCCGGATGCCGCCACAATTATGATAACGCAATGAGGAGAGGCAGAAATGCGCAAGGTTTTGCTGGCGGCGGTGCTGGCCTTAACGGCGTGCACGACTTCGGCGCCCATCGCGACAAATACAACCGCCCTCCCCTCCGCGCAGGCTCAGGCGATATGGCGAGCCGCCGACGAAGCAGCCGGCCGGCGGCAGCAGGAAGCACAGACGACCGAACGATCCCGCACCGCTGCCTCCAAGGAAAAGCGCGAAGCCCTTAGCTTCCTTTGGGGCGCCTGCATCGGCACCGAGGCGCGCCGCCTCGCGGTTCTTTCACCCGAGCCAGCCACGGTGATTGCCGGTGTCGCCATGTCGAGATGCGATCAGTTGGCCACGGCAGTCTATGCGGAGGTTGTGCTGCTCGGCCTGACGCTGGAACAAGCGCGACGGGAACTGGAGCAGCCGGCCATGCAAAGGGCAATCGCCGAAGTGGTGACAACACGAACGACTCGCCCGCCCCCAGTTGCGGCTTTGCCGATGACGACCGCACCCGCTACTCCTGCTCAGGCTCCGAAAGTCGATTCGGCACGCGCGGCGATCAAGTCACGCGCCGACGCAACCCTGAAGACGTATGGGGCGTGCGTGCGCGGCTGGACAGATGTGCTGGCAATCACAACATCCAGCCCTCCCGGAGATGTAGTCATGCAGGCGCAGGCCAATTGTCGCGCCGAGGAGCAGGAGTTTTTCATGGCCGCCGGAGAGAACGCTGGCCACGCCCTGATGCCCGGCGACAAAACAGCGATCCGCGAGGACCTTCAAAAGGGCTTGATAGCGCGCGTACTTCGCGCGCGCGCTTCCGCACCGAAAACCGCGCCACCGGTGCCGCGCCCGGGTTTGAGCATCTAGGGTCACGCCGCCGCCTGCTTCTCTGCCGGCAGATGATAGATCTCCAGCCTGATCACATGGCGCAGGATGCCGGGGAGGTTCGCGACCGTGCGCACATGCTCCGATCGAATCGCTGCGACGCGTATGACGCCTGAGCGCCCAGGAACGATCAGTAGAAGGGCTTGTCCAGGCGCTGTCGGAGTTCATCGCGGAGGCGTCCCGCTGTTTCACTATCGCTGCTGGCACGTTGGCGTTCGGTGTTGCGGCCCTGGGCGGTGGCGCGGTTGAGGATTTCGTCGGTGGATTGGATCAGGCCGGCGGATTCGAGGGCGCGGAGGAAGTCGCCGGTGGTGATGGGGGTGGCGCGGGCGTCCACGATAGCGCGGCGTTTGGTGATGTCGCTGTCTTCGAAGAGCAGCAGGGCTTCGGCAGTCGGGTTGGCAGTGAGGAAGCGGTCCAGCGCTTCGATGGCGGATTGTTCGCCGAGGCCGCGGGTGGAGCGGCCTTCTTCCAGACGGCGTTGCTGGTCGATGCCGATCTCGGTGGGGATGATGCGGACCTGATCGAGATTGTCGTTGATCCAGGCGACGATGCGGTCCGCGCCGGGGGCGCCACGGACGCGGGTGGCCTCGATATAGACGGCATCGGGAATACTGAGCGGCAGGCCGGCACGAAGCAGGGCGTCGAGTGAGTCGGCCAGCGCCAGGGTGAGGAGCGGCGAGGTGTCGGTGACGATGAGGCGGAACGGCTCGGTCACGTTGGCAGGGCGGCTTTGCGGGCGATGGCTTCGCGCAGGATGGCGATGCCGCGTTCTCGGGCGGCGCGGTTGGGGCCTTCCAGGGGGGCGAGGGGTTGGCGGAGGCCAAGGTCGCCGAGGGTGGCGAGGACTTGGATATAGTCTTCGAAGCCGCGTTCGCGGAGTTCGTGCCAGGTGAGGGTGCCGGCGGCGTATTGGCGGATGAGGGATTCGCGTTCGTTTTGCGTCATGCGTGGGGTTCCCGTTGGGTGTGGACCGGGAGGGGTTGTCAGGCGTGGGTGCTCGGGACGAGCCCGAGCATGACGGGGTCTTTTGGTGTTGGTGGGCGCAGTATAGCTGAAAAGAGCGATTTCGAGTCATGGGTCCAGGGTCGACTGACCCTGGTGGGGGTCGAGGGGGCGAAGCCCCTCGCCTTGCCTTCTCTACACGTCGAGATTTGCGACTTTGAGGGCGTTGCCGACGATGAAGTCTCGGCGGGGTTCTACGACGTCGCCCATGAGGGTGCTGAAGACGTCGTCGGCGTCTTCTCGGTCGGCGACGTCGACGCGCAGGAGGGTGCGGACAGCGGGGTCTAGGGTGGTTTTCCAGAGCTGGTCCGGGTTCATTTCGCCGAGGCCTTTGAAGCGTTGGATGGTCAGGCCGCGGCGGCCGTGGGCCATGATGCGGTCGTAGGCGCTGGCGGGGCCGTTGGCGACGGCTTCGGTGCTGTCGAGTTTGAGGTGGCCGGGGGTGGCGAAGCGTTTGGCGAGGCCCTCGGCGCGGTCCGCGAGCCATCTTGCTTCGGCGCTGCGCAGGGAGGCTGCGTCCATGGTGAAACGTTCGGCGACGCCGCGGACGGTGCGGGCCATGGTGAGGCCGCCGCCGTTGAGGGGGGCGACGACCCAGCCGCGTTCGGTGGGGGTGGAGATGGCGTCCAGCCGTCTCGCGAGATCTTGGGCGACGGCGGTGATGCGGCTGTCGTCCGCGACGAGGGCGCCGGCGATGGCGGCTTGTTCGACCAGGGCGGTGGGGGTGGTGCCGGCGAGGCGGCGGATGCGGCTGGCGGCCTGGCGGAGCCATTCGACTTCGCCGGTGAGTTCGTCGCCCTGGTAGGGCGTTTCGCCGTAGGTGAGGCGGGCGTCGGCGAGGACTTTGCTGAGGAGGAAGGCTTCGAGGGCGGCGTCGTCCTTGAGGTAGCGTTCGTCGTTGCCGCGTTTGGCGCGGTAGAGGGGGGGTTGGGCGATGTAGAGATGGCCGCGTTCGAAGAGGGCGGGCATCTGGCGGTAGAAGAAGGTCAGTAACAGGGTGCGGATGTGGGAGCCGTCCACGTCCGCGTCGGTCATGATGACGATGCGGTGGTAGCGGAGTTTTGCGAGGTTAAAGCCGCCGCGTTCGGGGTCGTCGCGGCCGATGCCGGTGCCGAGGGCGGTGATGAGGGTGCCGATTTCGGCGCTGCCGAGCATACGGTCGAAGCGGGCGCGTTCGACGTTGAGGATCTTGCCCTTCAGGGGGAGGATGGCCTGGTATTTGCGGTCTCGGCCCTGTTTGGCGGAGCCGCCGGCGCTATCGCCCTCGACGAGGAAGAGTTCGCATTTGGAGGGATCACGCTCCTGGCAGTCGGCGAGTTTGCCGGGGAGGGTGGAGATGTCGAGCACGCCTTTGCGGCGGGTGAGCTCGCGGGCTTTGCGGGCGGCTTCGCGGGCGGAGGCGGCGTCCATCACCTTTTGGATGATGCCTTTGGCCTCTTTCGGGTGGGTTTCGAACCAGTGGGAGATGACGTCCGCGGCGACGGCCTGGACGACGGGCTGGACTTCGGAGGAGACCAGCTTGTCCTTGGTTTGGCTGGAGAATTTGGGGTCTGGGACTTTGACGGAGAGGACGGCGGTCATGCCTTCGCGCATGTCTTCGCCGACGAGGGCGAGACTGTCCTTCTTGCCCATGCCCTCGGCGTATTTGGTGACGACGCGGGTGAGGGCCTGGCGGAAGCCGGCGAGGTGGGCGCCGCCGTCGCGCTGGGGGATGTTGTTGGTGAAGCAGAGCATGGTCTCGTGGAAGGAGTCGTTCCAGGAGAGGGCGAATTCGACGCGGATGCCGTGCGGGCCTTCGAAGGCGGCGGCGGCGACGGAGGGGGAGATGGGGGGGGTGAAGATCGGGGTTTTGGCGCGGTCGAGATAGGCGACGAAGGCGATCAGGCCGCCTTCGTAGAAGAAGACGTTTTCGACGGGCTCGGGGTGGCGTTCGTCGCGCAGGGTGATGGTGAGGCCGGAGTTGAGGAAGGCGAGCTCACGCAGGCGGCGTTCGAGGATGGCGTAGTCGAACTCGACCTTGGTGAAGGTGCCGGTGGAGGGCTTGAAGGTGACCTCGGTGCCGGTGCGGCCCTCGTAGGGGCCGACGATGACGAGGGGGCCGACCGCGTCGCCGTGTTCGAAGCGGATGAAGTGTTCGGAGCCGGCGCGGCGGATGCGGACTTCCATCCATTCGGAGAGGGCGTTGACGACGGCGGCGCCGACGCCGTGCAGGCCGCCGGAGACCTTGTAGCTGTTCTGGTTGAACTTGCCGCCGGCGTGCAGGCGGGTCAGGACCACTTCGGCGGCGGAGATGCCTTCTTCGTGGTGGATGTCGGTGGGGATGCCTCGGCCGTCGTCCGTGACGGTGACGCTGCCGTCGCCGTTGAGGGTGAGGGTGCATTTTGTGGCGTAGCCG
This sequence comes from Asaia bogorensis, assembly GCA_945874805.1. Classification (GTDB taxonomy): domain Bacteria; phylum Pseudomonadota; class Alphaproteobacteria; order Acetobacterales; family Acetobacteraceae; genus CAIRTN01. The sequence goes on along the minus strand of CAMCJI010000242.1, from coordinate 382 downwards.
GCCTGGGCTTCGTCCACCGCGTTGTCGATGATTTCGAAGGCCATGTGGTGGAGGCCGGAGCCGTCGTCCGTGTCGCCGATGTACATGCCCGGGCGCTTGCGGACGGCGTCGAGGCCGCGGAGCACGGAGATGGAGGAGGCGTCGTAGGCGTCGGAATCGGGGATCGGCTCGGCGGGATCGGTCATGCCGGCGGGAGGCTCCAACTGAGGGGAATTGCTACAGTTTTATAGGCTTTTTTGGTGGGGAGCGCCACCTTGGTTATGCGGGGTCGATCGTTCCATTGGCGCAGCGGAAGCGGGAGGCGTGGAGGGGGGCGAAGGCCTCGGGGTCGGTGCCGGTGAGGAAGGATTGGGCGGGGAGGGCTGCGAGCGCTTCGTAGAGG
>CAMCJI010000241.1 GCA_945874805.1 Asaia bogorensis | reverse complement strand
GCGGCGCGGTTATACCTGAGCCGCCTTCTCGTGGGCCGCGATAATCGCGTCGATCTCCAGCATGGCGCGGGCATGCGGCACCGCCGGGCGCGGATCGGCGAGGCTCAAGCGCACCTTCTCGCGCACCCATGCATCATGCGCCGCAGCCTCTTCGGTCGAGTCGAACTCGGATTCGATCGGTGTCAACGCAGGCATCGGCAAACCCCTTCGCACCTGCCGATCCTACCAAACCACCCCCCTCACCGCACCAAAAAACCACTTGGCGTCGCGTTGATGCGACGAACGACTCAATCCTTCCCGATATATGAAAAAAAACTTGCATCACCCAGCTAACCTGGGTATATTCTCCCCATGAAGATTTTCACCCCTCCCCCCCACCCCCCCGGCGGCCTCTGCGCCGGGTTCGTGGCCGAGGTCTCCCGGGGCGGGGTCTTCGCCCCCCTCCTGCTGCGTCTGCTCGCACCCCTGCTGCGCCTGCTCGCCAGCCTGGACCAGTTGCTGCTCCGCTGGCGCAGCGGCACCCTGCCGTTCCCGCGCGCCCCCCGCGGTCCGGCGCCGGTCGCCACACACGCGAAATCCGCCCGCCCCCAAGCCCCCCGGCAGCGGCATTACGCCCCCCGCCGGCGCCAAGCCGCCGCACCCGCGCGCCACAGCACCGGCCCGGCCCCGCGCCCCGCCACCCTCCCCCCGGCACAGACCAGCCAGCCCAACCCCCGCCCCTCAATCCGCCCCAAAAGCCGAGATTCCCCAAGCCCAGCCGCCCGCCTCGCCCCCCACCCCCACCCAAAAACCCACGCCCATTTAATTACGATATCGTAATAATCAGCCAACCCCAAACGGACAAAAGTTTTTTGGTTCTTTTTTCCAAAAAAGAACCCCTTCCTTGCCTCCCCTCTCCCACCGCGCGATGCTGCACACGCGAAGAGCAGGAGAGAAGGCCAGATGGCGAAATGCGACCCCGTCACCCTTGAGATCATTCGCGGCGCCATCCGCGCCGCCCAGGCGGAGATGGAGGCGTTGCTCGAGCGCACCGCCATTTCCGCCTTCATCCGCGAGAAGAAGGACTTCTACACGGCCCTTTTCGATGCGGATGGGGTGATGGCTGTCGGCTCCAACGTGCCGATCTTCGGCGACATCTGCGGCCCCGTCTTCGACCATTTCCCGAAGGAGACGATGCAGCCCGGCGACCTCTACTGGTATAACGACTGCTACGGCAGCCGCGGTGCCGTCAGCCATTCCAACGACCAGGTCTTCCTCGCCCCCGTCTTTCATGAAGGCCAGCGCTGCGCCTTCGTCATGGGCTGGGCGCATTTCTCGGACATCGGCGGCCTGCGCCCCGGCTCGATCTCCCCTGACGCCACCGACATCTTCCAGGAAGGCATCATCATCCCGCCGACCAAGCTGATCGACCGCGGGGCCACCAACACCGCCACCCTGGAGATTTTCTACCGCAACAGCCGCTACCCCGCGACCTGCCGCGGCGACACCCGCGCTTTGATGGCCAGCGTCGATCTCGGCGTGAAGCGCATGCAGGAGATCATCGTCCGCTTCTCGCCGGACATGCTGGCCGACGCCCTCACCCAGCTCCTCGCCCGCACCGAAAACCTCGTCCGCGCCAGGCTGCGCGAGACCTTCCCCGTCGGCACCCACCGCTTCACCGACGCCATCGACAGCGACGGCCACGGCACCGGCCCGGTGCATATCCGCCTGAAACTCACCCGCACCGAGGACGACCGCTTCATCTTCGACGCCACCGAGTCCGACGACCAGACAAAGGGCCCGGTGAACTACCTGATGAACCGCGACGTCCCCGGCACCGCACTCGCCCTCTACTTCCTCGGCGGCGACCCCAGCCAGGTCTGCAATGCCGGCGGCGCCCGCGCGCTCGATGAGGTGATCCTGCGCGAAGGCTCCATCCTCCGCCCGAAATTCCCCGCCCCGCTGGGCATGCGAGGCATGACGATGATGCGCTTCCTCGCCGCCCTCAACGGCCTGATCAACGTCGCCGGCACCCCGGCCCCGGCCGCCCATTCCGCCTACATCATCCTCCTCGCCCGCGGCACGATGGACGGCCAGCCCTATCTGCTGTCCGACGGCATCGGCGTCGGCTACGGCGCCCGCCCCACGGCGGATGGCATCGACACCGTCTATTTCGTAGCCCAGGAAAACTATCCGGTCGAGTTCCTCGAACTCGGCTACCCCGTCCGCCTGACGGAGTACGGTGTGCATCGCGACAGCGGCGGCCCCGGCGAGTTCCGCGGCGGCTGCGGCATCATCCGCGAATACGAAATCCTGTTCGACGAGGCCGTGCTGGCCACCCGCATCGACAGCGTGGTCAATCCCCCCTGGGGCACCGCCGGCGGCATGGGCGGCGGGCGCGGCCGGGCGGTGATCAACCCCGGCCGCAACAGCGAACGCGTCCTCGCGCCTTTGTCCGACGGCAACAAGCTGGTGAAGGGCGACATCCTGCGCATCGAAACCGGCGGCGGCGGCGGCCGCGGCCACCCCTACGACCGCCCGGCCGCGATGGTGCTGCGCGACGTGCTGGAAGGCTATGTCAGCGTCGATGCCGCCGCCCGGCACTACGGCGTGATCATCCGCGAAGGCGAACTCGACGAAGCCGCCACCCAGGCCACCCGCGCCACCCGCCCGGCCGCCGGCGCCTTCCACCGTACGGAGTATCTTGATGAGCTGGTCTGACCTTTCCGTCGCCATCGATATCGGCGGCACCTTCACCGACGTCACCCTGCAGGACCCCGCCACCGGCCGCGCCTGGCGGGCGAAAACTCCGTCGATCCCCCGCGACCCAAGCCTCGCCTTCATGAACGGCATGAACCTCGCGCTCGAAGCCGCCGGCGCCCCGGCCAGCGCCGTCAGCCGGGTGCTGCACGGCACGACGGTGGCGACCAACCTGATCCTGGAAGGCAAGGGCGCGCTCACCGCCCTGATCACCACCCAGGGCTTCCGCCATGTGCTGGACATCGGCCGGCAGGACATCCCCCGCCGCGCCAATCTCTACGCATGGATCAAGCCCCGCCGCCCGGTGCCGGCCAGCCGCGTGCTGGAAGTGGTCGAGCGCGTCGGCCCCGGCGGGCATGTGATCACCCCGCTGGACGAGACCAGCGTCGCCGAAGCCGCCGAGGCCTGCCGCCGCCTGGGCGTGGAGGCCGTGGCGATCTGCCTGCTGCACAGCTTCGCCCATCCCGCGCACGAACAGCGCGTGGCCGAGATGCTGCGCGCGGCTTTGCCGGGCGTCGCCGTCACCGCCTCGATCGACGTGCTGCCGGTGGTGCGCGAATACGAGCGCAGCCTGGCGACGATCCTGAACGCCAGCGTCATGCCCGCCGTCTCCACCTATGTCGGCCGCCTGCAACAGCGCCTGAGCGATGCCGCCGTCGGCGCGCCGCTGCTGCTGATGCAATCGAACGGCGGGGTCGCCGGCGGGGCGACGATCCGCCGGGCACCGGCCGTCACCGCCCTGTCCGGCCCCGCGGCCGGCGTGGTCGGCGCGCGGGAAGTGGCCGCCGCGGCGGGGATTGCCGATATCGTCACCGTCGATATCGGCGGCACCAGCGCGGATATCTGCCTGATCAAGGACGGCCGGATTGGCCTGACGCAACAGGGCAAGGTCGGCGAATGGCCGCTGCCGCTGCCGATGGTCGATATGGTCACCGTCGGTGCCGGCGGCGGCTCGATTGCTCGTGTGGCCGACCGCGCGCTGAGCGTCGGCCCCGCGAGTGCCGGCGCCGATCCCGGCCCGGCCTGCTACGGCAATGGCGGCAGCTTCGCCACGGTGACGGACGCGCATATCGTCCTCGGCCACCTGCCGCCGAGCCTGCTGGGCGGGCGGATGCGACTCGACCCGGCGCTGGCCGAAGCCGCCATCCGCCGCGAGGTCTGCGAGCCGCTGGGGCTGGACCTGCACACCGCCGCGCGCGGCATCCTGGCGATTGCCGACAGCAACATGGTCGGCGCCATCCGCGTCGTCTCGGTGGAGCGCGGGCATGATCCGCGCGACTTTGCGCTCGTGCCCTTCGGCGGCGCCGGCCCGCTGCATGGCTGCGCTTTGGCCGATCTGCTGGGTATCGAGACAGTGCTGGTTCCCCCCGCACCCGGCGTGTTGTGTGCCGAGGGCCTGCTGGCCGCCGATCTGCGCGCTGAGTTCTCCCGCACCCTGCCCAAGGCCGGCACGCCGGATGAGTCGGCCGCGCGCGCCCTGCTCGACACGCTTCGCCGCGAAGCCACCGCCTGGCTCGACGAGGAGCGGGTGCCCGCCGCCGACCGCCGTCTCGAGGAGGTGGCGCTGATGCGCTACGAGGGCCAGGGCGGCGAGCTGGCCGTGGCCTGGTCAGGCGCCGACGAGGCGCTCGGCGCCTTCCGGGCGGCGCATCAGGCGCTGTACGGCTTCGTGCTGGAAGCGCCGGTCGAGCTGGTGACGCTGCGGGTGGAGGCGACGGGCAAGCTGCCCGCCCCGGTGCTGCCGCATCTCGCCCCCGGCCCGATGCCCGCCGCGCTGGAGACCACGCCGGTGCATTTCGCCAGCGGCACCGCGCAAACGCCGATCTATGCCCGCGACGCTCTGGGGGCCGGCAGCCACTTCACCGGCCCGGCGATCATCACCCAGCTCGACGCGACCACCCTGATCCCGCCGGGCTGGGCGGTGGAGGTGCATGGGTCGGGGTCGCTGATCCTGCGGCGGGGGTAACCCCGCCGCAGCGCGGCCTCAGGGAACCAGAACGGTGCTGCCCGTCGTCGCGCGGCTTTCCAGCGCGATATGCGCGGCGGCGGCGTCCTTGAGCGCGAAGGTCTGGTTCACCCGGATCGAGACGATCCCCTTGGCGACCACGTCGAACAGGTCGTTGGCGGTGGCGACGAGGTCGCTGCGCTTGGCGGTGTAGGTGTTCAGCGTCGGGCGGGTCAGATACAGGCTGCCCTTCGCGCTGAGCATGCTGATATCCACCGGCGGCACCGGGCCGGAGGCGTTGCCGTAGCTGACCATCAGGCCGAGCGAGGCCAGGCTGTCGATGCTCGGCATGAAGGTGTCGCGGCCGACGCTGTCATACACCACCGGCACCATCGCGCCGCCGGTGAGCTTCTTCACCTCGGCGGCCAGGTTGGCGTGGCCGACGATCACGTGTGCGGCGCCATGCGCCATCGCCAGCTCGGCCTTCGCGGCGGTGGAGACGACGCCGATGACGGTGGCGCCCAGATGCTTGGCCCACTGGCACAGGATCAGCCCGACGCCGCCGGCCGCGGCATGCACCAGGATCGTCTCGCCAGCCTTCACCTTGTAGGTGCGGCGGAGCAGGTACTGCGCGGTCATGCCCTGCAGCATCATTGCCGCCGCCGTCCGGTCGTCGATGGAATCAGGAATGAGGATCAGGCGTTCTGCGGGAATGACGCGGATCTCGCTGTAGCTTCCCGGCACCGGAGCGTAGGCGACGCGATCGCCGACCTTGATCCCGGAGACCTCGGCGCCGATCTCCTCGACGATGCCTGCCCCTTCATTGCCTGGAACGAAGGGCAGACGGAACGGGAAATTGCCCCGGCGTTGCGAGACCTCGACAAAGTTCAGGCCAATCGCCGTATGGCGCAGTCGTACCTCATGGGGACGGGGCGGTCTTACGGTGACCTCTTCCCAGCGAAGCACTTCAGGACCACCGAACTGATGAACGCGAATCGCGAGCGGCATGCTTTTCTCCCCTAAATTCGAACCTTGGCGGCATGCATTGGCACGCCGGAGACGTCGCTGCGGATCCGGTAGATGCTACCGCATCTGTCGGACGGCCCGCCCTTCGATCCGGTCACGACATACAGGTCCCGAAGGTCGTCGCCGCCGAAGCAGAGGCTCGTGACGAGAGGCAACGGGATCTCGATGTCGCGACGATGCGACCCGTCGGCGTTGAACACGCGCACGATGCCGGCGTGGGCCACGGCAACCCAGACCGATCCGTCGACGGCCACCTTCATGCCATCGGGTGTTCCGTGGCCGCCGAAGGTCGCGAAGGGGCGCCACGGTCTGAGCGTGCCGTCGAGGTTGATCCGCTGCAGGAAACCAGGGGTCGGCGTGTCGCCGCTGAAGACGCGAAATGTGAGCGATCCGACGTAGACGCGGCCCGTGGCATCGACAGTCAGGTCGTTGAAGCCGGTCGTTCCCGGCAGTTGCGACAAGGACAGGAGGGGTGACGTCTTCCCGTCGGCCAGCCGAACGACGGCGATGTCACGCCCGCCCATGACGAGACCGTCTCCGCCGTGCAACGCCATCCCGCCGACGGCATCGCTGAAATAAAGGCCCGCCCCCGCATCCCAGACCGGCCCTTCGATCAATCCAAATCCCGTCGCCAGGCATTCCATGAGCACGTCCCTTTTCCCGACATCCCGGCTGCGATCGATCGATCGGCGAGGGGCGCGCGCCAGTCGACGCCGATGTTGCCCCGCCCGCAACGTTGCCGCTTCGCGTTGCGGCATTGCTGCCTGGAGTTCATTCGAGGCTCCGGCGCAGTTCACGCAGGATGTGCGAGCGCCGTGCTTCCAGTCGATCGACGCGACCACCCACTCCGATCGCCAGGATGCGGCCATGGTGTCGAATGGGCAGCAGCATGGCGATCAGGCCGAATCCCGGCATG
>CAMCJI010000240.1 GCA_945874805.1 Asaia bogorensis | reverse complement strand
CCCGCCCCGCGCGTCCGTGCCGTCCCGCCGCACGGCGCCGCTCCGGCACGGCTGGAACCAGGCCAGCACACCCCTGCTCCGCCACGGTACCACGCCCGAAGTCGAAAAACCGCCGAAGCCCAGGCCCGCCTCAGCACGCCCTAATTGTTACGATATAGAAACTAACTCAAGAACCCCAGCAATCGCGCCACCACCGCCTCCGGCTGCTCCTGCTGCACCCAGTGCCCGGCCCCCTCGATCAACTGCACATTCTTCGTCCGCGCCAGCACGCCCGGCACCTGATGGATGCCCCAGTCCTGCGCCCCGGCGATGAAAACCGACGGCACCTCGATCCCTCGACCGGCAAACACCGCAAGATCGGCATTCCACCCCTCGGTCCGGCAGCGATACCAGTTCAACCCGCCCTGAAACCCCGTCCGCGCATACTCATCGACATAGACAGCCAGTTCCGCATCCGCCAGCCACGCACAAGGCCCGGAAGGCATCACCACCGACTCGGCCATGCCGGCATCGCGATCCATGATGTAATACGTCGGCAGCTTCGCCAGCTCCTCCGCCGTCCAGCCGGACAATTGATAAGGCCGGTTCCCCGCCCAATCCGCGCTCTTGTGGTGATAATACCCCCGCAAAAACGCATGCAGCCACTGCGGCGGCTGCCACATATCGGCATTCGCTCCACGCTCGGAATAGTACCACTGGTAATGCTTTCGCGGCCGCGGCAAGGCCGCCAGCGCCGCATGGATATCCGGCCCTTCCACCGGCAACTGCGCAGGCGCCCCCCCGAACGGCGCACTCATCAACGCCACCGCCGGAAACACATCCGGCCGGATCAGCGCACACCAGGCCGCCACCGAAGCCCCGAAATCATGCCCCACCACCGCCGCAACCTTTGCCACACCCAGCCGCGCCAGCAATGTCAGCGTATCGCGCACCAGATTGAACAGCCGGAAACTGCCGACATCCCCGTCATAGCGATCATCCCACCCGACCGTCCGTCCATACCCCCGCTGATCCGGCGCGATCACATGAAACCCAGCCTCGGCCAGTGGAACCATCACCTTCCGCCAGGAATAGGCCAGCTCCGGAAACCCATGCAGCAACAGCAGCACCGGCCGCCCCGGCACCCCCGCTTCCAACAGATGCATGGTGAGGCCATTCACCCCCTCCACCATCCGCGCGGAGATCCCCTCAGGCAGCTTCATCCGATGTCCAACGCCCCACTCTCCACCGAACTCCGGTCGAACCCGGCATTCGATCGCAACAGCGCCCGCGTGTAATCATGGCTGACCGACCCATCCGCCATCGCATCCGCCGTCGTCGTCTCCAGCAGCAGCCCGCCCCGCATCACCCCGATCCGCTCGCACAGATGCGCGATCACCGCGAGATCATGGCTGACCATCAGCATCGTCAGCCCCAGCTCGCGGCGCAGCCGCGCCAGCAGGTTGAGGATCTCTGCCTGCACCGAAACATCCAGTGCCGAGGTCGGTTCATCCAGCAACAGGATGCGCGGCTCCAGGATCAACGCCCGCGCAATCGCCACCCGCTGCCGCTGCCCGCCGGAGAGCTGATGCGGATAGCGATACCGGTGCTCCCGCCCCAACCCCACCTCGGACAAAGCCCGCGCCACCCGCCGCTCGCCATCGTCCAGCCGATGAATGGCAATCGGCATCGCCAGGATCTGATCGACCGTCTGATTCGGATGCAGCGACCCATAGGGGTCCTGGAACACCATCTGCACCATCTTGCGCTGCGCCGTGCTGCGCTTGCGCCCCACCACGATGCCGTCCATCTCGATCCGCCCCGCCTCATGCGGGATCAACCCGGCGATCGCCCGCAGCACCGTGGACTTGCCCGAGCCGGACTCGCCCACCAGCCCGAACGCCTCCCCCTCCGCCACCAGCAGCGACACATCCTGCGCCGCCACCAGCCGCCGCACCCCGGCACCATAGGCAATCGTCACCGCATCCAGCGCGATCATGCGATATCCGCCATCCACGCCGGATCGCGCTGCAACTGCGGCAACTCGCCCCGCCGCCGCCCCAGCTCCGGCAGCGCCGCCAGCAGCCCCTGCGTATAGGGATGCGTCGCCTCGCCGAGCTTGCTCGCCTCGCAGGTCTCCACCACCTGCCCGCCATACATCACCAGCACCCGATCACAGAACGAGGAGACCAGATGCAGATTATGGCTGATGAGGATGAGCCCCATGCCCCGCCGCTGCACCAGATCATCCATGATCGCCAGCACCTGCGTCTGCACCGTCACATCCAGGGCCGAGGTCGGTTCGTCCGCGATGAGTATCTCCGGCCCGGCAATCAGCATCATCGCGATCATCACCCGCTGGCCCATGCCGCCGCTGACCTGGTGCGGATACATCCGGTACACCCGCTCGGGATCGCGGATATGCACCGCCTCCAGCATCTCCAACGCCGCCAGCTTCGCCGCCGTCTTGCTGGACCGCAGATGCGTCCGATGCGTCTCGGCGATCTGCTCGCCGACGGACATCACCGGATCGAGCGAATACTTCGGGTCCTGCAAAACCATGGCAATCCGCTTGCCGCGCAGCTTGCGGAACCCCCGTTCGGACAGCCCGCGCAGATCGGTGGTGCCGGCGGAATCGACGAGGACCATCTCCTCCGCCGTGATCCGCCCCGGCTCGGCCACCAGCCCCATGATTGCCCGCCCAGTGGTGGACTTACCCGAGCCGGACTCGCCGACGATGCCCAGCCGCTCCCGGCCGAGGGTGAAGCTGACATTGCGCACGGCGTGGAAATCGCCGTCGTCCCCCGGATAGGTCACGCGCAGATTGCGCACCCGCAGCAGATCGCTCACCCCCGCGAATCCCCCGCGTCCCGCAGCCCGTCGCCCAGCAGGTTGAAGCCGAGCGAGGTGATGAAGATCGCGATACCCGGAATGGTCGCCACCCACCACTGGTCGAGCAGCACGCCCCGCCCGGAGGAGACCATCGCCCCCCACTCCGGCGCCGGCGGCTGTGCGCCGAGGCCGAGGAAGCCCAAGCCCGCCGCCGTCAGGATGATGCCGGCCATATCGAGTGTGAGGCGGATGATGACGCTGGGCAGGCACAGCGGCAGGATCTGGGTGGCGATGATCCGCAGATGCGAGGCCCCCTGCAATTCCGCCGCCTGGATGAACTCCGCCTGCCGCCGCGTCAGCGTCTCCGCCCGCGCGAGGCGCGCATACGGCGGCCAGGCGGTGAGTGCGATGGCGATCACCGCGTTCTCGATCCCCGGCCCCAACGCCGCCGCGAACGCCAGCGCCAGCACCAGCCGCGGAAAGGCGAGGAAGATGTCGGTGATGCGCATGAGCACCGTATCGACCCAGCCGCCGAAATACCCGGCCGGCAGCCCGATCGCCAAGCCCACCGGCACCACGATCAGGCTGACCAGGCCCACGATCGTCAGCGTGATCCGCGCCCCATAGACGATGCGCGCGAAGATATCCCGCCCCAGCTCATCGGTGCCGAACCAGTACTGGGCGCTCGCCGGCTGCAGGCGGTCTTCCAGCTTCTGCAGCGTTGCGGCCTGGGGGTCGGCCAGCAGCGGCGCGGCCGCAGCCAGCAGCAGGAGCAGCACGACAATCACCAGCCCCGTCATCGCCAGCGGATTGCGCTGCAGCGACAGCCACGCCCGGAACCAGCGCCCGAACCGCGCCTGCATCCGGCTGCCCGGTGCCGGCTCCAGCAACCAGGCCCGCCACGTGCCAGGGGCCGCCCCGCCCGTTTTGAGCGCGCCGCTCACCGGTCGCGCGCCCTGGGATCTACCAGCGGATACAGCAGGTCCGACAGCATATTGAGCCCGATATAGACCACCCCGATCAGCACCGTCCCCCCCAGCACCGCATTGAGGTCGGCATTGAACAGCGAGGATTTCATGTAAAGCCCCAAGCCCGGCCAAGCGAACACCGTCTCCGTCAGCACCGCCCCCTCCAGCAGGCTGCCGAAGGTCAGCGCGATCACGGTCACCAACTGCACCCAGACATTCCCCAGCGCGTGAATCCACACCACCCGCCAGGGCGACAGGCCCTTGGCGAGGGCCGCCAGGATGTATTCCTGCTTGAGCTGGCTGAGCATGAAGCTGCGCGTCATCCGCGCGACATAGGCCAGACTGAGATACCCCAGGATCGAGGCCGGCAGCACGAGATGCCAGAAGGCGTTCCAGAACACCTCCGTCTCGCCGGCGATCAGGCTGTCGATGGTCAACATGCCCGTCACCGTCGGCACGATGTCGTCATAGCCGACATCCAGCCGCCCCGGCCCCTCGACCCAGCCGAGCTTGGCGTAGAACAGCAGCAGCCCGATCAGGCCGAGCCAGAACACCGGCATGGAATAGCCGAGCAGCGAGGCGAAGCGGATCAGCTGGTCCTGCCAGCGGCCGCGATGCGTGGCCGCATAGACCCCCATCGGGATGCCGCCGACGATGCCGATCACCAGCGCCAGCAGCGAGAGTTCGAGGGTTGCCGGAAACACGTGCAGCAGGTCTTCCAGCACCGGGCGCGAGGTCAGCACCGAATTGCCGAAATCACCCGACAGCAGCTTGGTGAGATAGTGCCAGTACTGCACCACCAGCGGCTGATCCAGGCCGAGTTCGATACGCACCGCGTCGTAACGCGCCTGCGTGGCCTTGTCGCCGACGATGGCCAGCACCGGGTCGATCGGGATCACCCGGCCGATCAGGAAGGTGACGCAGGTCAGCCCGAGGAAGGTGAGCCCGACCGAGCCGGCCACGCGCAGCAGCCCGCGCAGCAGCCGCCAGGCACGGCGAAACGACTCGCCGCCCCGGACAGCGTCCGGGGCGGCTACGGGGGTGGTGGTCACCCCCATGTCAGACGGCCGGTCCGATCAAGAATCAGCTCTTCTTGATCAGGTGGTAGAAGTTCAGGTCCTCGGTCAGCCCGCCAGCGTAGCCGGTCACCTTCACCCGCCGCGCGACCTGGTTGACATCCTGGAACATCAGGACGAACGGGCCTTCGTCCGTCACCTTCTTGGTCAGGGCGACATACATCGCCTCGCGCTTCTTGCCGTCGAGCTCCTTCGCCGCGTCAGTCATCGCCTTGTTGATCGCCGGGTCGAACCAGCCGGCGCGCCAGGCCAGCGGCTTGATCTTCGGGTTGTCGCTGTTGTCGGGGTTGTGGGCGAAGGTGTCGGCGTTGGTGTGCGGGTCGAAATAGTCCGGCCCCCACTGGGTCAACAGCAGTTCGTGCTTGCGGGCGCGGAACGTGCCCGTGTTGGTCCGCCGCTCGGTCATGTCCAGCGTCACCTTGATGCCGGCCTGGCCAAGCGTCTGCTGCATCGACTGGGCGATGTCGGTCGAGGGGAAGGAGTTGGCGGCCGAGAGCTTCAGTGCGAACCCGTTGGGGTAGCCGCCCTCGGCCAGGAGCGCCTTGGCCTTCGCCACATCCAGCTTGAAGGGCTTGTAGGGTGCGCCGCCCATGAAGCCGACCGGCAGGAAGCTCTGCTGGACGAAGAACTTACCCTTCAGCACCGTGTTCACCAGCCCGTCGTAATCGACGAGCATCTTCACGGCCTCGCGGACCTTGGGGTTCTTGAACGGCTCGAAGGCCATGTTCATCGCGGCGTAGAAGGTGTTGGCGCCCTTGAACTCCTCGACCTTGATGTCCTTGTTGTTGGCGATGGCGCGGACGAGGTCGGGGCTAAGGTCGCGGGCGATGTCGATGTCGCCCTTCTCCAACTGCAGCCGCTGGCTGGAGGGCTCGGGCACGTGGCGCACAACCACGCGCTTCATGATCGGGGCGACAAGACGGTAGCCGGGATTGGCCTCCAGGCTCACGCTCTCATTGGCTTTCCAGGAGACGAGGCGATAGGCGCCCGAGGCGGCGGAGCGGGTCTTGAGCCACGTGTTACCGAAGTCGCCGTTGGCCTCGTTGGCCATCGCGACCTTCTTCTCGACGATCGAGGCGACGATCGAGGTCATCACGTTCAGCACCAGCGAGGGCGCGTAGTCCTCGGTGATCTTGACCACCAGGGTATCCCCGGTCGCCTTCACCAGTTCCTTGACGTTGGTCTTGTTCCAGCCGAACTGGGTCAGCAGGAAGGCCGCCGTCTTGTCCATCTGCACAACGCGCTGGAGCGAGAAGGCGCAATCCTCGGCGGTGATCACGGCACCGCTGTGGAATTTCAGGTTCGGCTTGATCTTGAAGGTGAAGGTTTTGCCGTCGGCCGAGATGGTCGGCATCTGCGCCACCGCACCGACGATCTTGGTGACGTCCTGGCCCTCATAGCGGAGCAGGCGGTCGTAGATGTTGGTCAGGATCTCGATGCCCGACAGCTCATAGGCCTCGCCGGGGTCCAGCGTGATGATGTCGTCGATCTGCTTGGCGAACACGGCCGTGTCGGCCGGGGTGGCGGCATCGGCGATGCGGGTCCAGCCGGCGAAGGGCAACGCAGTTGCCCCGCCCAGCAGCAGGCGCCTGGAAATCTCGGTCATGGGTTCTTTCCTTTGTCCCTCAGGAACTGCGACGATTAGGCATCGGCATTGCGTGCGGCGCAAGACTGATCCTCGGCCGGATCATGCGGCAGCGCAAGATTTCGTCACTTGAGCGCGAAGCCGAGGGCGGCCAGCGCATCGCGCATCCGGTCCCGCCCGCCCAGCGAGGCGGGCGTGCG
>CAMCJI010000239.1 GCA_945874805.1 Asaia bogorensis | reverse complement strand
CTCCAGCGCATCGCCCAGGATCAGCGGCGTCAGCCCCAATGCCCGCGCCTTGTCCGCCGCCGCCCGCAACGCCATCGCGGGCGTGGCGATCAGCCCGAAACTGGCATGGGGGAGGGACCCCGGCTTAGGCGTCTCATCCGCTCCTGCCGCGAGCCGCGCCGTCACCGCCGCCGAGGGAGCGATACCATAGCGCGCGACCAGCGCCCGCGCATCGGCGTAGCTGGTCGGGTCCGGCACGGTGGGGCCGGAGGCGATCACCGCGGGATCGTCGCCCGGCACGTCGGAAATCGCCAGCGTCACCACCCGCGCCGGGGCCGCCGCCGCCGCCAGCCGCCCGCCCTTGATGGCCGAGAGATGCTTGCGCACCGCATTCATCTCCGAAATCGTCGCCCCGGAGGCCAGCAGCGCCCGGTTCACCGCCTGCTTGTCGGCGAGGCTCAGCCCCTCGGCCGGCAGCGCCATCAGTGCGGACCCGCCGCCCGAGATCAGCGCCAGCACCAGATCATCCGGCCCCAGCCCCTGCACGGCGGCCAGCACCGCCCGCGCGCCCATCTCGCTGTTGGCGTCCGGCACCGGGTGCGAGGCCTCGATCACCCGGATATGCCGCGTCGGCACCGCATGCCCGTAGCGCGTCACCACCACGCCGCTGAGCTCCACATCCGGCCAGGCGTCCTCCAACGCGGCGGCCATCACGGCGGCGGATTTCCCCGCGCCGACCACCACGCAGCGCCCCGCCGGCTTGGCCGGCAGATGCCCCGCCAGCACCACCCTGGGGTCGGCGGCGGCCACCGAGGCATCGAAGATCGCCCGCAATGCCGCCCGTGCCGTGCTGTCCATCCACGCCATCGTCCACTCCCAAAGCTTTCGGATCGCATCCCCTTGCGGAGAGTATGGCGAAGCCTGCGCCGCGATGCCATGTAGGTTCGCAGAAATAGGAGCATCCCATGTCCGCACCCGACATCGACGACGCCACCCGCACCCAACTCGAAGCCGCCGCCTTCCGCCGCCTCGTCGTCCATCTGCGCGAACGCAGCGACGTGCAGAACATCGACATGATGAACCTCGCCGGCTTCTGCCGGAACTGCCTGAGCCGCTGGTACCGCGAGGAAGCGGCCACCCAGGGTCTGACCATCGCCGACCCCGACGCGCGGGAGATCATCTACGGCATGCCCTACAAGGACTGGCAGGCCCAGCACCAGAAGGAAGCCACGGCCGACCAGAAGGCCGCCTTCGCCAAGTCCAACCCCAACCACTGATCCGGGGCCATTGACCCCGCGAACCCCGGTCCCTAAACCCGCCGGCCTGTGACGAGGAGAGACTGATGGCGCGCGCCCCAGCCGAAGAAAAGACCGAAGAGAGCGCCCAGTGGGGCAACATCGCCGCCGACCGGCTGCGCAGCCTCATCGAACGCATCGAGCGCCTGGAGGAGGAACGCAAGGCGCTGTCCAGCGACATCAAGGACATCTACGCCGAAGCCAAATCCGCCGGCTTCGACGTCAAGGTCATCCGCCAGCTCATCCGCATCCGCAAGCAGGAGCCGGCGGACGTGGAAGAACAGGAAACCCTGCTGGACGTCTATCGCCGCGCGCTGGGGATGTAACTCAAACCCCCAGCCGCGCCAGCACGTCCGAATAAGCCGCCCGCACCACATGCCGCCGCACCTTCTGTGTGGCGGTCATCTGCCCGTTGTCGATCGTGAACGCCCCGACCGCCGCATGCCGGCGGATGCGCTCCACCACCGAGAGCCGCATGTTCACCGCCGACACCGCCGCCGCCGCCGCCGTCTCGTCATACCCCTCCGCGGGCACCACCAGCGCCGCGATCCCCGCCCGCCCGTCGCCGAACACCACCGCCTGCGCGATCGCCGGCTCGGCCACCAGCATCCCCTCGACCCGCGCCGGAGACACGTTGTCCCCGCCCGAGAGCACGATCATGTCCTTCTTCCGGTCGGTGATCCGCAGATACCCGTCCGCCTCCACCACCCCGATATCCCCGGTATGCAGCCAACCGTCCTGGATCGCGGCGGCTGTCTCCACCGGCTTGCCCCAATACCCGTCCATCACCAGATCGCCCCGCACGAGGATTTCCCCGTCCTCGGCGAGCCGCAATTCCACCCCCTCCAGCGGCGGCCCAACCGTTTCGGTGCGAATCCGGTCCGGCAGATTCGCCGCAATCACCGGCCCCGCCTCGGTCTGCCCATAGCCCTGGATCAGCGTCACCCCGAGCGCCAGATAGAACCGCCCGATCTCCGGCTCCAGCCGCGCCCCCCCCGAGATGACGGCCCGCACCCGCCCGCCAAACCGCTGGCGCACCTTCTCACGCACCAGCCGCTCCAGCACCCGGTCGGCCAGCCAGTCCACCGGACCCAGCCGCACCCCGTCGAGCTTCTTCAGCCCCAGCGCCAGCGTCTTGTGAAACAGCGCCTGCCGCAACGCCGGCTGCTTGCCCAGCCCCGCGAGGATCCGCCCCCGGATCACCTCCAGCACCCGCGGCACCATCGTCAGGATCGTCGGCCGCATCGCCAGCATGTCGGCGGCGAGATGCTCCACCCCGCGGCTGTAGACGATCTCCGCCCCCACGCTGAGCATGAAAAACTGCCCCGCCGTATGCTCGTAGCTGTGCGACAGCGGCAGATACGAGAGATACACCTCCCCCTGGTCCTCGAACCCCAATATCCGCAACAGCCGATACGCCCCCTTGCAGTTCGACAGCACGGAGCGATGCGGCGTCATCACCCCCCGCGGCGCCCCGCCCGTCCCGGAGGTGTAGATCAGGCACGCCAACGCCCCGCCCGGAATCAGGTCCGCTTCGGCCGCGATGTCATCGGCTGGCAGATCGTCCCCGATCATCGCCGCCCATTCCGCGCTGTCGAACACCACCAGCCGGTCGAGCGCCCCTGCAGCCCCCACAACGGCCGCCAGCTCCGGCGTCGAGACCAGCGCCACCCGCGCCCCGCTATCGGCCAGGATATGCGCGTGATCGCCCGCCGTGTTCGTCGTGTAGGTCGGCACCGGCACCGCGCGTATCGCCATCAGCGCCGTCTCGACGATCGGATATTCCGGCCGGTTCTCGGAGACGATCAGCACCCGGTCCCCTGCACCCACCCCCATCGCCCGCAGATGCCGCGCCACGGACGCCGCCTGCCGCCCGAAGGTCCCCCAGTCCATCCCCACCCACGCCCCGCCGCGAAAACTGCGCAGCATCGGCCGCCGCGGCCAGGCGCGCGCACAACGAAACATCATCGCCGCCAGATTGGGTGCCAGCTCCGGATAAGGTGAAAACCGCTCCACGTTCGCTCCCTGCCGGCGAGGATTCGATGCCCCGCCCTTTGTCATCTCTCGCCCATACCCTACATGAGCAAAGCCGACCAGAAGAACAGGACCACCCCGCCCATGGCTGACGCAGCAACGACGACCCACGCCCCCACCCTGCCCACCTGGGACCTGCGCGACCTGTTCGACGCCCCCGACAGCCCCGCCCTCGAAGCCGCCCTCACCCAGTCCGAGCACGACGCCGAGGCCTTCGCCGCCCGCCACGCCACCACCATCGCCGCCGCCTCCGGCGCGGCCCTGGCCGGCGCCATCGCCGAATATGAGCGCATCGAGGAAGTCCTCGGCTGCGTGATGTCCTACGCCCAGCTCCTCTTCAGCGGCGACTCAACCGACCCCGCGCTCGGCAAATTCTACCAGTCGATGCAGGAGCGCGTGACCACCATCACCGCCCACCTCATCTTCTTCACCCTCGAAATCAACCGCCTCGACCCCGCCAATCTCGACGCCAAACTCGCCGACCCCGCGCTCGCCAAATACGCCCCCTGGCTGCGCGACCTCACCGTCTTCCGCCCGCACCAGCTCGACGACCAGCTCGAAAAGCTCCTGCACGAAAAGGAAGTCACCGGCCGCTCCGCCTGGTCACGCCTGTTCGACGAAACCATCGCCGCCCTCAAAGTCCCCCTGAACGGCGAAGACCTCACCGTCTCCGCCGCCCTGAACAAGCTCTCCTCGACTGACCGCGCCCCCCGCGAGGCCGCCGGCCACGCCATCGGCACCACCTTCGCCGCCAACATCAAACTCTTCTCCCTGATCACCAACACGCTGGCGAAAGACAAGGAGATCATCGACACTTGGCGCGCCTACCCCACCCCGCGCAGCTACCGCAACCGCTCCAACATGGTGGAGGACACGGTGGTGGACGCGCTGGTCACCGCCGTCACCGCCAGCTACCCCCGCCTCTCCCACCGCTACTACCTGATGAAGGCCAAGTGGCTCGGCCTGCCGAAACTTCAGCATTGGGACCGCAACGCCCCCCTGCCGGGCGACGATGACCGCCAGATCCCCTGGCCGGAAGCCCGCGCCCGCGTCCTCGGCGCCTACCACGCCTTCTCGCCCGAACTCGCCGCCGTCGGCCAGAAGTTCTTCGACAATGCCTGGATCGACGTCCCCCCCCGGCCCGGCAAATCCGGCGGCGCCTTCGCCCACCCGACGGTCCCCTCCGCCCACCCCTACCTCCTGCTGAACTACCACGGCAAAACCCGCGACGTGATGACCCTCGCCCACGAACTCGGCCACGGCGTCCATCAGGTCCTCGCCGCCGAACAGGGCTACCTGCTCTCCGGCACCCCCCTCACGCTCGCCGAAACCGCCAGCGTCTTCGGCGAGATGCTGACCTTCCGCGCTTTGCTGGACGCCGAAACCAACCCCGCCCGCCGCCGCATCATGCTCGCCGGCAAGGTGGAGGACATGCTGAACACGGTGGTCCGCCAGATCGCCTTCTACCGCTTCGAATCCCTCCTGCATGACGAGCGCCGCTCCGGCGAACTGGTGGCCGAGCGCATCGGCGAGATCTGGATGCAGGTGCAAACCGAAAGCCTCGGCCCGGCCTTCGAATTCACCCCGGACTACAAAGTGTTCTGGTCCTACGTCCCGCACTTCGTCCACTCGCCGTTCTACGTCTATGCCTATGCCTTCGGCGACTGTCTCGTTAACGCGATGTACAAGGTCTTCCAGTCCGGCCACCCCGGCTTCCAGGCCAAATACCTCGACATGCTCCGCGCCGGCGGCACCAAACGCCACAAGGAACTCCTCGCCCCCTTCGGCCTCGACGCATCCGACCCCGCCTTCTGGAACCTCGGCCTGGACGTCATCGCCGGCTTCATCGACGAGTTGGAGGCAATGGGCTGATGGCCAACGAAGACAACTCCACGATCTTCGGCGAACTCCGCCGCATGGCCCGCACCTCAGGTGCTGTCGGCGGCATCGCCGCCCGCTTCGCCGGCGCCAAGATGTTTGGCGTGAAAACCGACTCCGCCGGCCACGCCGGCGACCTCAAAATGATCCTCGGCGGCCTGAAAGGCCCGCTGATGAAGGTCGCTCAGTTCCTCACCACCATCCCCGACGCGCTGCCCCCCGAATACGCCGCCGAACTCGCCCAGCTCCAGGCCAACGCCCCTGCCATGGGTGCCGCCTTCGTCCGCCGCCGCATGCAGGGCGAACTCGGCCCCGACTGGCAGTCCCGCTTCGCGAGTTTCGACCAGACCGCCACCGCCGCCGCCTCCCTCGGCCAGGTCCACCGCGCAACGATGCACGACGACACCCAGGTCGCGTGCAAGCTGCAGTACCCGGACATGGTGAGCACGGTCGAAGCCGACCTCCGCCAGGTCAAACTCGCCATGAGCCTCTACCAGCGCATGGACGGCGCGATCGACAACGAGGAGATCTTCCTCGAACTCGCCGAACGCCTGCGCGAGGAGCTGGACTACGTCCGCGAGGCCGCGCAGATGCGCCTCTACACCCTGATGCTGGCCGACCAGCCGACCGTCCACATCCCCGTCCCCATCACGGACCTCTCCACCAAGCGCCTGCTGACGATGACCTGGCTCGACGGCCGCCCGCTCATGGCCCGCATCGCCGAAAACCCAGGCCAGGACGAGCGCAACGCCATCGCCGAATCCCTCTTCCGCGCCTGGTACGTGCCGGTCTACCGCTACGGCGTCATCCACGGCGACCCGCATCTGGGGAACTATCAGTTCCGCCCGGACAGCCACGTCAACCTGCTGGATTTCGGCTCGATCCGCGTCTTCCCCGCCAAATTCATCCGCGGCGTCATCGACCTGTTCGAGGCCGTGCGCGACCACGACGACGAAAAGGCCCACCACGCCTACACCAACTGGGGCTTCCTCGACCTGACCAAGGAGAAGATGGACGTCCTCAACGTCTGGGCCAAATTCCTCTACGGCCCCCTGACCGAGGACCGCGCCCGCCGCATCACCGACAGCGAAGACCCCCAATTCGGCCGTCTCGTCGCCCAGGAAGTCCACCGCGGCCTCAAACGCACCGGCGGCGTCCGCCCGCCCCGCGAGTTCATGCTGATGGACCGCAGCGCCATCGGCCTCGGCAGCGTCTTCTTCCGCATCGGCGCCGAACTCAACTGGGCCCGCCTCTTCCACGACCTCATCGCAGACTTCAACGAAGCCGAACTCGCCCAACGCCAGGCCGCGGCGCTGCTCGAAGCAGGGGTACCGCCGACGGTCTCCTGAGAGGCTGTCTCTGAACGCTAGCGGAATGGGGTTGGGTGGTCACGGCAGGATGTGATTCCAACGGGTTGTCGAGACCGAGTTGGATGACCAGACCCATGTGGACCGCAACCACCCGTGCGCAGCATATGCGTGACGGGCTCCGC
>CAMCJI010000238.1 GCA_945874805.1 Asaia bogorensis | reverse complement strand
GACCGAGTGGCTGCGGCCGGAGGACGGAGCGTGGGATACCGTCAACCCCAACCGCTTCTACTTCGTCACCACCAACAACGTCACCTCGCCCTCGCGGCTGTGGGCACTGGACTTCACCGATCTCGCCAACCCAGTACTCGGCGGGACCTTCACCGCCCTGCTGGACGGCACCGAGGGCCAGCGGATGCTGGACAACATCACGGTGGACGCAACCGGCAAGCTGCAATTGCAGGAGGATGTCGGCAACAACGGGCGCTCCAGCCGGATCTGGCAGTACGACCCCGCGACCGACAGCCTGACCGAGCTGGCCCGGCACGATCCCGCCCGCTTCGGCAGCGAGACCACGCCCGCCACCGCACCCTTCAGCCAGGACGAGGAGAGTTCCGGCATCGTCGATGTCACGGCTCTGTTCGGCAACGCCACCACCCGCGCCTACCTGCTGGACACCCAGGCGCACTACACCACCGGCATCGCGCCGGAGATCATCGAGAACGGGCAGTTGCAGCTGATGTTCGTCGATCGCCCCGAGAACGGCGACTATGGCAACGACGTCATCCGCGGCAGTGCGGCCGACGAGCGGCTGGCCGGATTTGCCGGCGACGACGTGCTGACCGGCGGTCTGGGCAACGACCGTCTGAACGGTGGCCAGGGCAACGACACCGCCAGCTTCTCCGGCGAACGCGGCGATTACCGGATCGCCACGCGCGGCAACACCATCGTCGTGGACGGTCCCGATGGGCGGGATACGCTGGTCGATATCGAGATGCTGCGCTTCGGCACCGGCGTGGCGACCGCCATTACCGCCCTGCCGAGCGTGCAGGAGCTGGTCAGCTTCACCCGTAACGGCACCGCCGATTTTGGCCTGCCCGATCTCTACACCGGCCCGGTTTCCGGCATTGCCTACCAGTTCCTCGGCGGCAGCACGGGAGAGGCGGTGCTGGGCACCGCCAGCCGCGACTTCGTCAACGGGCTGGAAGGCGATGATGCGATCGATGGTGGGGCGGGCGATGACATCCTGGACGGTGGCATCGGCTCCAGCTTCCTGACCGGCGGGGCGGGCATCGACATCTTCTTCATCGACGGCCGTGGCGTCACCGGCGGGATCACCGACCGGCTGATCTGGACGACGATCACCGACTGGGAGGCCGGCGAGCAGGCGACGATCTGGGGCTGGACGCCTGGCAGCAGCAGCATCACCTGGGCGGCCAGCGACGGCACGCCGGGCTACCTGGGTGCGACCGCCAGCATCGACTTCAACGGCGATACGACGATTGACGCCAAGGTGACCTGGACAGGGCAGGCCCAGTCCGCCCTGCCGACGCCGACGGCGGGCGCCGGGTTCCTCTGGTTCCACTGATCGGGCTGGAATTTCACTTGCGCGAGGGCGGGGGCCGAGGCACACGGAACTCCGTTCGACCCTATTCCGGATCTTTTTTGATGTATGCGCTTCGTATTGCCGCGGTCGCGGTGTCTGCGGTTTTCCTCACCTCCGCGCAGCCTGCCCGCGCGACTGTTTTCGACATGACCTACCGGGGCAGCTTCAGTCCCGGCATGGACAACTTGGGCTTGTTCCTCGATCCGGGCACGAACCTCGCCGGGGTGACGTTCGTCGCCAGCCTGCGGTTCGACACGGCGCTCGGGGCGCTGAGCCAGCTTGACGATGCCGGGCGGGTGATCCAGACGGACCTGGGGGGCGGTCCGGAGTTTAGTTCGGTCGTCTCGCCGCTGATCAGTGCCAGCCTGACTGCTAACGGCCGGACCATCGCGATCTTCGGCGAGGCTTATGCAGTTGGTTCGACCTTCGACGTCGGAACGCCGACAGCCTATCGGGAGTCCGGCGCCGGGGTATCTGCTCAGGGCTCCGGCACCAATGGGGGGTTTTCGGACACCACCATTCTCCAGATGGGACTGGGCAACAGCTACAATGCCGGCGGTCTGTTTCCGGTCGACCTGCTGGTGCCCTTCGAATCGAGTTCGCTGACGGGGGTGAGCCTGTCGGGCTCCGGCTCGCTGACGCTCTACCGCAGCCGCGCGGCCGACGGCGAGTATTTGGGGCAGACGAACCTGACCATGTACGCCGAGTCCTACAGCCTGACGCTGCCGGTGCTGGCAACCGAGGTGCCGGAGCCGGCGAGCCTCGCCCTGTTCGGTGGGGCGATGCTCGCCTTCGTCGCCAGGCGGCGTTACCGGCCGACCGCGTAACCCTGATTTCCGCGGGGGTTCGCCCCTGCGAACATCTGGCCGTCGTCTTCGATCCTCGCACCGGAGAGGCGGCCTTCGGTCCAGTCGCCACCCATCTCGGCGAGGTGGCCGCGGGATTTGAGGTCTTCGAGGACGGCTTCGCCGAAGCGGCCTTCGATGACGACCTTGCCGGGGCGGGCGACGCGGGGCCAGAAGCTCGACGGGAAGTGCTCGGTGTGGAAGCTGGGGGCGTCGATCGCCTGCTGGATGCCCATGCCGTGATGCACCATGCGCAGGAACATGATGACCTGCCACTGGTCCTGCTGGTCGCCGCCGGGGGTGCCGAAGCTCAGCCAGGGCTTGCCGTCGCGCAGCGCCATGCTGGGCGAGAGGGTGGTGCGCGGGCGCTTGCGGGGCGCGATCGAGTTGGGGTGGCCGGGGGTGGTCCAGAACATCTGGCCGCGGGTGGAGAGCGGGAAGCCGAGCTCGGGCACCACGGGCGATGATTGCAGCCAGCCGCCCGAGGGGGTGGCGCTGACCATGTTGCCCCATTTGTCGATCACGTCGATGTGGCAGGTGTCGCCGCCGATCGCACCCAGGCGGGCGACGGTGGGCTCGCCGATGCCGGGGGCGCGGGTGAGGAGTTCGATGCGCTTGTTGGCTTCGTGGTCGACGATGCCGTTGAAGCCGGGGATCGTGCCGGGGCGGAGTTCCATCGAGGCGGCGGCGGTGATCAGGGCGCGGCGGGCTTCGTTGTAGGGGGCGGAGAGGAGCTGGCCGAGGGGGACCTGCACGTGGTCGGGGTCGCCGTAATAGCCCTCACGGTCGGCGAAGGCGAGCTTGATGGCTTCGACGACGGTGTGGACGAACTCGGCGCCGTTGGGGTCCATCGCGGCGATATCGGTCTTTTCGAGCAAAGCGAGGGTTTGCAGCATGGCCGGGCCCTGACTCCAGCCGCCGACCTTGAGGACGGTGTAGTTATGGTAGTCCATCGCCAGCGGGTCTTCGACGGTGGCGGCCCAGCGGGCCATGTCGTCGGCGGTGAGCAGGCCTTTGTGGCGGCTGCCGGAGCTGTCGAGGATTTCGTTTTCGTAGAAGCGGCCGATCGCCTCGGCGGCGAAGCCGCGGTAGAACTGGTTGCGGGCGGCATCGATGCGGGCTTCGCGGGTTTTGGCGCCTTTGCTTTCGCGGATGAGGCGCTCCCAGAAATCGGCCAGAGCGGGGCGGGCGAAGAGCTTGCCGACGCCGGGGACGTTGCCGCCGGGGAGCCAGACGGCGGCGGAGGTTTTCCATTCCTGTTCGAACAGCGGGCGCATCTGCTCGATCGCGGCCGGGATGCGGGGCATCAGGTGGATGCCGTTACGCGCATAGCCGATGGCGTATTCCATGACGTCGGCGAGTTCCATCGTGCCGTAGTCGCGCAGCATCAGCGCCCAGGCATCGAAGGCGCCAGGCACGACGGCGGGGAGCAGGCCGGTGCCGGGGACGAGGTCGAGGCCCATGGCGGCGAAGGCTTCGGGGGTGGCTTTATCGGGGGCGACGCCCTGGCCGCAGATGACGTGCTGGGTGCCGGCTTTGGCGTCGTGGATGATGATGGGCACGTCGCCGCCGGGGCCGTTGAGGTGGGGTTCGGCGACGTTGAGGACGAAGGCGGTGGCAACCGCGGCGTCGAACGCGTTGCCGCCCTTTTCCAGCACGGCCATGCCGACGGAAGAGGCGATCCAATGGGTGGTGGCGACCACGCCGAAGGTGCCGGCGATCTCTGGCCGTGTGGTGAACATGTTCGTGCTCCGTCAGTGCTTGCGTTGGGTGCAACGTAGCGCCAAGCAGGGCGGGTGCAAAATCGGGGGGCGTGCGGATGCTGGTGCTGGTGGTGGGGCCCTCGGGGGCGGGGAAGGATACGTTGATGGATGCCGCGCGGGCGGCGCTTTCCGGGGAGGCGGGGGTTCGGTTTGTGCGGCGTGAGATCACCCGGCCGGAGACCGCGGGGGGGGAGGCGCATCTGGCGGTGAGCGAGGCGGAATTCGTTTCGCGGGCGGCGGCGGGGGCCTATGCGCTGCATTGGCGGGCGCATGGGCTGGGGTATGGGATTCCGGCGGATATCGCGGAGGATCTGGCGGCGGGGCGGGTGGTGGTGGCGAATGTCTCGCGCGCCGTGCTGGAAGAGGCGGCTTCGCGGTTCCCGGTGCGGGTTTTGGAGATCACGGCGCCGGTGGCGGTTTTGGCGAAGCGGCTGGCGGCGCGGGGGCGGGAGAGCGAGGCGGATATCGCCGCACGGCTGGCCCGGGCGGTGCCGTTGCCGGCGGGGTTGGATGTTGTTTCGGTTTTCAATGATCGCAGTGTGGACGAGGGGGTGGCGGCGGTTCTGGCGGTTCTGCGGGGGTAGTTTTGTTGGAGGAATGATAGGGCGCGCGGTTCTCCCTCCGTCAGGCGGCGGCGATTTTTCGTCGGATGGCGCGCCAGCCGGGGATGGGGAGGTTGAAGTGCGGAGGCATCGGGTGGAACCAGGCCTTGAGCTCCGCGCCGGTCATGCCGCGCAGGCGGCGCAGCAGGGCGGTGCGGGATTCCGGGCGGGGCGGCTTGGGTGGTCGCGGCTTGCGGGGGCGGGGCGGGAGTTGGAGGAGGGCGAATTCCGGCTCGCGCAGCGAGATGCCGAGCATCTGGGCGAGGGGGCGCAGAAGGCGGCCGGCGCGGGGGCATTCGGTGAGGAACTGGCGCAGCTCGGCGTCGTTCATCAGGTGGCGCAGCTGGGATGCGGCGATGGCGGCGGGGCCGCGGGTGAGGTCGATCAGCCAAATACGGTTGGTGGGCAGGCGGGGGGTGGCGGCCTTGCGGACGCGGATCGCCCCGGCGCGCGACGGGCGCGGGGCGGGCAGGGTGCCGGCGCGCCAGTGGGCGACCAGACGCTCGAAGCGCTGATAGGTACGGGTCAGGCGGTTCCAGACGAGGACGAGCAGCGGGCCGTGCAGGTCGTGCCGGGTCACGTGGTTGCCCAGCGTGGTTTGCAGCAGCTTCAGGATACCGATGAGGTGGGTTGCGAACATCCGGTATAACTAACGCACGTTAGTTACCGGTGCAAGTTATTTTTTCTGGCGGCGGGCGCGGGGGCGGAGCAGGCGGAGCCGGATGGTGGTGAGGCCGGTGGCGAGCAGAGCGGCGGCGCAGAGCGCGTATTTGCTGACCGGCTCCATCGCGCCCTCGATCTGCACGGCGTGGATCACGGTGGCGGTGACGATAAGGACGGCGAGCGCGGTGTGGAGGTTCGCCCAGAGGACGGCGCGCAGGCGGCGGCGCAGGGTGAGCAGGAGAAGCGTGGCGATGACGCCAGCCGTGGCGAGGACGCCGTAGACGGAGAAGGGGGTGGGGCTGACGAGAGTCAGCGCGTCCAGCGTGTCCTCCGGGCTGGTCAGATAGAGGCCGCCGATGTGGCCAGCGACGCAGAGGGCGAGCAGCGTGCCGACCTGGATGTGGCGGCGGCGGCTGGTCGCGGGGGCGAGGCCGGGGATGTCGCCGGCGGCCAGCAAGGGTTGGATCACCAGCAGGGCCAGGGCGGCGATGCCGGCGAAACCGCCGATCAGGTAGGCCGCACCCCGGGAGGAGAGGTAGGGGCTGGCGGTGGCGAGCAGGATCGGGATCGCCATCACCGCGATCAGTCCCGCCGCCGCCAGCTTGGGGGGGAGGCGGCGGAGCATTACGCCTTGGCGAGGACGAAGTGGGCGGCGACCGAGGTGTCCTTCGCGCTCGGCATGACCGGGCGGAGGAAGACCGTCTCGAAGGCACCGTCGTCATAGGCGAGATGGGCGTGGGGCTGGCCGAAATTGGGGACGATCTGCTCCATCTCCAGACGGTAGCTGCCGTCGGCGGCGGTGAGCACGCTGCCGCGGTTGCGGGGCTCGCGCTCGCCGCCGATCGTGGTGGCGGCCCAGATCTGGATGCGCAGGCCGGGGAGGGGGGCGCCATCGCCGGCGCGGCGGACGGTGCCGGTGACCCAGAAGCCGGAGCCGAGCCGCTCGACCAGCGGGGCGCCGGGGACGTAGTTGGTGGCGCCGCCGGACATGGTGCGGGTGGGGGGGACGGTTTGCGCGAGGGCGGGATAAGCGCGGCCGGCGCCGATCAGGCCGGTGGCGGCCAGGAAGCGGCGGCGGGGGAGGATGATGGGCATGGGGGATCTCCCAGTCGGCTTCGCGTGAGGTTTCTTCGTTGAGATCAGCGGCGGGCGGGGGAAAAGCAAGCGGCGGGGGCGAAGTTTTTTGGTGTCGCGGGGGCTGGACTCTGCTTGACCATCCGGCTTCAGGGGTGATGGTGGGATGCGGAGGGCATCCCACCCTACGCGGGCTGCGAAGGCAAGTTACGCCCTAGCAGGCTGCTGAAGAACCCCACTCAAGGCCGAAAATCCTCTGCCTGAGCGCCGATTTTCGGTTTCTAGGGCCAACATCAGGCATTTTCAGCATGCCCGAAAGCCACTGGTTGGGCCTTCGGGCACGCTGCGGACAGACTCATCCC
>CAMCJI010000237.1 GCA_945874805.1 Asaia bogorensis | reverse complement strand
GCTGGGAAGCGGACAAAGCATGCGCCACGGCGGTGGCTCCTTCTCAGTGAAGGAGTCATATGAATCCTATCGACCCGTGATCTGGGAATCCCCCGATTTCAAGCCGTCTCCGCGACGAAGTGGGCCGACTTACGCAACAGGTCTATTGGGTGCCCGGCTGGCCCTAAAGCCGGCTCCAAACGGATAAAGTTTTTTTGCTTCTTTTTGTTCACAAAAAGAAGACCCTTCTTTGCCCTATCTATCTATTACTTCGACGCTCCACCGCACTTGCCAGTTTTGACGTTGAAGTTGCCGCAGGAGAGTGGGGCGCGCCAGTCGGAGATCAGGTCGCGCGAGCCTTCCAGGTGGGGGGACCATTCCTGGGCCACCACGGTGCCGGCGGTCTGCCACACCACGTTGAACTGGCCGTCGGCTTTGATTTCGCCGATCAGCACGGGCTTGGTGATGTGGTGGTTCGGCATCATCGCGGAGTAGCCGCCGGAGAGGTTTGGCACGGCGATGCCGATCATGGCGTCGATGACCTTTGCCGGGTCGATCGTGCCGGCCTTCTCGACCGCTTTGATCCACATGGCGAAGCCGATGACGTGGGCTTCCATCGGGTCGTTGGTAACGGCCTTGGGGTTCTTCTTGAAGGCCTTCCACTGCTCGATGAACGCCTTGTTGGCGGGGTTCTCCTCGCTCTGGAAGTAGTTCCAGGCGGCGAGGTGGCCGATCAGGGGCTTGGTGTCGATGCCGGCGAGTTCTTCCTCGCCGACAGAGAAGGCGACGACGGGGATGTCGGTGGCTTTGATGCCCTGGTTGCCGAGTTCCTTGTAGAAGGGAATATTGGCGTCGCCGTTGATGGTGGAAACGACGGCGGTCTTCTTGCCGGCCGAGCCGAAGCGCTTGATGGAGGCGACGATGTTCTGCCAGTCGGAGTGGCCGAACGGGGTGTAGTTGATGAGGATGTCCTCATCCTTCACGCCGCGCGACTTCAGGTAGGCTTCCAGGATTTTGTTGGTGGTGCGGGGATAGACGTAGTCGGTGCCGGCGAGGACCCAACGCTGCACTTTTTCTTCGGTCCAGAGGTAGTCGACCGCGGGGATCGCCTGCTGGTTGGGGGCGGCACCAGTGTAGAAGACGTTCTTGCTGCTTTCCTCGCCCTCATACTGCACGGGGTAGAACAGGATGCCGCCGGTTTCCTCGAACACGGGGAGGACGGATTTGCGCGATACCGAGGTCCAGCAGCCGAACACGGCGGCGACCTTGTCCACGGTGATGAGCTGGCGGGCCTTCTCGGCGAAGAGCGGCCAGTTGGAGGCGGGGTCGACGACGACGGCTTCGAGTTTCTTGCCGAGCAGGCCGCCCTTTTTGTTCTGCTCCTCGATGAGCATCAGCATCACGTCCTTCAGCGTGGTTTCGCTGATGGCCATGGTGCCGGAGAGCGAATGCAGGATGCCGACCTTGATGGTCTCCTGCGCCTGGGCCGCACCTGGCAGGGCTGATCCGATCGTGGCGGCGAGCGCCGCAGCGGCGAAGCCTGCGCCGCGCAGCCATTTACCGACTGATGTCATGAAGCCTTTCCCTCTTTTTCGTTCTGCTCGGCCGAGGCAGGCCGGGGCTGTGGGGGCCTACGCAATTGGCATGCCATGGCCGTGTGGCGCGAATTCGAGCGAATTCGACATGTGACCGGAGTGGACTGAGCAAATAGCGGGCAGTTGGGTCGCAAGATGGACGAAAAATGGGCATCAAGCTTGCGCGGCGGCCATGCGGAATTCCTGTGGAACCGCGGCGGATGGCAGGGTATTATAATAGCTGAGCATGCGACCGGGCACAGAAGCCGGCGCCAGGGAAGGAGAGACAGACGAATGACCCAGGTTCAAACCGGGCGCCCCGCGATCTCACGACGCAGCCTGCTGGCCGCCGCCGCGGTGGCGCCGCTCGCCACACCAGCGATTGCGCAGAACAGCCTCAAAGGCACCAAGCTCACCATCCTCGCCGGCAACTGGTATGTGCCGGAGACGAACACGATGCTGGATAAGCTGGCCGCCGATGTGGGCCGCGATACCGGCATGGAAATCCGCGTGGAGCGGTTCGCCGGCGATGAACTCGGCACCAAAACGGCGGCCGTAGTCGGCTCCGGCCGCGGGGCCGATCTGGCCGTTGGCGTGGAGTTCGACACCTATCTGTATGCGTCGAAGCTGACCGACGTGACGGATATCGCCGATGCCGTCGGCAAGCAGTATGGCGGCTGGTTCGATGTGGCCAAGGGCGCCTGCATGGTCGGCGGGCGGTGGAAGAGCCTTTGCATCGGCCAGGCGCCGGCCGCCTGGAACTACCGCACCGACATGTTCCGCGATGCCGGGATCGACAAGTTCCCCGACACGTTCGACGGGCTGCTGGACGCGGCGAAGAAGCTGCATGCCAAGGGCACGCCGATCGGCATGACGCTGGGCCATGCCTCCGGCGATGGGCGTTCGACGAATTATCCGATGCTGTGGGCCTTCGGCGGCAAGGAATTCGCCGATGACGGCAAGACGGTGGCGATCAACTCGCCGGGCACGCTGAAGGCCGTCGAGTTCTATGCGGAACTCTACAAATACTTCATCCCGGGCACTACTGCGTGGCTCGACCCGGACAATAATCAGGCGTTCCTGTCGGGCAAGTGTTCGGCGACCGTGAACGTCAACACCATCTATCTGGCCTCGCGCGCCGCCACCGACCCGGCGCGGCAGAACATCGCCAAGAACATGGACCACGGCCTGTGGCCGCGCGGGCCGGCGGGGCGGTTTGCCAACTACAACATCAACGTGTGGCTGCCGTTTGCCTCCAGCCAGAACAAGGAGGGGCAGAAGCACTTCCTGCGCGCCTGGTACGACCGCAAGTTCCTGCTGCCCTGGACCAAGGTCGGCCAGTCCTACTTCATCCCCACCTTCACCGGCTTCGAGAAGGAAGACGTGTGGCCGGAAGATCCCAAGCTGCGCATCTTCCGTGATCTGAACAAGATCAACCGGCTGCCCGGCTATTCCGGCCCGCCGAGCCAGGCGGCGGCCGAGGCGGTCAGCAAATACGTGCTGGTCGACATGTTCGCCAAGGCCTGCACCGGGCAGCTGAAGCCGGCCGAGGCGGTGAAGTGGGCGGAGCGGGAATACGACCAGATCGCCAAGAAGCGCCGCGCCTGAGACTGACATGACCGTATCGACGGGGGCGCCGGACCGAGCATTCGGCAACCGGCGCCTCGCCTTCCTGCTCGACAATGAGCGCATCCTCGGCTGGCTCCTGGTGGGGCCGGTGGTGCTGCTGCTTGCCGGGCTGGTGGGCTATCCCTTCATCGTCGCCCTCGGCTATGCCGTCACCGACCGGACGCTGGCCGATGCGGGGGAGTTTGTCGGGCTCGACAACTTCATCAATCTTTTCGACAACCAGATCTATCAGCAGACCCTTCGCAACACCTTCCTGTTCACCGCCGGTTCGGTGGCGATGCGCCTCGTGTTCGGCGTCGGCCTCGCTTTGCTGCTGAACGAGGCGATCCCCGCGCGGCGCTTTGTGCGGGCGGCGATCCTGCTGCCGTGGATTGTGCCGACGGTGCTGGGCACGATGGCCTGGCTTTGGATGTTCAATCCCAACTTCTCTGTGCTGAACTGGATGCTTGTGCATTCCGGGCTGATGAAGGAGGGGTTCAACTGGCTGACCAACCCCGACCTCGCGCTGTTCTCCGTCACCCTGGTGAACGCCTGGCGCGGCACGCCGTTCATGGCGATCACCGTGCTGGCGGGCCTGCAGGCGATCCCGCAGGACCTCTACGACGCCTCGGCGATCGACGGGGCCGGCAAGCTGCAGCGGTTTTTCTACGTGACGCTGCCGCTGGTAATGCCGGTGCTGCTGACGGCGCTCGTGCTGTCGATCATCTGGACCTTCTCCGATTTCGGCATCGTCTATGGCCTCACCAAGGGTGGGCCAATGAACGCCACCCACGTGCTCGCCACGCTGAGCTACCAGACCGGGCTTTCGGCGGGAAACATCGGCGAGGGGGCGGCGATCTCGCTGACCATGCTGCCGTTCCTGCTGGTGCTGATCATCTGGCAACTGCGCCGCATCCGCAGGAGCACCGTGGCATGAGGGCGAGCGCGTGAGCATCCGCACCGCCAACCCCGCGACCGAGCGCTGGCTGTTTCTTTATGCGCCGCTCAGCTTCTTCATGTTGTTCCTGGTGGGTCCGTTCTACTGGATGCTCATCACCGCGCTGAAGCCGGATGCGGAGTTGTACGACGGCACGAAGAGCCCGCTCTATGTCGCCACGCCCTCGCTCGATCATTTCCGGTTTCTGTTCGAAAAGACCGAGTTTGTGA
This sequence comes from Asaia bogorensis, assembly GCA_945874805.1. Lineage (GTDB taxonomy): Bacteria > Pseudomonadota > Alphaproteobacteria > Acetobacterales > Acetobacteraceae > CAIRTN01. The sequence continues at coordinate 2,417 of CAMCJI010000237.1, read as the reverse complement.
CTTGGACGATCAACACGATGATGGTCGCGACGTTATCGACCGCCATCGCGCTGATCATGGGCGTGCCGGCCGGCTACGCGCTGGCCCGGCTCAAGTTTCGGGGGGCAAACTTCGTCGGCACCGCGATCTTCGTCACCTACCTCGTGCCGACCAGCCTGCTGTTCATCCCCATGGTGGAGGTGATGGGTAATCTCGGCCTCGATGACAGCATCTGGTCGCTTGTGGTGGTGTACCCGACATTCCTGGTGCCCTTCGTCGCCTGGCTGATGAGCGGCTACTTCCGCACCATCCCCGCCGAACTCGAAGAATGCGCGCGCATCGACGGGATGACGCGGTTCGGGGCCATGCTGAAAATCGCCATCCCGCTGGCAAGGCCAGGCATCCTCTCCGCCGGCATCTTCTCCTTCACGCTGTCGTGGAACGAGTTCATCTACGCGCTGACCCTGGTGACGGCGAGCGCGGAACGGACCATCCCGGTGGGCGTGATCGTGCAACTGACCCGCGCGGACTTTTATTTCTGGGGACCGCTGATGGCGGGGGCCCTGCTGGGCTCCGTGCCGGTGGCGATCGTGTATTCGTTCTTTGTCGATCAGTATGCTTCGGGGCTCACGGCTGGAGCGGTGAAGGGGTAGGGAAGAGTGTTCTTTTTGTGAACTTGCGACGGCGAAGACGCCGCGCAGGAAAGAAGCAAAAAAACTTTTCTTGTTGGTTTTAGGTTTGCCGACCGATGATGGGAGTTGGATTGGGTGGGTTTTATGGCTTCGCCGTAGCACCCCACTATCGGTTCATGGACGGCGAAGCCATAAAATCACATCTCAGCAAGAGCCCATCCCGTTTCAAAAGCCGCCCCCAAACGGACAAAGTTTTTTTGCTTCTTTTTGTTCACAAAAAGAAGAATCCTTACGTCCGACCTGCAATATGATCCGCCTGCCGCAGCGCCAATGCCTGGATGGTGTGCGTGGGATTGACGGCGGCGGCGGTGACGAACAGCGAGCCGTCTGCCACGAACAGGCCCGGCACGTCGTGGGCCTCCCCCCAGGGGTTTGTCACCGAGGTTTCGGGGTCTGAGCCCATGCGGGCGGTGCCCATCAGGTGGAAGCCGGCGTCGCGCAGGAGTGGGATGTCGTGCAGGCCGGCGGCACCGGCTTCGGCGATGAGGTCGCGGGCGCGGGCGATGCCGAAATCCAGGGCGGCGCGGGTGTTGGGGGCGACTTGGTAGTGCATGGCGGCGCCGGGGAGGCCAGTGCTGTCGGTGGTGGCGGAGAGGGTGACGCGGTTTTCGGGGTCGGGCAGGTCGTCCGAGCAGATGGAGACGCCGAGCGTGTGGCCGAAGGTTTCGGCGAAGGCGGGGTGGTGGGCGCGGCCCCAGGGCAGGCGGGGGCCGCCGGCGCCGAGGGCTGTGATGGCGGGGCCGGTGGCGCGCATGATCTGCAGCTTCACCCCGCGCAGGAAGCCGCGGGTCGGGTCGGATTCGTAGAACTGGTGGCTGGCGATGGCGCCGGCGGCGTTGCCGCGGTGCCCGTCGATCCGCTCGGCGAAGGTGCCGGTGACGCGGGCGAGCGGGTGCAGCATGAGCCGCCGCCCGACGAGGCCGGAGCGGTTGGCGAGGCGGCTCAGCAGCAGCAGGCGCGGCGTACCGACGCCGTTGGCGGCGAGGATCACGCGGCGCGCGGGGTGGTGGCGGGTGATGCCGTGGGCGTCGATCCAGGCGGCGCCGCTGGCGTGGCCGCGCGAGTCGGTGGTGATTTCGGCAACGCGGGCATGGGTGATCAGCCGGGCTCCGGCGGCCAGGGCGGCGGGCCAGTAGGTCACGTCCGCCGAGGCTTTGGCGCGGTGCGGGCAGGCGATCTCGCAGGGGCCGCAGCCGACGCAGGCGCCCCGGCCCGGGCCGTGCGGGACTGTGTTCAGCGCGAGTTCGGCGGGCCACCACGCCCAGCCCAGGCGTTCGAAGGCGCCGATGATGTGGCGCTCGCCGGGCAGCAGTGGGGCGGGGCGGAGGAGGTGCTGCTCTTCGGCGGGATAGGCCGGATTGCCGCTGAGGCCGGCGACGCCGTTGAAGCGTTCGTTCAGGGGGTAGTAGGGCGCGAGGTCGGCGTAGCTCAGCGGCCAGTCGTCGCCGATGCCGTCCAGGCTGCGCATGCGGAAGTCCGACGGGTGCATGCGCGGCATCAGGGCGGACCACATGACGGTGGAGCCGCCGACGGCGTTGACCATCAGCGGGCGGAAGGGGCTGGCGTCGTGGGCGACGGGGTAGTCGGCCGGGCCAGCGCGGCGGTTGGGGTTGGGGCTCCAGTCCGTCAGGCGGCGGCGTTCCCAGTCCGGCTGGTCGGCGGGGCTGGATTCCGGGGGCTGCCAGCCGCCCTGTTCGAGGCAGGTGACGCTCAGGCCCTGGCTGGCCAGGCGCCAGGCGGCGGCGG
>CAMCJI010000236.1 GCA_945874805.1 Asaia bogorensis | reverse complement strand
CTCGCGCGCCCGCCCCCACCCAACGAAGAAAAGTTTTTTGCTTCTTTTTTTCAAAAAAGAAGACTCTTCCTTCCACTGGCCTTCCTGCCGCGAACGCCTACCGCCCGATCCCGTACGCCGTCAGATACCCGTCCGCCCGAGGCACATACGTCAACCCCTTGCGCACCGCGAAGAGGTTGTCCTGATGGAACAGCGGCACCACCGCCTGGTCCGCCATCGCCACCTCCGCCACCTGCTGCAACAAGGCCTCGCGGCGGGGGTCGTCGATGGTTGCCATCGCCTGATCGATCAGCCGGTCCACGACGGGGTTGGAGTAGCGGGCGCGGTTGGACCCGCCCATGCCTTTGGCCACATCGACGGTCGCGAACTGCACCCGCAGCCCGAACGAAGCCTCGCCCGTCGTCGCCGAATTGCCAATCAAAATGAAGCTATACGCATAGCCCGGCGCGCTCGCCGCGGCGATGAACGGCGCCCAGGGCTGCACCACCACCTTGGTGTCGATGCCCACCCGCACCAGCATGGGTGCCACGGCCTGCGCCACCAGATTGTCGTTCACATACCGCCCGCTCGGCCCGAACAAGGTCACGCCGAAGCCGTTGGGATACCCCGCTTCGGCCAGCAGCCGCCGCGCGCCTTCGGGGTCGAAGGCGTCCGGCTTGAGCTTCGGGCTGGAGCCGAAGAACCCTTCGGCCAGCAGGCTCGCGGCGGGAATGGCCGCCCCTTCCATGATCCGCTCCACCAGCGCCTGCCGGTTGATCGCCTTGGAGACGGCCTGACGCACCCGCACATCGCGGAACGGGTTCTTCGTCAGCGGATTGCCCGCCCGGTCGGTCACGAACGGCGCCACATCCCGCGCCTGGTCCATATGCAGGAACAGCACCGAGTTCGACCGCCCGCGCACCACGGTGATGTTCGGATCGGCCGCGAGCTTCCCCGCGTCAGACGGCGGCAGATCGTCGATCGCCTGCACGTCGCCGGCCAGCAACGCCGCCACCCGCGACGGCTGGGAGGTGATCACCCGCAACGTCGCCTTCGTCCACGGCACTTTCGGCCCCCACCAGGCGTCGTTGCGCGCCACCGTGATCCGGTCGCCTTGCAGATATTCGACGAACTTGAACGGCCCCGTCCCCACCGCCGCCGCGCCCGAATTGAAATCCGTCGTCGCCGCCCGCTCATGCCGCCGGGAGGTGATGTTCACCGCCGAGAGATCGATCGGCAGCAGCGGATAGGGCCCCGCCGTGCGGAATCGCACCGTCTCGGCATCCACGATCACCGTCTCGGTGATCGCCCGCGTGTAGGTGACGAAGGAATTCGGGCTGTTCGGCACCCACGGCACCCGCCGCAGCGTCGCTGCCACATCCTCCGGCCCGAAGGCCTCGCCGTCGTGGAACTTCACCCCCGGCCGCAGCTTGAACTCCCAGGTCGTGTCGTCCAGCGCCCGCCACGATGTCGCCAGCCCTGGCACCGTCTTCTGCTGCGCGTCCTGATCCACCAGCCGGTCGAAGATATGCACCGATATCTTGATGTTCGACGCCAGGTTGTGGAAATGCGGGTCCATCGAGGTCACCGCGGTACCCAGCCCGATCGAGATATCCTGTGCGGCGGCCGGTGTGGCGACGAGAGCCAAGGCGAGAGCCAAGCGTTTCATCGAAGCCTCCGTGCAAAAGATCAGAACGTCATGATTACCTGAGATCGAGGTCGGTCGCGAGCATATACCCCGACGCGCCGGGCACCTCGACCTCCGCCCACTGGCTGAAGCTGTTCCACACCAGCCGGCGCACCACCACCTGCGCCCCCGCGTTCAGCGTCGCCACCGGCGGCGCCGCGCGATCGGGCTCGCGATAGACCATCACATTGCGCCCGCGCACCACGCCACTGCCGGTCAGCGCCGCCGCCGCCCGCGGCTCGCGTGGGCCTGGCCCGGCGGTGATGTCCGGCGCATAAGCCACGATCAGCCCGCCCACGCCGATCGCCAGCGCCCCGGCAATCGCAAACATCGCCAGCATCGGCCCCCGCCGCGCCTGGGTGCGGTAGGATTGCAGCTTGAATCCGGTCAATTCCGCCTGCAGCGCCTCGCGATCCTGCTGGGCGCTGCGCAGCAGCGTCTCCAGATCGCGCACGCGCCGCCGCAGTTCGATCACATCCCCGTGATCCGCCGCCGGCTCCGGCACCGCCCGCGGGCCTCGCTGCCCGGCCCCCCGCTGCCCCGCGAGGAACATCTCCTTGAGATCGCCGCCGGAAAGCCCCAGCCGCCGCGCCATCTGCGCCACCGCACGGCCGGCATTATCCGCCTCCCCGTCACTGGAGGCGAGCAGCGCCAGCCGGTTGGCCAGCCGTTCCAGATCGTCTTGCGTCGGGGTTGCCACTCCGACAGTTTCGCCCAAGCACCGGGCGCCGTCGAGGGGCGAGAAAGAATTGGCGTCCGCCGGGGAACCGCGCAATGTTCCGCGACCCACACGTCGAGGTCTCCCACATGCCGCCGTCTCTGCCCATCCGCGCCGCCATCGGCTTCCTCGCCGCGGCCCTTGCCGTGCTGACCTTCCACCAGGGCATGATCGGCCTGCTCTACGCCGCGAAGATCCCCGGCCTCCTGATCGGCAATCCCCCCTACCCGATGCGCGCCGTCGGCCCGCTGGGCATCCCGGCGATCGCCAACCTGATGTTCTGGGGCGGCCTCTACGGCCTCGTCTTCGGCGTCCTCGCCCCGCGCTTCCGCTGGCCGCTCTGGCTGTGCGGCCTGCTCACCGGCATCCTCGCCTCGCTGGTCGGCATGTTCATCGTCGCCGCCATCAAGGGCACCCCCGTCGGCGGCGGCTGGAACGCGCTGAACTGGGCCCGCTCCTTCCTCATCAACGGCAGCTTCGGCCTCGGCCTCGGCCTGATCTATCCCCAGCTGCTCCGCTTCACTCGGTGATCCCTGGCTTCCTGGCCGCCGTGCTCTCGCTGCTGAGCCTGCACCAAGGCACGGTCTGGCTCCTCAGCCGCCTCACCCTGCTGGACGTGCCGGCCGGCGTGCCGGTCTGGAACCTCGATCCGAATACTTTCGGCCTGCCGGTTCTGGCGAGCCAATCCCTGTTCGCCGGCCTCTACGGCGCGGCCTATGGCTGGATCGCCCCACGCCGCCAGCTGCTCGGCGGCCTGCTGACCGGCGTGGCCGCCAGCCTCATCGGCCTCTTCCTCGTCGCCCCGCTGAAAGGCGCGCCCCTCGCCGGCGGCGGAGACCCGCTGGCCTGGGCCCGCCCACTCGTCGTCAACGGCATCTGGGGCATCGGGATCGGGCTCCTGCACCCGATCCTCAGCCGTCTCACACCGTCGCGAGATCGATCAGGAACGGCCCAGACCGGCGGTTCGCCGCCGCGAACAGATCGTTGAACTCCTCCATCGTCTCCGCCCGGGCCGCCTCCACGCCCATCCCGTTCGCCAGCTTGACGAAGTCGATATCGGGATTGCCCAGATCCATCATATCCAGCGCCGTCCGCCCGGGATTCGCCCCCACATTGGCCAGCTCCCCAAGCAAAATCTGATACTTGCGGTTGTTGAAGATGACGGTCGTCACGTCCAGCTTCTCGCGCGCCTGCGTCCACAGCGCCTGGATCGTGTACATCGCCGACCCGTCCGCCTCCAGGCTGATCACCCGACGCCCGGCCCCGGCCACCGCCGCCCCGGTCGCCAGCGGCAACCCGCCGCCGATCGCCCCGCCCGTCACGCTCAGCCAGTCATGCGGCGCGGCATTATGCGTGAACGGGAAGAACGCCCGCCCGAACGTCACCCCCTCGTCGGCAATGATCGCATTCTCCGGCATCATCGCCGCCAGCGACCGCGCAAAGCTCTCCGACGTCACCTTCCCCGTCCCCGGCCCTTCGGCGTTGCGCGCCAGCCCCGGCACCGCCGCGGGATTGCCCAGTTCATCCGCCAACGCCGCCAGCGCCGCCGCCTGATTATGCTCCGGCCGCGCCATCACATGCAGATGCGCGTTCTCCGGCACCGGCGAGCCCGGCTTGTTCGGATACGCAAAGAAGATCACCGGCTTGATCGCGCCGATCAGAATGACCTGCTCGAACTCGGCCAAAGCCGCCACCGCCTGATCCACCGGATACGGCACCCGGTTGATCGCATGCCGCCCCGCCCCCCGCTCGATCCGCGCGTTCGACCCCTGCGCGAGCAGCGCACACCCCGTCGCCGCGGCAATCCGGTGCGCGTCCGCGATCGGCCCCGCCCGCAGCGCCGCGTTCCCCAGCACGATCAGCGTCCGCTTCCCGTTCCGCAGCATCTGCGCCGCCAGCTTCACCGCATGAGGATCGGCAATCGGCGCCGCCGGCACCGGCAACTTCATCGCCACCACGCCACCCGCATCCCAACACGTATCCGACGGCAGAATGAGCGTCGCGATCTGCCCCGGCGAGACCTGCGCCTGCTGCGCCGCGACGGCCGCCTGCGCGCCCACCTCATCCGCCCGCGTACACGTCCGCACCCAGCCCGAAACCCCGCGCGCCCAGCCCTCGGTATCCGCCGTCAACGGCGCATCCAGCGGCCGGTGATACGTCGCCTGGTCGCCCACGCAATTGACCATCATCGTATTCGCCCGACGCCCGTTATGCAGGTTCGCCAAGGCGTTCCCCAGCCCCGGCCCGCAATGCAGCAGCGTCGCCGCCGGCTTGCCGGCCACCCGCGCATACCCGTCCGCCGCCCCGGTCACCACCCCCTCGAACAGCCCCAACACGCAGCGCATGCCGGGAATCCGGTCCAACGCCGCGACGAAATGCATCTCGGACGTGCCGGGATTGGCAAAACACGTATCAACCCCGCTGGCGAGCAGGCTGTGCACCAGGCTTTCGGCGCCATTCATGGACATCTTGGAATCCCTCGGTTATCGCAAGCCGCAAGCTTGCGGCGCCCGCACGTGCCGCGCAACCCAGGGGGAACGCAATGCCGACGGTGCTCTACACGGAAGCCATGTACGCCGACGACACGGTCGAGCGCGCCATCTTCAGCCCCGACACGAAGATCATCACCACCAACCCCGACAGCATCGCCGAGATCGACCCCGCCCTCTGCGCCGACGTCGACGGCCTGATGGTCTTCCGCCACTTTCTCACCGCCGCCGACCTCGTAAAATTCCCCAAACTCCGCGCCGTCGTCCGCATGGGCACCGGCTACGACCGCCTCGACCGCGCCGCCTGCGCCGCCCGCGGCATCACCGTCTGCAACGTGCCGGACTACGGCACGATGGAAGTCGCCGAACACGCCGTCGTCGCCGCCCTCGCCTTGCGCCGCGGCCTGTTCCTCTACCACGACACCCAGCGCGCCACCCCCCCGGCCGACTGGGCGGTGATCCCCTCCCCCCTCGTCCGCCGCAGCGAAACCCAAACCTTCGGCATCCTCGGCCTCGGCCGCATCGGCACCGCCGCCGCCCTGCGCGCCCGCGCCTTCGGCTTCCGCGTCGTCTTCTTCGACCCCTCTTTGCCCAACGGCGTGGACCGCGCCCTCGGCATCGCCCGCGCCCGCACGCTCGACGCCCTGCTCACCCAGTCCGACGTCCTGAGCCTGCACGCCCCCCTCACCCCCGAAACCCGCAACCTCATCGGCGCCCGAGAGCTCGCCCTCCTCCCCGCAGGCGCCATCGTCGTCAACACGTCGAGAGGCCCAACCCTCGACCTCGCCGCCCTCGAAGCCGCCCTGCGCAGCAACCACCTCGCCGGCGCCGCCCTGGACGTCCTGCCCACCGAACCCCCCACCGACCCAATCCCCCCCCTCCTCGCCGCCTACCGCGCCCGCGAGCCCTGGCTAACCGGCCGCCTCCTCATCACCCCCCACTCCGCCTTCCACACCCCCGAATCCTGGGCCGACATCCGCACCAAATCCGCCGAAACCATGTCCGCCGCCTTGGGCAACACCCCGCAGAATGTGATTTCACCCGAGAGCTATTGAGGCAAGGCAAGCGGCAGGAAGAATCTTCTTTTTGTTAACAAAAAGAAGCAAAAAAACTTGCTCCGTTGGTATCAACCCTGCCAACAAAACGTCGCGAGCCTCTATATATTTTCAGATGTCGTAGGGCCATTATGTGGCTCTTCCTATCTTTGTAATTGTCAATAAATTACAAATCCTATTCAAGATGATCGAAATTCTGGCTCCAATGACAGAAATTCATTAAAAATCATCACGAAATTCTCTCACATCAGAAAATTTGTAACCAATTAATTTTACTTTTCGGGTATTTATGTAATAATCTATGTTATTCAACATTAATCCACGAACATCTAGTGCGCGCAATTTAGATAAATTTTTTAAAGATTCTATATCAACTACTTGTGTTCCAGATATATCTACCGAAAGTAAATTGAACAAAAATCTCATTGAAGAAATAATTTTCACTCGGGTTTCAGCCAGGTCGATTTCTATTAAATTTTTGAAATTAGAAATAATTTCAATGTTATAAACTTGTGTGTTTCGTAAATAGAAAAATTCTAAATTTGTCAAACGCCTCAAATCTGAAATATCTCTCACGTAGGTATATGATATATCTAAAATTTTTAGATTTACCAAGTTTTTTAGGTGAAACACATCACGCGTGGCAGTGCCACGCAATATTAACGAACTTAATGAGAGGAGATTAGAGGCTGTCTCTGAACGCTAGCGGAATGGGGTTGGGTGGTCACGGCAGAATGTGATTCCAACGGGTTGTCGAGACCGAGTTGGATGACCAGACCCATGTGGACCGCAACCACCCGTGCGCAGCATATGCGTGACGGGCTCCGCTTC
>CAMCJI010000235.1 GCA_945874805.1 Asaia bogorensis | reverse complement strand
GAAGCCATGCCGGAATCACCGGGCAAGGAATGGCGCACCAAGTGGTCCACGCTGGACGTCGCCCAGGCCAACAAGCTGCTCGACGGCATCGGCCTGACCAGGAAGGACAGCGCCGGTTACCGCCTGCGCACCGATAACGGCCAGCGCCTGTCGATCCAGCTGCTCGCCATCAAGGCGTTCATGGACTGGCCGAAGCACGCCGAAATGATCGCCCAGCAGTGGCGCCAGATCGGCATCTTCGGCGACGTGAGGGAAGCCGAGCGCGGCCTCGCCTTCCAGCGCCGCGACGCGGGCGAACATCAGATCCTGGTCTGGACCAATGGCGGCACGGAACTCCTCTATCTCTACCCCTCCTGGGCCCTGCCGGTGGACATCTCGAACAACGCCTACGGCAACGGCTGGGCGCGCTGGTACGCCTCGAACGGCGAGCAGGGCACCAAGCCGGACAACCCCGAGATGCTGCGCGCCCTCGAACTCTTCCGCTCGGCCGCGGGCAAGGAAGAAGGCGAGCGCAACCGCATCGCCCAGGAAATCTGGAAGATCATGATCGACCAGCAGTTCCACATCGGCACCTGCGGCCAGTCGCCGGCACTGATGGGCGTGCGTATCGCCAGCCGTCGCCTGGGCAATATCCCCGGCCGCGCCTGCATCGCGCAGCATTGCCGCACCCCCGGCAGCTCGCATCCGCAGACCTGGTTCTTCAAAGCCTAGCCTGAACGAAGGACAGCACCGTTGATCGCCTTCATCACCCGCCGCCTGTTGCTGGGCGTGGTCACCGTCTGGCTCATCTCGGTGCTGTCCTTCGCCATCATCCAGCTCCCACCTGGCGACTTCGTGGACGCCTACATCGCCAACCTCGCGGCCTCCGGCTCCTCCGTCTCGGCGGAGGAGATCGCCGGCCTGCGCGACCTCTACGGCCTGGGCGAGCCGTTCTACGTCCAGTACGGCAAATGGATGTCGCGCGTCGTCACCGGCAATTTCGGCGAATCGATGGAATGGCGCCGCCCGGTCACCGAGGTCATCGGCGACCGTATCTGGCTCACTTTGCTGCTCTCGTTTGCCGCCCTGCTGATCACCTGGGGCCTCGCCCTTCCGATCGGCATCTACTCTGCCGTGCGGCAGTATTCCTGGGGCGACTACGTCTTCACCTTCATCGGCTTCATCGGCATCGCCGTGCCGAACTTCCTGCTCGCACTGATCATCATGTATTTCGCCTTCAAGCTGCTCGGCTGGAACGTCGGCGGCCTGTTCTCCAGCGAATACGTCCTCGCGGACTGGAGCTGGGGCAAGGTCTGGGATCTCATGAAGCACCTGCCTTTGCCCGCCATCATCCTCGCCCTCGGCGGCACCGCCCAGCTTATCCGCATCATGCGCGCCAACCTGCTGGACGAGCTGCGCAAGCCCTACGTCGTCACCGCCCGCGCCAAGGGCCTTTCTGAGCGCCGGACCGTCATCAAATACCCGGTCCGTGCCGCCCTGAACCCCTTCGCCTCCAACATCGCCTATCTCTTCCCCTACCTCGTCTCCGGCAGCATCATCATCTCCATCGTCCTCGGCCTGCCCACCGTCGGCCCCCTGCTCGTCAAGGCGCTGATCGCCCAGGACATGTTCCTCGCCGGCACCATCGTGCTGATGCTCGGCGTGATGACCGTCGTCGGCACCTTCATCTCAGACCTGGTGCTGATGTGGGTCGATCCCCGCCTGCGCCACCAGATGGACTGACCCCAGTGTCCACCACCATCGACTCCGAAAAATTCGCCGTCGCCACCCAGCTCCAGCTGACGTGGTGGCGCTTCCGCAAGCACAAGATGGCGATGGCGAGCCTCGTCGTCGTCGCCCTCTTCTTCCTCGTCGCCCTGGGTGCGGACTTCCTCTCCACATCCGACCCGCACGCGACGGACAGCCGCACCAGCTACATCGCCCCCCAGCCCGTCCAGTTCTTCGACGATGACGGCGGCTTCCGCCCCTACGTCTACGGCCTCAAGGGCGTGCGCGACGTCAAAACCTTCAAGCTCGTCTACACCGTCGACACCAGCCGCAAGGTCTACCTCCAGTTCTTCGGCAGCGGCTACAAATACCACTTCCTCGGCCTCATCGAGACCGACATCCACCTCATCAGCCTGAAGAACCCGCAACGCGGCGACGGCATCTTCATCCTCGGCACCGACCAGCTCGGCCGCGATCTCTGGTCAAGATTGATGGTGGCAACGAGGGTCTCGCTCACCATCGGCCTCGTCGGCGTCACCATGAGCCTCTTCCTCGGCGTCCTCCTCGGCGGCCTCTCCGCCGTCTATGGCGGCCTCGTCGATACGGTGATCCAGCGCGTGATCGAGGTCATCCGCTCGATGCCCACCATCCCCCTCTGGCTCGGCCTCGCCGCCGCCTTGCCCAACTCCTGGTCGGTCACACAGATCTATTTCGCCATCACCATCATCATCTCGCTCCTGGCCTGGACCGACCTCGCCCGCGTCGTCCGCGGCAAGTTCCTCTCCCTGAAGGAGGAGGATTTCGTCACCGCCGCCGAGCTCGCCGGCGCCAGCCAAGCCCGCATCATCTTCCACCACATGCTGCCCAGCTTCGCCTCCCACATCATCGCCGCCGTCAGCCTGGCCCTGCCCGCCATGATCATCAGCGAGACGTCGCTGAGCTTCCTTGGTCTGGGTCTGCGCCCCCCCGCCATCAGCTGGGGAATCCTCCTGCAGGACGCGCAGAACCTGCAAACCCTGGCCCTCGCGCCCTGGCTGCTGATCGCCGCCATTCCGGTGATCCTGGTGATCCTGGCTTTCAACTTCCTCGGCGACGGCCTGCGAGACGCGGCGGACCCCTATGGCTGAGCCCATCCTCAAAGTCCGCAACCTGCAAACCCGCTTCTTCGGCAGCGAAGGCACGGTCCGCGCCGTCGACGGTGTCGATTTCGATGTCTACGAAGGCCGCACGCTGGGTGTCGTCGGCGAATCCGGCTGCGGCAAATCCGTCACCGCCCGCTCCATCCTCGGCATCGTCGACCGCCCCGGCCGCGTCGTCGCCGGCGAGGCCTGGCTGCGCCCCGCCAGCGGCGCCCCGGCGGTTGACCTCTTCCAGCAAACCCCCGAAGCCATGCGGAAAATCCGCGGCCGCGAGATCGCCCTGGTCTTCCAGGAACCGATGGCCAGCTTCAGCCAGCACTACACGATCGGCAACCAGATCGCGGAATCGATCCTGCTGCACATGGGGCTGGACGAAGCCGGCGCCCGCAAGCGCGCCATCGAACTGCTCGACATGGTCGGCGTCCCCCAACCCGCCCGCCGGGTGGACGACTACCCCTTCCAGCTCTCCGGCGGCCTGCGCCAGCGCGTCATGATCGCCATGGCACTCGCCTGCGACCCGCGGGTGCTCATCGCCGACGAACCCACCACCGCGCTCGATGTCACCACCCAGGCCCAGATCCTCGACCTCCTGCGCAGCCTGCAAGCCAGCCGGGGCCTCGCCATCATCCTCATCACCCACGACATGGGCGTCATCGCCGAAATGGCGCACGACGTCGCCGTGATGTATCTCGGCCGCGCGGTTGAAACCGGCGCAGTCGCCGACATCTTCGCCCGCCCGCAGCACCCCTACACCCGCGCATTGCTGCGCTCGATCCCCACCGTGCACGCCAAGCCGCGCACCCGCCTGCCCACCATCGCCGGCTCCATCCCGCATCCGTTCGACCGGCCGAAAGGCTGCGCCTACCACCCCCGCTGCGGCGATTTCATGCCCGGCCTGTGCGACATCCACGAGCCCCCACAAATCGGCGCTGACGACCGCCTCGTCCGCTGCTTCCTGCACGGCGGCAAACCTGAAGTAGCCGCCGCATGAGCGACACCATCCTCGAGGTCCGCCACCTCAAGAAATATTTCCCCATCCGCCGCGGCCTGCTCCGCCGCGTCGTCGGCCAGGTCCGCGCGGTGGACGACATCAGCTTCGCCATCCGCCGCGGCGAAACCCTCGCCCTCGTCGGCGAATCCGGCTGCGGCAAAACCACCGCCGCCCGCTGCATCCTCCGCGCCCTGGCCCCCAGCGAGGGCCAGATCAACTTCAACGTCGAGGGCCAGACCCACGACCTCGCCGCCCTCAAGCGCCCCGCACTCCGCCGCCTGCGCCGGCACATGCAGATGGTCTTCCAGGACCCCTTCTCCTCCCTGAACCCGCGCATGATGGTCGGCGACATCATCGGCGAACCGCTGCTCATCAACGGCATGTCGAGCCGCATCGAACGCCGCAAACGCGTCGCCGAACTGATGGACCTCGTCCAGCTCCCCGCCGCCTACATGAACCGCTTCCCGCACGCCTTCTCCGGCGGCCAGCGCCAGCGCATCGGCATCGCCCGCGCCCTCTCGCTCAACCCGCAGCTCATCGTCGCCGACGAGCCGGTCTCCGCACTCGACGTCTCGGTCCAGGCGCAGATCCTCAACCTGATGCTGGACCTGCAGGACCGCCTGAAACTCACCTACCTCTTCGTCGCCCACGACCTCAGCGTCGTCAAACACGTCGCCGACCGGGTGGCCGTGATGTACGTCGGCCGCATCGCCGAAATCGGCGAAACCGAGGCGCTCTACGAACGCCCGCTGCACCCCTACACCGAAGCCCTGCTCTCCGCCGCCCCCGTCCCCGTCCCCGGCGAGGCCTCCAACCGCATCGTCCTCGAACGCGAAATCGCCGACCCCGCCAACCCCCCGCCAGGCTGCAGCTTCAACCCCCGCTGCCGCTACGCCACCGACATCTGCCGCAGCGAACGCCCCAACCTCGTCGAAGCCGAACCCAACCGCCTCGTCGCCTGCCACCACGCGACCACCCTCACCTTGCGCGGCATCGGCACGGAGGGGAGCGAGTAAGTCGTCAGACAAGGCAAGACTCTTCTGTTTGTGAACAAAAGGAAGCAAAAAAACTTTATCCTTTGGCTTCGCCGTGTAACCACGCAGTCGGTTCACAAGACGGCGAAGCCATAAAACACACCAGAATTAAAGCCGAACTCAGCGGCTTAAACCTCCACCCAACGAGCAAAAGTTTTTTGCTTCTTTTTTTCAAAAAAGAAGACTCCTGCCCACACTTGCCTGCCAACGCCGCATCAGGAGCGCCAGCCATGCTCACCGTTCATCATCTCGGCAAATCGCAATCCGAACGCATCGTCTGGCTCTGCGAGGAACTCGAGATCCCCTATGCGCTGGTCCTGCATACGCGCGATCCCGCAACCCGCCTTTCGCCCCCCAGCCTGCTCGCCGTCAGCCCCACCGGCTCCGCCCCCGTCATCACGGAGGGCGACCTCGTCCTCGCTGAATCCGGCGCAATCATCGACTACATCATCGCCAGGCACGGCCAGGGCCGCCTGACCCTCGGCCCCGACCACCCGGATTTCGCCGCCTATCTCTATTGGCTGCACTTCGCCAACGGCACGCTGCAACCCACCATGGGCCGCAGCATGATCGGCCACCGCCTCAAGCTGCCGGACGGCAACCCGGTCCTGCTCTCCATGCGCGCCCGCCTCGATCGCGCGCTGGCCGCCGTCGAAGCCCGGCTCGCCACCGTCCCTTACTTCGCCGGCGAGACCTTTACCGCCGCGGACATCATGACCGTCTTCTGCCTCACCACGATGCGTCTCTTCACCCCTCTCGATCTCGCCCCCTACCCCGCGATCCTCGCCTATTTGCAGCGCATCGGCGCCCGCCCTGCCTACCAGCGCGCCATGGCCAAGGGCGACCCCGACATGGTGCCTATGCTCACCTGAAAGCAACTGGACAAATCGCCCCCCGCCTGCCTGAAATGGCGGCATGAGCGATCCAGTCCGCGCCTTCATCCCCGGCCCCCGCGCCCACATCGCCGGAGCCCCCACCGGTCCCCTCGCCGGCCTCACCTTCGCCGCCAAAGACCTGTTCGACGTCGCGGGCCTCCCCACCGGCGGCGGCAACCATGACTGGGCGCGCTACAATCCCGTCCCCACCCGCCATGCCTGGGCGGTGCAGACCCTGCTCAACGCGGGCGCAAGCCTGATCGGCAAAACCATCACCGACGAGGTCTCGCTCGGCATTCTCGGCGAGAACCCGTTCGACGGCACGCCCATCAACACCGCCGCCCCCGATCGCGTGCCCGGCGGCTCCTCCTCCGGCTCGGCCGCCGCGGTCGCTGCCGGCCTGTGCGATACGGCTCTGGGCACGGATACCGGCGGCTCGGTGCGCGTGCCCGCCAGCTTCTGCGGCCTCTACGGCATCCGCCCCACCCACGGCCGCGTCGATATCACTGGCATGCTCCCGCAGGCGCCGACGTCAGACACCACTGGCTGGTTCGCGCGCGATGCCGAAACCTTCGCCCGCGTCAGCACGGTGATGCTCGGCGAGCCCCCCGCGACTGGCCTGCCCACGAAACTCATCGTCGCGGTGGACGCCTTCGGCTTTGCCGACCCCGAGGTCGCCGCCGCCCTCGCCCCCATGCTCGCCCGCCTCTCCCGCCTCATCGGAAACCCGCGCGAGGAGATCATGGCCCCCCAGGGCCTCTCCGTCTGGGCGCGGGCGCAGCGCGCTCTGCAACCTGTCGAGGCCTGGTCCACCTTCCGCGCCTGGGTCGAGCGCGACAATCCGCGCATGGCGTTTTCCGTCGCCGCCGGCCTGCTCGCTGGCTCACAGGTCTCGGCGGCCGACCAGACCTGGGCGGCCCTGATGCGTCAGGAGGCCCGCGCCCGCATGGCCTACCTGCTGCCCCCCGGCACCATCCTCTGCCTGCCCACCACGCCCTTCCCCGCTCCCAAACGCGGCCTCTCCTTGCCCGAGCTGACGCCGATGCGCGACCGCATCACCTGCCTCTGCGCCCAGGGCGGCCTCGCCGGCTTCCCGCAGGTCAGCCTGCCCGGCGCCACCGTCGCCGGCGCGCCGGTCGGCCTGTCGATC
>CAMCJI010000234.1 GCA_945874805.1 Asaia bogorensis | reverse complement strand
TGGACATGGGCCGGCGCGAGGTGTTCGACGTCGTCATCCTCGACACCGCCGGCCGCCTGTCGATCGATACGGCGCGGATGGATGAGGTGCGGGCGATCCGCGCCGCCACCAACCCGGCTGAGACGCTGCTGGTGGTCGATGCGATGACCGGGCAGGACGCGGTGATCACCGCACGCGCCTTCAACGAGGCGCTGGGCATCACCGGCATCGTGCTGACGCGGATGGACGGCGATGCGCGCGGCGGTGCCGCCTTGTCGATGCGGGCCGTGACCGGCGCGCCGATCAAGCTCGTCGGTGTCAGCGAGAAGCTGGACGGGCTGGAGGATTTCCACCCCGAGCGCGTGGCCGGTCGCATCCTGGGCATGGGCGACGTGCTTGGCCTGGTCGAGCGGGCGCAGGAGACGATCGACGAGGCGGATGCCGAGAAGCTCGCCCGCAAGATGGCGAAGGGCCAGTTCGATCTGGAGGATTTCGCCACCCAGCTCAAGCAGATCAGCAAGATGGGCTCGATCCAGTCCATCCTCGGCATGCTGCCCGGCGCGGGCAAGCTGACGGCGCAGATGGGCGATGCCAAGCTCGATCCGAAGATGCTGGGGCGGCAGGCGGCGATCATCTCCTCGATGACGATGAAGGAACGCCGCAACCCCGACATGATCAAGGCGAGCCGGAAGAAGCGCATCGCCGCGGGGGCGGGGGTGCAGGTGCAGGACGTCAACAAGCTGCTGAAGCAGTTCGATGACATGTCCACGATGATGAAGCGCATGAACAAGATGGGTCAGAAGGGCCTGATGCGCCAAGGACTTGCCGGGCTGATGCCGCAGCGGAGCCAGGCTCCTGGCGGACGCCGGTTCTGATTTCTCACTATATGCAAACTGGAGATTGACTCTATGGGCCTGAAAATCCGCCTTTCCCGCGCCGGCGCCAAGAAGCGGCCGTACTACCACATTGTGGTGGCCGACAGCCGCAGCCCGCGCGACGGCCGCTTCATCGAGCGGCTGGGCAGCTACAACCCGATGCTGCCGCAGGAGCATGCCGACCGCATCCGCCTCGCCGGTGAGCGGATCATGCACTGGATGGGCCAGGGCGCCCTGCCGACCGAGCGGGTGGCGAAGTTCCTCGGCCATGCCGGGCTGATGCCGATGCCGGTCTTCACCGAACAGCCGATCCAGTCGGCGCCGAAGAAGAAGGCGCAGGAGCGCGCCAAGGCCGCCGCCGCGGCGGCTGGCTAACACGGACGAATCGTGCCCGACCAGCGCATCCTGATGGGCGTGATCGGCCGCGCGCATGGCGTGCGCGGGCTTGTGCGCGTGCACAGCTACACGGCCGACCCCGCCGATCTGCCTGACTACGGCCCCTTCACCGACGAGCGCGGGCGTGTTTTCACGCTCCGCTGGTCCGGCGAGGGGGTGGCGGAGCTGACGGAACTGCGCGACGGGGTGGCCGCGCGCGTCGCCGACCGGACGGCGGTGGAACGGCTGGTCAACACCAAGTTGTTCGTCGATCGCGACCGGCTGCCGGCCGCCGAGGAGGACGAGTTCTACCTCGCCGATCTCGTCGGCCTCGCGGCGGTCAGCCCCGAGGGCCAGTCGCTCGGCCCAGTGGCGGCGGTGCATGACTATGGCGCGGGGGTCAGCCTGGAGATCGGCCGGCATTTCGTGCCGTTCAACCGGGCTTGCGTGCCGGTGGTGGATATCGCCGGCGGGCGCATCGTTGTTGCCTTGCCGGACGAGATCGAAGTGCCGCCCGAGGCGATGGCGGAGCAGAGCGCATGACGTGGCGCGCCGATGTTCTGACGCTGTTTCCGGAAATGTTTCCCGGGCCGCTCGGCCTGTCCCTCGCGGGGCGGGCGATGGAGCGGGGCATCTGGTCGCTCGGGGCCGTGGATATCCGCGGCTTCGCGCTGGACCGGCACCGCAGCGTGGATGACACGCCGTTCGGCGGCGGCGCCGGGATGGTCATGCGGCCGGACGTGCTGGATGCAGCGCTCGCCAGCGTGGCGGACGCGCGGCCGATGGTGGTGATGACGCCGCGCGGGCGCCCGCTCACCCAGGCCGTCGTGCGCGACTGGGCGGGCGGGCCGGGCGTGGTGCTGCTGTGCGGCCGCTATGAAGGCATCGACCAGCGGGTGATCGAGGCGCGGTCGCTGACAGAGGTTTCGATCGGCGACTACGTGCTCTCCGGCGGCGAGGCGGCAGCGCTGGTGGTGCTAGATGCCTGCGTGCGGCTGCTGCCCGGCGTGATGGGCGCGGCCGAGAGTGCCGACGAGGAGAGCTTCGCCTCCGGCCTGCTGGAATACCCGCATTACACCCGCCCTGCCGAGTGGCAGGGCCGCGCCGTGCCCGATGTGCTGCTCTCCGGCCATCATGGCCAGGTGGCGGCGTGGCGGCGGGCGCAGGCCGAACAGATCACCCGCGAACGGCGCCCGGACCTGTGGGCTGCCTACACTCCCCCTATGCGGCGCAGCCCGGTTGCCCCGGCGCCGGCCGCCATTTAGACAAAGACCAAGAGAAGGATCCTACCATGAACGTCATCCAAGAGCTCGAAGCCGAGCAGATCGCCAAGCTGACGGCCGAGCGCCCGGTTCCCGAATTCATCCCCGGCGATACGCTGCGCGTGTCGGTGAAGGTGGTTGAGGGCGAGCGCAGCCGCGTGCAGGCGTTCGAGGGCGTGTGCATCGCCCGTTCGAACAAGGGCCTCGGCAGCAACTTCACCGTGCGCAAGATCAGCTACGGCGAGGGCGTGGAGCGCGTGTTCGCGCTGTATGCGCCGACGATCGCCGAAATCCAGGTGATCCGCCGCGGCGATGTGCGCCGCGCCAAGCTGTATTACCTGCGCGATCGCCGCGGCAAGTCAGCCCGCATCGCCGAGCGCGCGCGCGAGACCCCGGCCGCCGAGTAACGGCGCGCCTAGAGCAAGATGCCGTCTGATAGGCGACGTCATCTTGCTATAGGTCTCTGTTTTACCGCGTGATTCAGACCTCCGCGCGATTCCATCTACGGTCATCACGCTCTAGCCTGCCCGGAGGAAGACGCACATGGCCAAGAAGCCGCCCGCCAAGCCGAAAGCTGCTGACCCGGCGCCGGTTCCCGTAGCCGCGCCCGCCGGGCCGCGGCTTCGCACCCTGTTTGACAAGGTGTGGGACGCGCATGTGGTGGAGCGGCTCGAGGATGGCACCTGTGTGCTCTAC
Organism: Asaia bogorensis; assembly: GCA_945874805.1. GTDB lineage: Bacteria > Pseudomonadota > Alphaproteobacteria > Acetobacterales > Acetobacteraceae > CAIRTN01. The sequence continues at coordinate 3,749 of CAMCJI010000234.1, read as the reverse complement.
ATCGACCGGCATCTCGTGCATGAGGTGACCAGCCCGCAGGCCTTCGAGGGGCTGCGGCTGGCCGGCCGGCCGGTGCGGCGGCCGGATGCGACGATTGCGGTGGTGGACCACAACGTCGCCACCTCCGACCGGCGGGCAGGGATCAAGGAAGAGGACAGCCGCATCCAGGTGGAGACCCTGGAGGCAAACGTCGCGGCCTTCGGGGTGCCGTATTTCCCGCTGCTCGACCCGCGCCAGGGCATCGTCCACATCATCGGGCCGGAGCAGGGCATTTCCCTGCCGGGCATGACGATCGTCTGCGGGGACAGCCATACCTCGACGCATGGGGCGATGGGCGCGCTGGCTTTCGGCATCGGCACCAGCGAGGTGGAGCATGTGCTCGCGACGCAGACACTGCTGCAGAAGCCGGCGAAGAACATGCTGGTCCGCATCGAGGGCATGCTGCCGCCTGGCTGCACGGCGAAGGACATCGTGCTCGCCGTCATCGGCCGCATCGGCACCGCCGGCGGCAACGGCCACGTGATCGAATTCGCAGGCTCCGCGATCCGCGCGCTGGACATGGCCGGGCGGATGACCGTCTGCAACATGTCGATCGAGGCTGGCGCGCGCGCCGGCATGATCGCGCCGGACCAGACCACGTTCGATTACGTCACCGGCCGACCCTATGCGCCGACGGGCGAGGCCCTGGCGCGGGCGATCGAATACTGGTCCTCGCTGCCGGCCGACGAGGGCGCGGTCTACGATACGGTCGTCGAGATCGACGCCGCGACGATCGCACCGATGGTCACCTGGGGCACCAATCCCGAGGCCGTCGTGGCCGTGACCGCCGTGGTGCCGGACCCCGCGAATGAGCCCGACGAGGCCAAGCGCGCCCAGCTTGCCCGCATGGTCGAATACATGGACCTCAAGCCCGGCCAGAAGATGACGGACCTCGCCATCGACGTGGTGTTCATCGGCAGCTGCACCAATGGCCGCATCGAGGATATCCGCGCCGCCGCCACCGTCGCCAAGGGCCGCATGGTGGCACCGGGCGTGCGCGCCCTGGTCGTCCCCGGCTCCGGCATCGTCAAGCTGCAGGCCGAGGCCGAGGGGCTGGACCGCATCCTGCTCGACGCCGGCTTCGAGTGGCGCGAGCCGGGCTGTTCGATGTGCCTGGGCATGAACCCCGACAAGCTGACCCCCGGCCAGCGCTGCGCCAGCACCTCGAACCGCAATTTCGAGGGGCGGCAGGGCCCGGGCGGGCGGACGCATCTCGTCTCCCCGGCGATGGCCGCCGCCGCCGCCGTGACGGGCCGTATCACCGATGTGCGGGAGCTGGTCTGATGGACGCCTTCACCAAGCTGACGGGCATTGCGGCCCCCCTGCCGGTCGCGAACGTCGATACCGACAAGATCATCCCCGCGCGCTTCCTCAAGACGATCAAGCGCACCGGGCTGGGTGTGCATCTGTTCGATACGCTGCGCTACGACGCGGACGGCAAGGAGCGGCCGGATTTCGTGCTCAACCGCGAGCCGTATCGCCGGGCGGAAATCCTGATCGCGCATGAAAATTTCGGCTGCGGCTCGTCGCGCGAACATGCGCCCTGGGCGCTGTTGGATTTCGGCATCCGCTGCGTCATCGCGCCGGATTTCGCCGACATCTTCCATACCAATACGTTTAAGAACGGCATCCTGCCGATCAGGCTGCCGCGCGCGGTGTGCGACCAGCTGATGGAAGACGCCAAGCTGGGTGAGAACGCCCGGCTGACCGTCGATCTGGAGCGCCAGGTGGTGGTGCGGCCGAACGGCGAGCAGATCGCCTTCGAGATCGACCCTTTCCGCAAGCATCTGCTGCTGAACGGCCTGGATGACATCGGCCAGACCCTGCAGCACGCAAAGTCGATCGACAGCTACGAGCAGACCCACAAGGACGATGCCTGGATGCCGGCCATCTCCGTCGCGTAAAGGACCGCCCACATGGCCGCCAACAAGAAGCTCCTCGTCCTGCCCGGTGACGGCATCGGGCCGGAAGTGATGTCCGAGGTGATGCACGTCATCGATTGGATGGCGAAGAAGCGCCGCGTGCGGTTCGACATCGCCGAGGACCTCGTTGGCGGGGCCAGCATCGACGCCCGCGGCACACCGATCTCGGTGGAGACGGTGGCCCGTGCGAAGGAGGCCGACGCCGTGCTGTTCGGCTCGGTCGGCGGCCCGCAATGGGACAAGCTGGGCTTCGACATGCGCCCGGAGATTTCGATCCTGACGCTGCGGCGTGAGCTGGGCCTGTTCGCCAATCTTCGCCCGGCGATCGTGCTGGACCCGCTGGTTGGTGCCTCGACCCTCAAGCCCGAGGTGGTGAAGGGCCTGGATATCATGATCGTGCGCGAGAGCACGGGGGGCATCTATTTCGGTGAGCCGCGCGGCGTGGAGACGCTGCCGGATGGCACCAAGCGCGGAATCAACACCGAGGTCTACACCACGCCGGAGATCGAGCGCGTGGCCCGCGTCGCCTTCGGGCTGGCGCGCAAGCGCAGCAACCGGGTGTGCAGCGTCGAGAAGGCCAACGTGATGGAGTCGGGCCTGCTCTGGCGCCAGACGGTGACAGCGCTGCAGGCGGCGGAGTTCCCGGATGTGGAACTCTCCCACATGTATGCCGACAACTGTGCCATGCAGCTGGTGCGCAACCCGCGGCAGTTCGACGTGATCGTGACGGGCAATCTGTTCGGCGACATCCTCTCCGACCTCGCCAGCCAGCTGACCGGTTCGCTCGGCATGCTGCCCTCGGCCACCTTGGGCGCCCCCGATTCCAGCGGTCGCCGCCACGCCCTGTACGAGCCGATTCACGGCAGTGCGCCTGACATCGCCGGCAAGGGGCTGGCCAATCCCATGGCACAGATGCTGAGTTTCGCGATGCTGCTGCGCTACTCGTTCGAGATGGACGAGGACGCCGCCCTGATCGAGCTGGCCTGCACCAATGTGCTGGCCAGCGGCCTGCGCACGCCGGACGTGATGGCGCCCGGATGTGCCAAGGTCAGCACCCATGTCATGGGCGAAGCGGTGCTGCGCGAGATGGACAAGCTGGGCGGCTGATCCGGGGTTGCCCACCGGCGTCGGTTCGGTTACACCGCGCCTGCCTGACTGCACCCGTAGCTCAATTGGATAGAGCACCAGACTACGAATCTGGGGGTTGGAGGTTCGAGTCCTTCCGGGTGCGCCAGTCGGCACCACAGCAGCACGTGCAAGAGTTTTCCTTCGGAAGCCGGCCGTTTGGCCGGCTTTTTCGTGCGCATGAAGAGTTCACGCCGAAGACTTTGCGGCGCGGGCAGGTTTCTGGAATACTGCAGTTTGTTGATGATGGGGGGGATATCCCGTTGTACCAACCGGCCAATACCGGCGGGCCGCAAAAACGCGGTACCCGGCCCCTTCGTCCGATGGCTTGGGTTTTGCCCGCCATCCTGGCATGCGGGTTCGCGCCCTCGGCGCTATCTCAATCTCCTGCGGTGTTGGTACCGCAGGGTAATCCTGTGGAGCGTGTGCGTCCTGTGGCGCCGCGTGTTGTTGTGCCTGCGGTTGCGCCTGCTGCGGTGGGTCCGGTGTTGTCGGATCCTGGGGCTGGGGTGGTGGTTCGGGATGTGTTGATTGAGGGTTCGTCGCGGTATGGGTCGGCGGAGTTGTCGGCGTTGGTTGGGGATTTGCGTGGCCGTGTGACGGCTGGGCAGATTGAGGCGGCGCGGGGGAAGTTGCTGGATCGGTATCGGTCGGACGGGTATG
>CAMCJI010000233.1 GCA_945874805.1 Asaia bogorensis | reverse complement strand
AGCTGGGAAGCGGACAAAGCATGCGCCACGGCGGTGGCTCCTTCTCAGTGAAGGAGCCATATGAATCCTATCGACCCGTGATCTGGGAATCCCCTGATTTCAAGCCGTCTCCGCGACGAAGTGGCCCGACTTACGCAACAGGTCTAATAAAGGTCTCGCGTCGAAATCGTATAGTTCTTAATCTGACGGCGAACATCTGGGCTGATGTAACGTAAATCACTGGTATCGATCGTGCCGGAATCCGTAAAATCAGTGACTCGCAGATATGGGAACCCTGTTGGCTCGGTTGAGAGTTTGTACCCTTTGGGCACTCGTTTGCCGCCTTTGACCTCAGCAATTTCTCCAAGGGTCACATCTTTCCAACCATGGCCCCGCCCGCTGAACATCGACTGGACGTAGCACACGAACAAGTCGCGGGCGTTTCGGAGGTTCTTCTCGGTGTTGGCTTTGGCGGCGGCAATGCCCTCAAACGCTTCGTCGAGGATGGCGACGATGCGTTGTTGTTCGAGGAGGGCCGGCAAGGCGATCATAAGATCGCCCAAAGCCGTATTGCTGAGATTCTTCATGGTCGTGCCTGTCGATAGCTTCTCCAATTGCTCTCGGTAGGTATCTGACCTGATCAAATATGCTAGGAAGCGAGAGTCAGTCGACGGTAGCGGGCGTATGAAAAAGCTACCCGTACCACAAATCCACCCGCTCTCTTCAGCACCAACAACAGCACAACGGCCGATTTCACCTCGACGAGCAACGACGACGTCACCCGTTTTTAAAATGTAATTTCCCAACCGCTTTTTTGTAGAATCGCCGATGAGCTTTGTAGAGTCAGGGACGATACGCTCATCGACGATGTTAATAGGATTCACGAGCGGAACGCCCTGCTCCATATAGTCTGATTTATGCAGCAAGGAGCCGAATGGGCCGGTCGAAACTGCTTGCGCAAAATCTCCCAATCTTTTCTTCTGCCATACTGTCATTGTATTAATTCGCGGATGCCGGCCAACACCTCAGCGCTCTCCGCATCCAACGCCGCAATCTCATCCATAATGTCCAGCGGGCTACGGTGCGCCACCTCGTCGCCACACTCGGGATTTTTTACCGAGAGATCACAGGTCACGGGATCGAGCGCCTTGACCTCCACGCTCCACGATTTAGGCGAATCCGCAAAGCTCGCCTGCAACGCAATAAACTCGGCAAGGTCGGCATCGTTGAGCGCGTTGGTCTTGCCCATGCTGCGACCAACATCGAGCTGATAGAACCAGACCTCTCGCGTCGGTGCCCCCTTCTCGAAGAACAGCACCACCGTCTTGACGCCTGCCCCCTGGAAGGTGCCACCGGGGCAGTCCAGCACGGAGTGCAGGTTGCACTCCGCCAGCAGCAGCTTGCGCAGGCTGACGGCTGCGTTGTCGGTGTTCGACAGGAAGGTGTTCTTGATCACCACCGCCGCCCGGCCACCCGGTTTGAGCATACGGATGAAATGTTGCAGGAACAGGAACGCCGTCTCGCCGGTGCGGATGCGGAAGTTCTGCTGCACTTCCTTGCGTTCCTTGCCGCCAAAGGGCGGGTTGGCCAGGATGACCTCCACCCGATCGCGCTCCTGGATATCCGACAGGTTCTCGGCCAGGGTGTTGGTGTGCAGGATGTTCGGCGCCTCGATGCCGTGCAGGATCATGTTCATGATCGCGATCACGTAGGCGAGCGACTTCTTCTCCTTGCCGTAGAAGGTCCGCTCTTGCAGCGTCTTGAGGTCGGTTGTGGTCAGGCCCGGCTTGGCCTTCATGTAGTCGAACGCTTCGCACAGGAAGCCGGCGGAGCCGCAGGCGCCGTCATAGACGCGTTCGCCGATCTTAGGGTCGATCACCCGGATCATCGCGCGGATCAGCGGGCGCGGGGTGTAGTACTCCCCGCCGTTGCGCCCGGCATTGCCCATGCGCTTGATCTTGTCCTCATACAACGAGGACAATTCGTGCCGTTCGACCTGGGAGCGGAAGCGCAGCCCGTCCACATGGTCGATGACCTCGCGCAGGTTGTAGCCGCTGCGAATCTTGTTTTGGATTTCGCTGAAAATCTGGCCGATCTTGTATTCGATCGTGTTCGGCCCAGTGGCGCGCTGGCGGAACCCATCAAGATAGGGGAACAGCCGCAGGTTCACGAAGTCGCGCAGATCGTCGCCGGTTCGGGCCGCGTTGTAGTCGAGCTTGCCGTCTGGCCCCTTCGGCGCGGCCCAGCTTTCCCAGCGGTAGGGCTTGTCGAGGACATAGGAGTAGGGCTTACCGTCGAGGGCGGCTTCGGTCGCCTTGTCCTCCTCCAGCCCGTCCAGATATTTCAGGAACAGGAGCCAGGAGGTTTGTTCGGTGTAGTCCAGCTCGGTGGTGCAGCCGGCCTCTTTCCAGAGCACGTCGTCGATATTTTTGAAGGCCTGTTCGAACATCGCAATATCCTGTTGGTCCAACGCTTGTAGCAGCGGCGGCGCGGCTGGCGCCAACGTGGCAGACGGTAGCATACGACGCGCGGGCAGGAATTAGCATAGCGGAACGACTCCGCCGGATCGGCTATGGTGGCCAGCGATGGCCTGGACCTCCGATCGGGCGCGACCGGCATTTAACCATCAGAGCGTGCGTCATGGAGTGTGGATGGCCCTCACCGATCACCGCCCACCACGCCTGCCCCCCGGCCCGCAAAGCGCGAAGATGTCGGCGTGTGAGGTGCTGACCTGGATCGCGCTGGGGCGTGCCCAGACGAAGGAGGCGTTGAACGCTGACTCCTTGGCCAGGGACGAGCGCTGGGGTGAAGGCGAGTTGATCGGCGTGCAAGTGGCATTGGAGGGGCGGGCCAGCCGTACGCCGTTCTGTGCGGTGTACAGACTGCGCCCGGATGGGGGCACCGGCAGCAAAGATATGAACAACTATGCGCACCCGCTGCTTTCTCCGAACGGGCCGCGCAAGCTCCGCGGCATAAGGGGGCGGGCACGGCGACGGCTGCGGACGCTGGTCGATTATCGGACCTTGGCCGCGATGGTGCTGGAGGAGCGGTTGCTGCACGACCGCGAAGACGTGCTGATCGCCTCGGCGGCGCGGGAGGTCATGGAGGCATTGGTCGCCGAGAAAATCACCGCGCATGGCCAGCCGAGCCGGCCCGACGGGAACCATGACCGGAGCGCACGGCACGGCCCGGTGCCCTGGGATGCGCTGGTTCATAGCAGCGTCAAAATTGATATCTGGAACCAGATCGGCACGTCTCGGGGAGACGGGCATGTATGGCAGCAACGCAAGGAGCTGACCTATCACGAAGTGTATTTCAAAACGGCGGAGGTCTTGGCCCTGTGGCCGGAGCAGCCCGCACCGCCTGCCGTCGCGCTTGACGATCTGCCGGCGGCTTGGTCGCTGCTGGAATGTGTCGCGTGGATCATGCTGCGCAACACCGACGTTGTGCGCGACGCGGCGGAGGAGACGGCGCGGCCGGGTGCGGAATACCGAACGCGGCACGAGCTGCCGAACGGCCAGATTGTCACGACGTTGCAGACCGGCGCAGGGGGCAATGGCCGGGAGCGCCTGGATATCCTTGCAGCCTGGGAAATGACCTTGAACCCTGCCGCCGATGTCTGCGCCAGCGCCGAAGCGGAGGCGGCATTGCTGGCGGCCCTGCGCAGCGGGAAGGTAGAGGCACACGGCACGCCCTCCACAGGCACGCCTCGGGTGATGCAGCCGCGTGACTGGCGCGGTCTGCGGCTGGTCGAGGCGGGTGGTAGTCAGTTGGCTGCGGCTGACACAGCGCCGGGCGGCATAGGCTGGCACGATGTCACGATCGGGTGGGAGCAAATCGCGGCGACATGGGCACCACGAATGGGCAAGGTGATTGCAGCGCCCATCAAGTCAGCTCCTTCTGTCGATCACGTAACCGTCCAGCGGCCACACCGTATGCCGTTTTCGGAGACGCTGTTGCGGACGCTGTACACAGCCCGCGTGGCCCGTTGGCTTGGCGCCCAAGTAGTGGCACGCGTCAGTTTTCGGCCGCCATCGCCAGACGACGACGCGGCGTGGGCTGACGGGGAGTTTGACCGCGTGCCGCGGCCAGCGCTTCGCCGTGTTCGCGCCGCCTGTGCCCCCGCAAGTTGGAAGAAGAAAGGGCCAAAGACCGGCATGAAATTGCGCGATTGAGGCAGAAAAACAGTACCAAATCAATGAGTTAATTCGCGCCGCGGCGCGATTCAGGCAGAATTAGACGGCGCGATTCTCGTCGATCCACGTTGTCCCTTGCAAGCCGGCTCAATCCCGAGCGTTTGCGAGGTGACACGATGGAAACAGCAATTCCCGGCAATCCCGATACGCTTCTGACGCGCGAGGCAACCGCCGCCGCCCTGACTGCGGCTGGCTATCCCGTCGCACCGAAGACGCTCGCCACCAAGGCGACACGCGGCGGTGGCCCGCCCTACAGCTTGTTCTCCAGCCGTGCTTTGTATCGCTGGGCAGATGCGCTGGATTGGGCGCGGGCGAGCACGACACCGCCGCAGCGCAGCACGTCCGAAGCTCATCGTCGCGGGTAGGTGCTGCGGCCATGTCCAAGATCAGCGCCATCAATGCACGGCTGGCCGATCGCATGGGCGAACTGGCGCGCGACCTGATGGGCAGCGAAGCGAGCCACGCCACACGCACCGCCCTTCGCTTCCGTGGCCGGGGATCACTGGCGGTGGTGATCGCCGGGGCAAAGCAAGGGGCGTGGCATGACCACGAGGCTGGTTGCGGGGGCGACCCGTTGGGGTTGATCGCCCATATCCGCCGCACCTCGATGGCGGAGGCGATGGCATGGGCGCGGGCTTGGCTTGGCGAGGAGCCAGACGTAGCACGGCAGCCGCGGCCAACCGACGTGACCGCACGGCAAGCCGCTGACGCTGCGGATGATCGCGGCAATGCCTGGTCGCTCAATTTGGCGCGCACGCTCTGGCGCGATGCTGTGCGGCCTGCCGGCACCCTTGTTGAACTCTATCTGCAATCGCGTGGCCTGACCTTGCCCGACGATGCGCCTCTTCGGTTTCACCCCTCCGCCTGGCGCAATCGCGCGGGCGGGTCGCAAGGGCCAGCGATGGTGGCGTTGATGACATCGCCGGCCGGCAACCAGCCCGTAGGGGTGCACGTCACCTATTTGCGCCCCGACGGCACCGCGAAGGCGGATGGGGACAGGGTGAAGATCATGCTCGGCGCGCAAGGCGTTGTGCGGCTGGTCCCAGATGAGGACGTAACGGAGGGGCTAGGCCTGGCCGAAGGGATCGAGACGGCGCTGGCGACGATGCAGCGTGCGGGGTGGCGTCCGGTTTGGGCTGCGACGTCGGCCGGCGCTATCGCGCGGTTCCCTGTTCTCGATGGGATCGAGGCATTGACGGTCTTCGCCGATCGGGACACGGCGGGGCTTGAAGCCGCGCGTGCGTGCTGCACCCGCTGGGCTGGAGCCGGGCGCGAGGCGCGCATTCTGACACCGCCTGTCGGTGATTGGGACGATGCACTTCGGTGCACCGCCTGATGGAAGCCAGCGGCTCCCCCGAAGACGTGCTCCGCGCGGCCGGTGCGCAGGAAGAGCGCTTCGCGTCGGCGCCGGGCGGAAGCGAGGGAACACGCAGTGCCGAATGGTGGCTGACGCGCCAGCTCGACAAGCCCGAACCGCTTATGGGCGAGGTGATCGTCAGCACGACCCGATTGATGATGGGTGGGGAGACCGGGATCGGGAAAACGCATCTTGCCATGGGGATGGCTGCCGCACTGGCGACGGGCCAGCCCTTCGCGCACTGGCGGGTGCATCGCAAGGTGCGGGTGCTCTATGTGGACGGCGAAATGGCGCGCGACCTGATGCAGGAACGCATCGCCGACCTGAAGCGGCGCCTGGGCAATGCCGATCTGTCTCTGCTGTCGATCGTCTGCCGGGAGGATTATCCGGACATGCAGCCGCTGAATACCGACGCGGGTCGCACATTCATCTTGGGCTTGGTGGCAGCCTGGAAGGTCGAGGTGGTCTTCTTCGACAACCGCATGTCGCTGCTGTCGGGCGACATGAAGGACGAGGTGCCCTGGACTGACACCATGGAGCTGGTCCGCGCTCTCACGCGAGCGCGGGTGGCGCAGTGCTGGATCGACCACACGGGGCACGACAAGGGCAAGATTTATGGCAGCAAGACGAAGGAATGGCAGCTCGACACGGTGGCCCTGATTTCGAAGGTCGAGCGGGCGGATACCGATGTTGCGTTCCAGATCGAGTTCTCGAAGGCGCGTCGGCGCCGACCGGATACGCGAGAGGATTTTGCCTCGGTCACGCTGGCGCTTCGGGACGACCGATGGGACGTGGAAACGATGGCAGCCAAGCCACGGAAGACCCGGCTGCCGCCTCAGACGACGCAGTTCTACGCGGCATTTCAGGATGCACTTTGCCGCAGTGCGACGCCTGGGTCTGCCACGCGGGGTGAGTGGTACGGCGAGTGTGTGCGGGTTGGGTTGGCCGAGGCGTTTTCCGGTGACGCTGACTGGCGGGAGCGAAGCAGCAAGCAGAGCCTGTTCCGCAAGTGCCTCGGCCAGATCAAGGCGGCTGGGCTGATCGGGGTGAACGGCGAGAAGGTCACCGATTTGCGGCAGGTGGCGCCGTGATGCTGATATCGTCCAACTCCGAAGAGCGTCCCCCCTTGCGCCCGCACCGCCCCCGCACCGCGGGTGACGCGCAGCCTTCGCACCGTATCGCACCACGCACGCACCAGCCCCGCACCGAACCGCACCCTTTGCATGGTGCAAGTCCGCACCGCCCGCACCGTCTGCCTCTAAGAGGCTGTCTCTGAACGCTAGCGGAATGGGGTTGGGTGGTCACGGCAGGATGTGATTCCAACGGGTTGTCGAGACCGAGTTGGATGACCAGACCCATGTGGACCGCAACCACCCGTGCGCAGCATATGCGTGACGGGCTCCGCT
>CAMCJI010000232.1 GCA_945874805.1 Asaia bogorensis | reverse complement strand
GCCGCATCCGCCGGCGAATGCGCTGGATGCGCTGGTGCGCGGCACGATGGACGGGATTCCCGTGCTGGCCGGCATCATCGCCGTGCTGCTGGTGACCGTGGCGATGGTGACGCTGGTCAACGAGATGCTCGGCCTGCTGCCGGCGGTGGGCGGGGAGGGGGTGACGCTGCAACGCCTGTTCGCCCTGCCGTTCCGCCCGGTGATGTGGCTGATCGGCATTCCCTGGGCCGAGTCGGCCACAGCCGCCGGGCTGATGGGCAGCAAGACGGTGCTGAACGAGTTCGTCGCCTATCTCGGCATGGCCGGGCTGCCGGCCGAGGCGCTGTCGCCGGAGTCGAGGCTGATCATGACCTATGCGCTCTGCGGCTTCGCCAATTTCGGCAGCCTCGGCATCATGATCGGCGGCCTGGGGGCGATGGTGCCGGAGCGGCGCGAGGAGGTGGTGCGCCTGGGCGCGCGCTCCGTATTGGCGGGCACGATCGCCACCTGCATGAGCGGGGCGGTGGTGGGGCTGATCGGCGGTTGACGCGAGGGGCATCGGGCCGATAAGAAAATGGCTGTTCGCAAGGAGCCGCGCCGATGGACGACTTCCTCAACGTATTGAACCGCCTCAGCCATATCCGCGCACCCTGGTCCCGCACCGGTGCGGATGCCGAGCCGGAGTTGCCGGCTGCGTTCGCCGAGGCCGAGGATTTCGACGAGGCCCTGAAGGCGCTGGCCGACAGCGCCCCGCCGACTCGTACCTGACTCTGTCGCGGACCCCTGCGGATACCGCGGCGGGGGGGGATGTCAGGCCGAAAGGATGCCGCGTGGTGGGGCTGCTGCCCGCGCCGGCTCGGAACGGATGCGCTGTTCGCGCGTCAGCCTGGCGATGTGCAGGCCGAACAGCACAAACACGCTGATCGTCATGGTGAGGAAGAGAACTTCGCCGTTGGTCATCGGTCTTCTCCGCGTCGCTACACGCGAAGAGCAGCACGCCCGGCGTGGGCGTGCCTTGATTTGAATCAATCCAAGGCGGTCAGTGCCCGGTGTCGAGCCGCACGCCGCCGGTGGCGTAGGCCGGGCCTGCGGACTGCTGCACCTGCTCCAGCATTCCCGCCGATCCCACGGCGAGGATGACGGCGACGACAACGGCGGCAATGAATGAGTTCATGGCGCATCCTCCTGTATTGCTCTGAATAGGGCGGGGGGCAGAAGGGTTCAACCCTCTGTGTTTCCCGCGTCGGCCCTTTCCGTCCGCGGCTGGCTGGGCCACGATCCGTCAAACACCGAGGAGCAGCGCCATGTGGCAACCCAACCTGCGTTATCCCGATCCGAGCGTGGTCGTAATGGACCCGAGCTTTGCCAAGTACCGCCTGCCGCTGGCCTCCGTCGAGCGGCTGGCCGATGGCTGCCGCTGGTCGGAGGGGCCGGTATGGGTCGGTGACGGGCGCTATGTGCTGTGGAGCGACATTCCCAACAACCGCATCCTCAAGTGGGAGGAATCGAGCGGGTTGGTCTCCACCTTCCGCCAGCCCTCGAACAATGCCAACGGCAACACGCGCGACCGCCAGGGCCGGCTGGTCACCTGCGAGCATGACAGCCGGCGGGTGACGCGCACCGAATACGACGGCTCGATCACCGTGCTGGCCAGCCACTACCAGGGCAAGCGGCTGAATTCGCCGAACGACATCGTCGTCGCCGCCGACGGCTCGATCTGGTTCACCGACCCGCCGTTCGGCATCCTCGGCTACTACGAGGGCCACAAGGCGGAGTCGGAACTTGCGCCGGCAGTCTACCGGATCGACGGGCAGACGGGCGCCCTGACCATGGTGGCCGACGACATTCCCGGCCCGAACGGCCTGGCCTTCTCGCCGGACGAGAAGATCCTCTACGTCGTCGCCTCCCGCGCCGAACCCCGCGATATCCGCGCCTATGACGTGGTCGACGGCAACAAGCTGGCGAACGGGCGCATCTTCATCAACGCCAATGGCGGCACGCCCGATGGCTTCCGGGTGGATATCGACGGCAATCTCTGGTGCGGCTGGGGCATGGGCGACCCGGAGCTGGACGGGGTGCGGGTGTTCAACCCGGCGGGCGTGCCGATCGGCCATATCAAACTGCCCGAACGCTGCGCCAACCTCTGCTTCGGCGGCCTGCACCGCAACCGGCTGTTCATGGCGGCCAGCCACGGCCTCTATTCGCTCTACGTCAACACCCAGGGGGTCGCCGGCGGGTGAGCCGCATCGCGGGGGCGCTGCTGGCGGAGCGGGTGCAGGGCGAGATTGCGGATTCCGCGCCTCTGCTCGGCCGCCCCGCTGTCTTGCGCGCGCGCCTGGCCGAGCACGGCCATGTGCTGCTGCGCGGCCTGCTGCCCGCCGCCCGGGTGCTCGCCGCCCGGGGGGAGGTGCGGGCGGCCCTGCGGGCGGTCGATGAGGTGGCGGGAGAGGACGCAGCCCCCGTCGCCACCGGCCGGTCGAGCCGGACGGCGCTGCCCGACCTCGGGGCGTTCTGGCGCGGGGTGTGCGAGGGGCCGGCTTTGCGCGCGGCCGTGCATCACCCGCGGCTGCGGGCGGCGGCGGCGATGCTGCTGGGCACCGCTGTGGTGCCGTTCGATTTCGTCTGGCTGCGGGCGATGGCGCCGGGCCGGGCCAGCCCGTTCCACCTCGACCATCCCTACATGAACCGGGGGTCGGAGCGGCTGCTCACCGCCTGGGTGCCGCTGGGGGAGGTGCGGGCGGAGGACGGGCCGGTCGCGCTGGTCGAAGGCTCGCACCGCTGGGACGACATCGCCGCCCGGGTGCGCGGGCGCGACGTGGATCGCGAGGCTGGGTTCAACGCCAGTTTCGCCGAGGATATCCCGGCCCTGGCCGCCAGCCGGGGCGCGCGCATCCTCTCGGCCGCCTTCCGCCCCGGCGATGTGCTGCTGTTCGACATGTTCCTGCTGCATGGCAGCCTGGACAACGCGGCGGCGGACGGCCGGGTGCGGCTCTCCGCCGATGTGCGGTTGCAGGCGGCGGCCGATGCGCGCGACGACCGCTGGTTCGGCCACCCGCCGCCGGGCCACGGCGGGCGCAGCTACGCCGGCCTGTCCGGCGCGCAACCGCTGACGGCGGCACCGATCATCCGCTGACGGCCCTTGGCGGGCGGGCGCAGCGTGCCATCTTACGCGGATGGACATGATCACGGCGACCATCGACCTGCCCTCCCTCTACCGCGAGATACCCGAACTGCGCGGCGACCTGCGCTCGGACCATGCGGGAGAGAGCGGGGCGGTGCAGATCTACCGCGGCATCCTCACACTCACGCGCGACCCCGCCATCCGCGCCTTCGCCACCGAGCACCTGGCGACCGAGCAGGAGCATCTGCGCCTGCTGGAGGCGATCGGCGCCGAGCGCAGCCTGCTGCTGCCGGTATGGAAAGTGGCGGGCTTCCTGACCGGCTTCCTGCCGGCGCTGTTCGGCCCCCGCGCCGTCTACGCGACGATTGAGGCGGTGGAGACCTTCGTCGACCACCACTACGCCGAGCAGATCGCCCGGCTGGACGGCGGGCCCCTGCGCGCCCTGCTCGTCGAATGCCAGCACGACGAAGTGCACCACCGCGACGAAGCCGCAGCCGCCCTGGGCGCCGAGCGCGGCCTGTTCCTGCGGCTATGGGGCTGGGTCGTCACCTTCGGTAGCGCCAGCGCGGTGGCGGCGGCGCGCCGTTTCTGAGGCGGGCGGGCAAGGAAGGTGAGGTTCTTCTTTTTGTGAACTTGCGACGGCGAAGACGCCGCGCAGGAAAGAAGCAAAAAAACTTTGTTCGTTGTTGGCGGCTTCGGTGACGCGATTGCTTCCTGGTGCGGGCGGATTTCTTGGCTCCGCTGGTTTTTTGACTGCCTATCCGTCTCCTCGGCGAAGCCATCAAACCCAAACCTGCCAAGACCTACCCCTCGGCCAAAGCCCCAGCCCAACGGACAAAAGTTTTTTGCTTCTTTTTTTCAAAAAAGAAGATTCTTCCTGCCTTCTGCTTTCCTGTACTTGATGACTTACGCCTGCCTGTGGGCGGCGATCAGTTCGCGCACCTTGGCGGCCGCGGCGGTACCCTTCAGCGATTCGCGCCACAGGGCTTCGGCCATGCGCTGGTGCGGGCCGATGGCTTCTTCGGCGGCGGTGATCATCGCCACGCCCGAGGCGCCGACGGGGTTGGCGTCCGGCTGGAACGGGTTAACGGCCAGGGTTGCGCGGTCGCGGGCGCGCAGGATCTTGAAGCCGCCGGTGGGCTCGCCGGCCGGCAGGAAGCCGAATTGCAGGCCGATCGGCTCTGATTCCATGATGTTGGCGATCGCCTCCACCTCGGCGGCGGCGGCGTCGCGGGCGGCGCGGCGGGCGCGTTCGCCGAGCGGCAGGCTGGCGCCGACGCCGCTTTCGAGGAAGGCGCGCAGCCGGGGGGCGGGGAAGATCGCGATGATGCTCGGGCGGCGCATGCCGTACATGCGCTTGCGCGCGGATTGCAGGCCCAGCACCTGATCGGCCGCGGCGCGCAGTTGCAGGCGGTCGCCGGTGGAGGCCTCGATCATCTCGTCCAGCGCACCGGAGAAGGCCTGATCGAAGCCGTCATTGCTGGTCAGGTAGCACATGGCGCCGCTGACCTGCAGGATCTGCTCGGAGGTCTCCTCGATCTGGCGCACCCGCTCGAAATAGCCGACCGGGCGGTTGTAGTACTCCACGCCGATGCCGAGCAGCGACAGCGGCGAGATTTTCAGCAGTTCGGCCAGGCGCTGGATGGTGTCCAGCTTGATGACCTCGCCCTTCTCGTAACGGTAAAGCGCTGCGCGGGACACGCCGAGGCGTGCCGCGATCTCCTCGGCGCGCAGCCCGGACTCCAGCCTGTAGGCCCGCAACTGCTGGCCGATCTCCGTGAAGCGCATCGCCGTCGATCCCCTTTTGCCCACGTCCCGTGCCCAACCGCCGAAGATGCGGCTTGGCTACGAGACGGGACGTCAAATCATGGGCCTGATTCTCAAAAACCTGACCAAACACGACCGTAGGGGTTCAACCACAGCCCTTCAATGACTTTCCGCAAACCACGCGGCGTTTGATGGTGTTTTTACGGCTTGACGTTGGCCAGCAGCTCCACCGCCTGCACCAGCGCGGAGTGATCCTGCTCGCCGCCGCCCTGGGCGGTGACGACCGAGAACATCTGCTGCGCCAGCGCGGTGTTCGGCAGCGCCATCCCCATCTCCTTCGCCGAGGCCAGCGCGAGGTTCAGGTCCTTCTGATGCAGGCGGATGCGGAAGCCTGGCGCGAAGGTGCGGTTGATCATCCGCTCGGCATGCACTTCCAGGATGCGCGAGGAGGCGAAGCCGCCCATCAGCGCCTGGCGCACCTTGGCCGGGTCCGCGCCGGCCTTGCGGGCGAAGGTCAGCGCCTCGGCCACGGCCTGGATGTTGAGCGCCACGATGATCTGATTGCAGACCTTGGTGGTCTGCCCGGCGCCGTTTTCCACGCCGACATGGGTGATGTTCTTGCCCATCGCGGCGAACAGCGGCTGGGCGCGGGCGAAGGCGGCTTCCGGGCCGCCGACCATGATGGTCAGGCTGGCCGCCTTGGCGCCCACTTCCCCGCCGGAAACGGGGGCATCGAGGTACAGGCAGCCCAGCGCGTTGATGCGCGCCGCATAGTCCTTCGTGGCGATCGGGCTGATCGAGGACATGTCGATCACCAGCTTGCCGGCGGACAGGCCCTCGGCCACGCCATGCGCGCCGAACAGCACGCCCTCCACGTCGGGGGTGTCGGGCACCATGATGATGACGACATCAGCCGCCTCGGCGACCGCGGCGGCGTCGGCCACCACGGTGGCGGCGGCGCGGACCTCGGCGGTGAGGCTGCTGCGCTCCGGCACGATCACGTCATAGCCGGCGGCGCGCAGGTTCAGCGCCATGGGGCGGCCCATGATGCCCAGGCCGATGAAGCCGATCTTGTCCATGTGGAGTCTCCTGATATTCTGCAAAGATAGATAGTTAGACGCCGTAGCGCGTGCGCCAGGCGAGCCCCGCGACGGTGTCGCCGGCGGGGCGGTATTCGCAGCCGACCCAGCCGGCATAGCCGAGCTCGTCGATGCGGCGCAGCACGTAGTCCCAGCCGATCTCGCCGGTGCCGGGCTCGTTGCGCAGCGGCACGTCGGCGATCTGCATGTGGACGATCAGCGGCATCAGCGCCTCCATCCGCTTGGTGATATCGCCCTCGGTGGTCTGGCAGTGGTAGATGTCGAACTGCAGGCCGCAGCGGTCGGTGCCGATCGCCTGCACGATCGCCGCACCCTGGGCCATCGTGTTGAGGTGGTAGCCCGGCATGTCGCGGTGGTTGATCGGCTCCAGCGCGAGCTTCACCCCGGCGGCGAGCGCCTGCTCCCCGGCCCAGGCGATGTTGGCAGCGAACAGCGCGGCGGCGGTGGTGGGCGCCACGTCGCGGCCGGGGATGCCGGCCATGGCATGCACCAGCTTGCAGCCGAGGATGTCGGCGTATTCCAGCGCCTTCATCGTCGCCGCGCGGAATTCCGCCTGGCGGCCGGGCAGGGACGCCATGCCGCGCTCGCCCGCGGCCCAGTCCCCCGGCGGCAGGTTGAACAGCGCCTGGGTCAGCCCGTTGGCATCGAGCCGGCGGCGGATCTCGGCCGCGGGGAAGTCGTAGGGGAAGAGGAACTCGACGGCGGTGAAGCCGGCCTTTGCCGCCGCATCGAAGCGGTCGAGGAAGGCGACCTCGTTGAACATCATGGACAGGTTGGCGGCCAGGCGCGGCATGATGCGGTCCCCCCTCGGTTATGACGCTGCTGTAGCGCCCTCCGCCGGCCATTGGAAGCCGGCAGTTTGGTAGCGGTATCAGCGAATTGGACGCAAACGCCGGGGGTGGCTAAGCTGCGGCGATGGAAAATCGCAGATGATAACGGCCGAACGCGCGCTGATGGCGTTGCTGCTGGGCGGCGTGGGGATCGGCTGCACGC
>CAMCJI010000231.1 GCA_945874805.1 Asaia bogorensis | reverse complement strand
CACACCAAAACGTCGATCATCGCGGGGCTGGTGAACATCGAAGCGGGGTTCATGCCATTCTGAAAAGCCCGACAGATTGGCCCGGTGCCACGAACTGGTGGTCGAAATAGGCCGCAGACTTTCGCAACAAGTCTACTGTCGATGCCGGCGCGCCGGGCGTTGCCGCCGAGGTCAGCGCGAGCTTCGAGCTTGGGCGGCTGGCCGGACGGGGAACGGTGGGCACGCTGCACCGCGACGACGTGGCCGGCATCGGCGTCGGCTTCGTGCTGCATCTGGAGGAGTTGGGCGCGCCGCTGGGCGAGTTGGTGACGCTGACCATCACCACCGGGGAGACCAGCTGGCAGCTCAGCCCGACGGCGCAGGCCCGGCAGTACCGCGACGCCGAGTTCGCGGGCCACGTGCAGCCCGTCGTCGCCAGGATCGAGGCGCCGGTGGCGCGCCGGCAGATGGCCGCCCTGGCCAACCGGCGCGGCTATACCGGCGCCAACACCCTGGGCGAGTTGAAGGACCCGGTGTTCCTGGAGATCGACGAGGCAATCATCTGCCCGCGCGACGGCCTCGCACTGGTCGGCTGGGCCTTGTGGGAGCCCTCGACGGTGGCGCGCGTGCGGCTGCAATCCGGCCACCTGACCACCGAGATCGACTTCACCGAGGCGGTGCGGATGGATCGGCCGGATGTGCGCGATTCCGTCGGCGCCCAGCACGGCTTCCAGGACCTGGCCTGCGGCTTCACCCTGTTCCTGCCCCACGCCATCCTGCCGGACGAGGTGACCTATCTGGAGATCGAGACGACGCGCGGCGAAATCGCGCATCGCGGCATCCCCAAGCCGAAGCTGCGCGGCATGCAGGCGATCCGCTTCCTGCTGGAGCGCGTCGATGCGCGCTACGCCGATGTGGCGCCGGTGTTCGACCGGGTGTTCGGCCCGGCGATCTCGCTGCTGAACAACGACCGGCTGCGTACGCCGCCGAAGCATACCGAGATCGTCTTCGGCAGCCCGCCGGCCGACCCCGTGCTGTCGGTGATCATCACCCTGTATGGCCGGCTGGACTTCATGGAGTACCAGCTTGGCTTCGCCTCCCGCCACACGCCGGCAATCCCGGTCGAATACATCTATGTGCTCGACGATCCCGGCAAGCAGCGCGAGGCGGAGGCGCTGGCCTCCTCGCTGTGGCAGCGCTTCCGCATTCCGCTGCGGCTGGTGGAGATGGAGCGCAACATGGGCTTCGCGCCGGCCAACAATGTCGGCATGGAACTGGCGCGCGGGGAGTATATCTGCTTCCTCAATTCCGACGTGTTTGCCGGCACCGATGACTGGATGGAGCGGATGGTGGCGCGGCTGGAGGCCGACCCCGGCCTCGGCTGCGTCGGGCCGCTGCTGCTGTTCGAGGATGACTGCGTGCAGCACCAGGGCATGACCTACGAGCCGATCCCGGTGTTTGCCGGCTGGCGGTTTCCGATGCATGAGCGCAAGGGCTGGCGGCCGCCGGCAGAAGGCGGGCTGCACCGCTCGGTTGCCATCACCGGCGCCTGCATGGTGATGCGCCGCACGCTGGCGCTGGACCTTGGTGGCTTCGACGAGGGCTATATCATCGGCGATTTCGAGGATTCCGACCTGTGCCTGAAGCTCCGCGAGCGCGGCCTGGCCTGCGCGGTGGACATGGAGGCGCGGCTGTATCACCTGGAACGCCAGTCTCAGGCCGGAACGGAGAACCGCTGGCGGATGAACCTGACCGTGTACAACGCCTGGGTGCATGAGCGGCGCTGGAGCTGGGTGCTCGATCGCGTGGCCGATGCCGCTGGGGGGGCACCCGCATGAGCCGCAAGCCCGCCACCAAGGCGGCACCGCCCGCGCCGGAGCCGGTGGCCGCCCCCCCTCGCCGTGGCCGCAAGGCAGAGCCGATCGCGCCGGCCGAGCCTGTTGTTGTCTCCGAACCGATCCCGGTCGTGGTGGTAGCGGAGCCCGAGCCCGCGCCCGCCCTCCCCGCCGCCCCGGCCCGTGCGCTGCGCCTGCTGGTCGGCACGCATAGCCATCCCGGCATCTCCAAGGGTGGGGCGGAGCTGGCGGCGTGGAAGGTGTTCGAGAGCTTCCGCGGCCGGCCGGACTGGCAGGCCTGGTTCATCGGCTGCGGGCGCGAGCACAGCTCAACGCGGCTGGGCAGTGTGATCACCCAGCCCTTCGGTGAGGACCAGTTCCTCTACGCCAGTGCCGCCTTCGACTGGTTCAAGTTCTCCAATTCCGATGAGCGTTTCCCGCGCGAATTCGCCGATCTGCTGCGCCGGACACGGCCGGATATCATGCATTTCCACCACTACGTGAATTTCGGGATGGAGAGCTTCCTGATCGCCAAGCGTGAATTGCCGGACGTCAAGATCGTGCTGACGCTGCATGAGTTCCAGGCGATCTGCAACCACTACGGCCAGATGGTGACGAAGAAGAACAAGAGCCTGTGCTACGAGTCATCCCCGCGCGACTGCAACCGCTGCTTCCCGGACATCCGCCAGGCCGATTTCTTTCTGCGCAAAGCCTACATCATGCGCTTCCTCGATCTGGTGGACCACTTCATCTCGCCCTCGCAGTTCCTGGCCGACCGCTACATCGCCTGGGGCATTCCGGCCGCGAAGATGACGGTGATCGAGAACGTGATTTCGGTGGCCGAGCCGGCCCCGCCGGAGAAGCCGCGCGCCGCGGGAGCGCCGCTGCGGGTGGGCTTCTTCGGGCAGATCAGCTTTCTCAAGGGGATCCACATCCTGCTCGATGCCGCGCGGATGCTGGAGCAGGAGGAGGTCGACAACGTCGTGTTCGACATCCACGGCGACTACAGCAACCAGCCGGCGGAATTCCAGGCGGACGTCCTGGCGCGGCTGGAGAAGGCGGGCAGCAACGTCCGCTTCCACGGCCCCTACGACAAGACCCGCGTGGACCGGCTGATGCGCTCGGAGGACGTGGTGCTGATCCCGTCGATCTGGTGGGAGAACTCGCCGGTGGTCATCCAGGAATGCCTGCGCAACCGCCGGCCGATCATCGCCAGCAACATTGGCGGCATGGCGGAAAAGGTGCGGCCGGGGCTGGATGGCTGGCACTTCAACGTCGGCAATGCGCTGGAACTCGGCTCGCTGCTGCGCGATCTGGCGGAGGATCCCGACCAGCTGGACGCGATGCGCGCGACGATGCGCTTCCCGCCCACCGTGGACGCGGTCATGGACGCGCATCTGGAGGTCTTCCAGAAGGTGTCAGCCGGTTAGCATCTGCCTGGCGATGATGAGCTTCTGCACCTCGCTGGCGCCCTCGTAGATCCGCAAAGCGCGGATTTCGCGGTAGAGTTCCTCGACCTTCTGGCCGACGGTCACGCCGAGGCCGCCGAATATCTGCACGGCGGCGTCGATCACGCTTTGTGCGGATTCGGTGGCGTGCAGCTTGGCCATTGCCGCCTCCTTGGTGATCCGCCCGCCCTGCACGTCGCGCGCCCAGGCGGCGCGATAGACCAGCAGGGCGGAGGTGTCGATTGCCAGCGCCATGTCGGCCAGTTTGCTCTGGGTCATCTGCAAATCCGCGAGGCGGCCGCCGAACATCTTGCGCGAAGTGGCGCGGGCCTGCGCTTCGTCGAGCGCCCGGCGGGCGAGGCCGAGGGCGGCGGCGCCGACGGTGGGGCGGAAGATGTCGAGCGTGGCCATCGCCACCTTGAACCCCTCCCCCGGCTTGCCGAGCAGGTTCCCGGAGGGGATTACGCAGTTGTCGAAGGCGAGGGTTGCCAGCGGATGCGGGGCGATCACCTGGATGCGGGCGGCGATCGACAGGCCGGGCGTGTCGGCGGGCACCAGGAAGGCCGAGATGCCGCGCGCGCCCGGCGCCTCGCCGCTGCGGGCGAAGACGACGTAGTGGCCGGCGATGCCGCCGTTGCTGATCCAGGTCTTCTGCCCGTCCAGCCGCCAACCCTCGGCGGTGGGTGTCGCGGTCATCGCCATCGCGGCGACGTCCGAGCCGGCGTCGGGCTCGGACAGCGCGAAGGCGGCGATGCTGGTGCCGGCGCGCACGCCGGGCAGCACCTCGGCGCGCAAGGCCGCGCTGCCGAACAGGGCGACGGAGGCGCTGCCGAGGCCCTGCATGGCGAAGCTGAAATCCGCCAGGCCGCTGTGCCGGGCGAGGATTTCGCGCGCGAGGCAGAGGGTGCGGACGTCGAACGCCGTGCCTTCCGGCACCGCTTCGGCCAGCCAGCCGCCGGCGCCGAGCTTGCGGACGAGGGCGCGGCAGTCGTCATCCACGTCCGCATGCGGGTGGCACCCGGGGTCGATCTCGCGGGCGGCCCAGGCTTCCAGGCGGGCGGCGAAGTCGCGGTGGCGGTCTTCGAGGAAGGGCCATTGCAGGAAGCTCTGGTCGGCCATCGTCAATCTCCCTGGAAGACCGGGCGGCGCTTGTCCACGAAGGCGTGGTAGGCGCGGGCGAAGTCCTTGGTTTGCATGCAGATCGCCTGGGCCTGGGCCTCCGCCTCGATCGCCATGTCGATGTCCATGCTCCATTCCTGATGCAGGCAGCGCTTGGTCATGGCGTGGGCGAAGCTGGGGCCGTCGGCGAGGCTTTGCGCCAGCGCCTGGGCCTCGGCCAGCACCGCGTCGGGCGTGCACAGGCGGTTGTAGAAGCCCCAGGACTCGGCCTGCGTGCCCTCCAGCGCGCGGCCGGTGAACAGCAGTTCAGCGGCGCGACCGGCGCCGATGAGGCGCGGCAGGATGTTGCAGGCGCCCATATCCGCACCGGCGAGCCCTACGCGGGAGAACAGGAAGGCGACCTTGCTGGCCGCCGTGCCGTAGCGCAGGTCGGATGCCATCGCCAGGATCGCGCCGGCGCCGGCGCATATGCCGTCCACTGCGGCGATGATCGGCTGCGGACAGGCGCGCATCGCTCGCACGAGATCGCCGGTCATGCGGGTGAAGGCGAGCAGGCCGGCGGTGTCGCCGGCCTCCTGCATGCGCACCAGCGGGCCGATGATCTCATGGACGTCCCCGCCCGAGCAGAAATTGCCGCCGGCGCCGGTGATCACCACTGCCCGCACGTCGGGCGCATATGGCAGGGCGCGGAACAGGTCGCGCAGCTCGGCGTAGCTGTCCAGCGTCAGTGGGTTCTTCCGCTCCGGGCGGTTGAGGGTGATCGTGCCGACGCGGCCGGTCAGCGACCAGAGGAAATGCGCCGGCGTCCAGGTGGCGAAATCGAGAGACATGCGATCGGCTCCGCAGCGATGTGCGGCCGGATTAGAGCATCTCGGCGCCCGCCGCTACGTTTGGGGCCGCTACGTTGGGGCCGCTATTGCAGCGCCGCGCGCACGCCGGCGAGCGTTGCCGCATCGAGCATCGCCGCATCCGCGTCGACAGCAGCGGCAAGGACCACGTGCAGCGACGCCCCTCCCCGCCCGGCCGCTGCGGCGACGTCGGCATAACCCAGCATCCCCGCAGCCCCCGACAGGGCGTGCAGCACTTCGCGCACGGCGGCGGGATCCTCCGCGCTGGCCAAGGCTGCCAAACGCTCCGGCACTTCGGCCCAGAACGCCGCGATCAGGCGTTCCAGCGAACCTGGCCGCATCGCGGCCTGCAGCGCCTGACGCTGTGCGGCATCCACGGCGCC
This sequence comes from Asaia bogorensis, assembly GCA_945874805.1. Lineage (GTDB taxonomy): Bacteria > Pseudomonadota > Alphaproteobacteria > Acetobacterales > Acetobacteraceae > CAIRTN01. The sequence goes on along the minus strand of CAMCJI010000231.1, from coordinate 1,375 downwards.
GTGCGGCGGCGCGGGCATTGCTGCCGCCTCGCGCCCGAGCAGCCGGCCCAAGGCGGCATCCAGCCGGGCGAGGGTGATCGGCTTTGGCAGGAAAGCGTCGAACCCGGCGGCACGGGCCTCGGCGAGGTCGGAATCGAGCACGTTGGCGCTGACCGCTAGCAGCGGCAGCCGGCCGGCAGCACCCGGCAAGGCGCGGATCGCCCGGGCCGTGGCCAGACCATCCAGCACCGGCATCCGCAGGTCGACCAGCGCCGCGTCGAACCGCCCCTCCTCCACCGCCGCGAGCGCCTCCGCGCCGTTGCGGACGAGCGCCACGCGATGGCCGAGATGGGCGAGCAGTTGCTCCATCACCTCGCGGTTGGTGGCATTGTCCTCCGCCACCAGAAGCGACAGCGCAGTGAGCGGGGGAGCCACCGGCCCCTCGCCGCCAGCGCCGCCCAGACCCAGCGCATCCGCCAGCCGGCCGGCCGTCAGCGGCCAGAGCGGGGCCGCGGGGTCGTCGAGGCGGAGCAGGCGGCCACCGGGCAGCAGCGGCGGCGGGCTGGCGCCTGTGGCGAGCAGCGCCAGGGCGACCGGGGTGGCCGGCTCATCGCGGCAATCGTAGCCCTCGCCGCGCAGCAACATGGCCAGGGCCGGGCCGAGCGTGGCGCCGGGGCCGCACAGCGCGGCCGGGCCGCGCGGCGGCGGGGCCGGGCCGCGCGGCGGCGGGGCCGGCGGCGGGGCGTCGGCCGTCACCGGAACACGGAAGCGGAAGCGGCTGCCGACACCGGGCACGGAGTCCGCCTCGATCTGCCCGCCCAGGCCATCGACGATGCGCTTGCAGATCGCCAGCCCCAGCCCGGTGCCGCCATAGCGCAGGCCGACTCCGGGGTCGGCTTGCTCGAACTCACGGAACAGCCCGGCCAGCGCACGCGGGGCGATGCCGATGCCGGTGTCTTCGACTTCAGCCAGCAGCGACAGCCCTGCCTGCCCCGCTGCAACCGAGAGGGTGAGCACGACGCTGCCAGTTTCGGTGAACTTCACCGCATTGGCCAGCAGATTGACCAGCACCTGGCGGAGCTGGTGCATGTCCGAACTCAGGATTGCCGGCACGTCTGGCGCGACCACGGCGAGCACGGCCACGGGTCGGCTTGGCAGCAGCGGGGCGATGATGTCGGCCACGGACTCGACGAGAGCGCGCGGCGCGAAGGGGGCGATCTGGAACCGGGTTCGCCCCGCCTCCAGCCGCGAAAAGTCGAGCACGTCGTCGATCAGCCCCAGCAGCGCCTTGCCGGAGCTGTCGATCAGCCGCAACTGGCGCTGCTGGCCGGTATCAAGGCGGGACTGGCCGAGCAGCGAGGCCGCGGCGAGCACCGCATTCATCGGTGTGCGGATC
>CAMCJI010000230.1 GCA_945874805.1 Asaia bogorensis | reverse complement strand
CTGCCACAGTTTGTGCAGCTCGCCCGGCAGCCCGCCGGCGGCGGCGACGACGATGGCGTCCTCGGCGATGGCGCGCTGGACGGCGCCGATCACCTGGGCGTCCGTCGGCAGGGCGTCGGTGGGGGCGGTGGCGGCGGCGACGACGGCGTACCACTGGGCCAGCGGGCCGATCGCCTGCTCGGTCCAGGCGGCGGGCGCGGTGTGCTCGCCGAGTTTGTAGGTCAGGGCGGCGAAGCCGACGGCCGCATCGGCGACCAGCGGCTGCGCGTGGTATTTCGCCGCGTCGAAGGCCTGGATGTTCAGGCCGATCACACGCTTGCCGCTGAGCAGGGCCGCCGAGCCGGTGGTGAAATCGGCGAGCCTCGTCCCCACCGCCAGCACCACATCCGCCTGGGCGGCGGCCGCATTCGCCGGCGCGCTGCCGGTGACGCCGATGGCGCCGAGGTTCAGCGGGTGGCCGGCGGGCAGGGCGCTCTTGCCGGCCTGGGTCTCGGCCACGGGGATGCCGTGGCGCAGGGCGAAGTCCGACAGCGCCTTGCCGGCCAGCGCATAGTGCACGCCGCCGCCGGCGATGATCAGCGGCGATTGCGCGCCGCGCAGCAGCTCGGCGGCGGCGGTGAGCTCGGTGGCATCCGGCGGCGGCCGGCGGATGTGCCAGACGCGGGGGGTAAAGAACGAAGCCGGCCAGTCATACGCCTCCGCCTGGGTGTCCTGGCAGAAGGCCAGCGTGACCGGGCCGCACAAGGCGGGGTCGGTCAGCACCGCCATCGCGCGCGGCAGGGCCGCGAGCAGCTGCTCGGGGCGACTGATCCGGTCGAACATCCGGCTGACCGGGCGGAAGCAGTCATTGGCGGAGACGGTGGCGTCCGCGAAGTCCTCCACCTGTTGCAGCACCGGATCGGGCCGGCGGGAGGCGAAGACGTCGCCGGGGATCAGCAGCAGCGGCAGGCGGTTGACGTGGGCGACGGCGGCGGCGGTGACCATGTTCGTCGCACCCGGGCCGATCGAGCTCGTCACCGCCATCATCCGGCGGCGGTTGGAGGCCTTGGCGAAGGCGACGGCGGCCAGCGCCATGCCCTGTTCGTTATGGCCGCGGAAGGTCGGCAAAGCGGGCTCACCGTGCAGCGCCTCGCCGAGGCCGGCGACGTTGCCGTGGCCGAAGATCGCCCACATCCCGGCGAACAGCGGCAGTTCCTCGCCATCCACCATCGTGCGCTGGGCGGCGAGATAGCGCACCAGCGCCTGTGCTGCGGTGAGGCGGATCTGCTGTGCCATCTGCTCGGTTTCTCCTCACCGCGTAACGTGCCTATTCTTCACCGCGGCGGGTGATTGCACAAATGCGACGCCGGGGGAGAGGGTCATGCTGCATATCGCCGTCATCGGCGCGGGCCGGATCGGGCGCATCCACGCGGCCAACATCGCGGCGCATCCGGGCGCGACCCTGGCGGGCATCGCCGACGCCGACCCCGGCTTCGCGGCCGCACTGGCTGCCAGCACCGGCAGCCGGGTGATCGACCTCGATGCGGCCTTCAAGGCGGATGCCGTGCTGATCGCCTCGCCCACGCCCACCCATGCCGACTACATCGAGCGCGCGGCGGCCGCCGGGGTGGCGGTGTTCTGCGAGAAGCCCATCGACCTCGATGTCGCCCGGGTGCGCGCCTGCCTGGACGCCGTGGCGAAGGCCGGCATCCCGCTGATGGTCGGCTTCAACCGCCGCTTCGATCCCAGCTTCGGGCTACTGCGCCAGCGCCTCGCGGCCGGCGAGATCGGCGCGCTGGAACTGCTGACGATCATCAGCAAAGACCCCAACCCGCCGCCGCCCAGCTACGTCGCGGCCTCCGGTGGGCTGTTCCGGGACATGATGATCCACGACCTCGACATGGCCCGCTTCCTGCTCGGGGAGGAGCCGGTGGAACTGTATGCGGCGGGGTCCTCGGTGGTCGACCCCGGCATCGGCGCGGCCGGTGATGTGGACACGGCCTCGGTGACCCTGAAGACGGCATCAGGAAAGATCGCGGTCATCACCAATTCCCGCCGCGCCACCTACGGCTACGACCAGCGGATCGAGGCGCATGGCGCCGGCGGCATGCTGCGCGCGGGGAACATGACCGCGAGCACCGTCGAACTGGCGGACGCGCGGGGCTTCGGCAGCGATCCCGCGCTGCCGTTCTTCCTGGAGCGCTATGCCGCGGCCTATCGGGTGGAGATCGATGCGTTCATCCGCGCGCTGGCCGCCGGCACCGCGCCCGATCCCGGCGGCGCGGACGGGCTGGCAGCCCTGCTGCTGGCCGATGCCGCGACGCGCTCGGCGCAGACCGGCCAGGCGGTGCGGCTGTGATGCAGATCGGGCTCGTCACCGACAGCCTGGCACATCTGCCGCTCGACGCGCTGCTGGGCCATGCGGCGGGGCTGGGGATTACGCGGGTGGAGTTCGGCTGCGGCAACTGGTCGTCCGCGCCGCATCTGAACGTCGCGCAACTGCTGGAGAGCGCTCCGGCGCGCAGGGATTTGCTGGCGAAGCTTGCAGACCATGGCTTGCAGATCTCCGCGCTGAACTGCTCCGGCAACCCGCTGCATCCCGGCGAAAACGGCGCCCGCCATGCCGCCGTCACCCGCGACACCATCCGCCTCGCCGGCCTGCTCGGCGTGCGGCGCGTGGTGATGATGTCCGGCTGCCCCGGCGGCCCGGGCGATGCCAACGCCAACTGGATCACCACCGCTTGGCCGCCCGAGACCGCCCGCGTGCTGGCGTGGCAGTGGGAGACGGTGCTGATCCCCTATTGGCAGGAGCTCGCCGCCTTCGCTTCGTCCTGCGGTGTGGAAAAGCTGTGTCTGGAACTGCATGGCCAGCAGAACGTCTACAACACCGCCACCCTGCTCCGCCTGCGCGCCGCCGTCGGCCCGGTGGTCTGCGCGAACTTCGATCCCTCGCACCTGATGTGGATGGGCGCCGATGCGCTCGCCGCCATCCCCGCGCTCGGCGATGCCATCGGCCATGTGCATGCCAAGGACACGCGGATCATCACGGCCAACACCGCCCTGAACTCGCTGATCGACACCACCCCGATGGCCGACCTCGCCCACCGCTCCTGGGCCTATGTGACGCTGGGCGACGGCAACCCGCTCGCGTGGTGGGAGCGCTTCTGCGCGGCCCTTGCCGCCGCCGGCTACGACGACGTGCTCTCGATCGAGCACGAGGATACCGCCTGCACGCCCGAGGAGGGCGTGGCCCGCTCCGTCACCCTGCTGAAATCCGCGATCATGAAGGAACCGACAGCATGAATCCCTTTGACCTCACTGGCCGCGTGGCCATCGTCACCGGCGGCAATGGCGGCATCGGCCTGGGCATGGCCCGCGGCCTGGCCGATGCCGGTGCCACCGTCGTCCTCTCCGGCCGCAACGTCGCCAAGGGCGAGGCGGCGGCGAAATCCCTCGGGGCCGCCTTCATCGCCGCCGACGTGACGAAGAAGGCCGATTGCGAGGCGCTGGTCGCCGGCACGGTGGCCAAGTGCGGCAGGCTGGACATCCTGATCAACAACGCCGGCATCGCCATCCGCAAGTTCCCGCAGGAGTACACCGAGGCCGAATGGCACCGGGTGATGGACACCAACATGACCTCCGCCTTCCTGATGTGCCAGGCGGCCTATCCCGAGATGCTGAAGGCCGGCGCTGGCAAGATCGTCAATATCGGCTCGGTGATGACGATCATGGGCGCCCCGCACGCCGCCCCCTATGCCGCCAGCAAGGGCGCCATCGTGCAATACACCCGCGCCATCGCCACCGCCTGGGCGAAGGATCACATCCAGGCCAACGCCATCCTGCCCGGCTGGATCGACACCGAACTCACCGAAGGCGCCCGCGCCCAGGTGCCCGGCCTGAACGAAAACGTGTTGGCCCGCACCCCTGCCGGCCGCTGGGGCACCCCCGCCGACCTCGCGGGCATCGCGGTGTTCCTGTGCTCTTCGGCCAGCGACTTCGTCACCGGCACCGGCATCCCCTGCGACGGCGGCTTCACCATCCGGGCCTGATCCGGCCCGCCCGGCCTGCTACTCGGCGGCGATGGCCGCCAGGGTCAGGCCGGGTACCGGGGCGCGGGTGATGGCGCTCATCCGCTCGCGCACATCGAAGATGCGGGTTTCCAGCTCAGCCACGTTCGGGTTGGCCTTCATGCCGGCCACGATCGGCCCGCCCAGGTAGGCCTCTGCCTTCGCCTGCGTCTCGAACAGGTAGATGCCGCCGACGCGGTTCTCCTGCTGTCCATCCAGCCAGATCTTCCAGACCAGCCCGTCCACGCTGAGGAACTTCTCTCCCACGGCATCGGTGTAGCGCTTCTCCCACTCCGCGCGGGTCATGCCCTGGAAGCGGTAGTTGATCTGCAGGATGACCATGGCGGCGAACCTCCGTTTTGGGATTGTTGTTCGTAGCAGGCTAGGCTCCCTGCTGGGCGGGAGTCCATCGGCTCAGCCGATCAGCCGCCCGCCATCCACGAACAGGTTGGCCCCGGTAATGAACTCGCCGGCGGGGGTGCAGAGCAGCAGGGCGGCGCCCACGAGATCGTCGGGCGTGCCGTAGCGGCCGGCGGGGGTGCGTGCGAGCAGAGCGCCGCCGTCCTTTCCCAGATGGCCGGCATTGCGGGCGGTGGCGATGGCACCGGGGGCGATGTTGTTCACCGTCACGCCCTGCCGGCCGTACTGGCGGGCGAGGTTGACCGCCCAATTGTGCTGCATCGCCTTGGCCCCGGCATAGACCAGCATCTGGTCAGACGGGAACGCCTGCTGCACGCTGCCGATGGTCACCACCCGGCCCCAGCCGGCCGCTGCCATCGGCGGCACCAGCGCCTGCATCAGCTCCAGCGTCGCCCAGAGGTTGACGTTGACCTGCGCCTCGAAGCTCTCGCGGGTGATCTCGGTGGTGCCTTGCAGGATCTCGATGGAGGCGTTGATGACGAGGATGTCGATCGGCCCCATCGCCGCCGTGACTGCGGCTGCGAGGTCGCGGCCGGCATGCGGGGCGGTGAAGTCGGCGGCGAAGGCCTGGGCGCGATCGGCGCCGATCTCCGCCCCGAATCCCGCGCCGATCTCGGCGACCACGCCAGCGGCATCGCGCGCTTCCTCGGGCGTGCCGGCGTGGTGGACCGCCACCCGCGCGCCGACGCCGGCCAGAGCGAGCGCGATGGCGCGGCCGATTTCGCGGCGCGCGCCGGTGACGAGAGCGGTCCGCCCGTCGAGGCGGAAGCGGGCGAGGGGGTCGGTCATGGTGGTCCTCCGGGCGTTTTGCCCGGCAGGTTAGGCCATGCCGCTCAGCGCCGGTAGGCGCGCAGGGCGGACATGATGTCGGTGGCGAAGGCGCCGGCCTGCTGTGCGGCTTCCTGCAACTGGTGCAGCCCGTTCTGGGCCGCGTGCTCGATGCGCTGGGCAGGCTTGGTGGGGGCGGCCGTTTTGGCCGTAACGGTGAAGCCCGACGCGCCGGGCTGCGGCGCGCTCAGGGCAGTGGCGGCGGATCCCCAGATGGCGCGGCTGGCGCCCACACTGGCTATCGACATGGCAACCTCCGAAAGCTCGAAGGCAACAGAGCAAGCGTCGTGCCAGCCAATATCGGCCGAATCCGGGCGCTTCAGGCAGTCCGGGCCGGCAAATCCTGCCGGCCCGGCAAACCCTGCTCAGGCGCCGGCGGCATCCAGGGCCTGAGCGATATCGGCGATGATGTCGTCGATATGCTCGATGCCGATGGAAAGCCGCACATAGCCCGGCGAGACCCCGGTCGCCGCCTGCTCGGCCGCAGAGAGCTGGCTGTGCGTGGTGCTGGCCGGGTGGATCGCCAGGCTGCGGGCATCGCCGATATTGGCGACGTGGTAGAGCAGCTTGAGGTTGTTGATGAAGGCGCGCCCCGCCTCCACCCCGCCGGCCAGCTCGAACCCGCACAGCCCGCCCATGCCGCGCGGCAGATACTGCGCCGTGCGCGCCGCGGCGACACCCTCATGCGTCGAGGGATGGATCACCCGGGTGATGCCCTTGCGGGTGCCCAGATACTTCGCCACCGCCAGCGAGTTCTCGCTATGCGCCTTCATGCGCAGCGCCAGCGTCTCGATACCCTGCAGGATCAGGAACGAGTTGAACGGCGAAATCGCAGCCCCGAGGTCGCGCAGCAGCGTCACGCGCATCTTTAGGATATAGGCGATCGGGCCGAGCGGCTTCACCGCCTGGCTCCACACCGCCCCGTGATAGGACGGGTCCGGCGTGTTCAGCGCGGGCTGGCGGGCGGCATGCGCCTCCCAATCGAAATTGCCGCCATCGATCACCGCACCGCCGATGGAGGTGCCGTGGCCGCCGAGATACTTGGTCAGCGAATACATCACCACCGCCGCCCCATGGTCGAACGGGCGGACCAGCAGCGGGGCCGCGGTGTTGTCCATGATCAGCGGAATGCCGAGCTTGCGGCCGATGGCGGCCACCTCGGCGATCGGGAACACCCGCAGCTTCGGGTTCGGCAGCGTCTCGGCATAGTAGGCCCGCGTGCGGTCATCCGTCGCCCGCGCAAACGCTTCGGGGTCCAGCGGATCGACGAAGCGGACCTCGATCCCCATGTCCTTGAACTGGTTCGCAAACAGGTTCCAGGTGCCGCCATACAGGTCGGTGGAGGAGACGATGTTGTCCCCCGCCTTCGCCAGGTTCTGCACCGCAAACGCGCTCGCCGCCTGGCCGGACGCCACCGCCAGCGCCGCCACCCCGCCCTCCAGCGCCGCGAGACGCTTTTCAAGCACGTCCGTCGTCGGGTTCATGATGCGGGTGTAGATATTGCCCAGCGATTGCAGGCCGAACAGGCTCGCGGCGTGCTCGGCGCTGTCGAACTGGTAGCTGGTGGTCTGGTAGATCGGCACCGCGACCGCCGTGGTCGCCTCGTCGCGCCGCCAGCCGGCGTGCAGCGCCAGCGTTTCCGGATGCTGTGACATGGTGTTCCCCTTGGATGCGGCCGGCATCTTATACCAAGGCCCGGAGAATGTGACTCGCGGGGCTTCCCCGGCTCGGTCCTGATCT
>CAMCJI010000229.1 GCA_945874805.1 Asaia bogorensis | reverse complement strand
GTCCAGGGGAACCTTTCCCCTGGCCTTGCCTGCTACCCGACCGTCCCCGCTACATGTCCACGACGGAGCCGTCGAAGTGGGGGCGCATGGCGATGGGGCGGGGGCGGGGCGGGAACTTCTTTTCGACGTCGTCCACCAGCGTCAGCCCGATACCCGGCCCGTTGGGGATGGCGATGAAGCCGCCGACCTGGTCTTGCAGGCCGGTGGCCATGCCGTCGCCGAGGACGGCGGTGGAGCCGTCGATTTCGGGGGTACGGGTGGGGTATTCCTGGATGGCGAAGTTGGGGATGCAGGCGGCGATCTGCAGACACGCCGCCGTGCTGATGATCGAGAGCGGGTTGTGCGGCACGATCATGCAGTCATTCGCCTCGGCCATCGCGGCGACCTTCTTGGTGCCGGTGATGCCGCCGACGAGACACACGTCCGGGCGGAGATAGGTGACGGCGCGGCGGTTCAGCAGGGTCTGGAACTGGTAGATGCTGAAGAAGCGCTCGCCGGTGGCCACGGGGATGTGGATCTGGTTGGCGACATAGGCCATCGCGTCCGGGTCGTTCGGGCGCAGCGGGTCTTCGTAGAACATCGGGGTGTATTTCTCGATGGCGCGGGCCAACGCGATCGCCTCAGGCGGGGTCATCCGGCGGTGGATTTCGATGCAGAGATCGACCGACGGGCCGACGGCCTCGCGCAGCAGCCGCACGGTCTCGGCGGCGTCTTCGATCTTCTGGGCGTGGGTTTTGAAGTAGGGGGTGGTCTCGTCCTCGTCCAGCAGCGGGTTGAGGTGGCCCAGCGCGTTGAAGCCGAGGCCCTTCAGGCGGACGGCTTCGGCGATGAGGCTGTCGCGGGTGCGGCCCTTCACATGGCCATAGACGCGCGCGGTATGGCGCATCTTGCCGCCCAGGAGTTCGTAGACCGGGGCATTGTAGAACTTGCCCTTGATGTCCCACAGGGCGATGTCGATGGCGGCGATGGCGCCGTTGATGGCGCCGCCGGTGAAGTGGTTGGCGCGGTGCATCACGTTCCAGTGGTGCTCGATGGTGCGCGGGTCGCGGCCCACGAGGTATTCGCCGTATTTGGTGATGCTGGCGGCGCTGGCTTCGAGCTGGCCCCAGGTGCCGGATTCGCCGATGCCGGTGATGCCCTTGTCGGTCTCGATTTCGACGAAGAGGAAGCGATCGACCATCATCGGCCGGACTTTGGTGATTTTCATGTGTTTCTCTCTCAGTCTTCGGGAACGAGAACGACGGCGGAGGGGTCGATGCGCAGGGTAAGCTGGGTGCCCTCCGCGATCTGGTGGCGCGAGGGGAGGTCGGCGCGCAGGGTGAGATCGCCGGCCTGAAGTTCGACGGTCTGGATCGGCCCGAGGTAGCTGACGCGGGCGACGGTTGCGGTGAAACCCTCAGTGCCGGGCTCGACATTCTCCGGCCGGATGCAGACGAGGACGCGCTTGCCGGGCTGCCAGTCCGCCCGCGCGGCGTGGCCGGCGAGCTCCAGGCCGCCGGGCAGGCGCACGGTGTGGCGGCCGTCGCCGTGGCTGGCGATCAGGTCCGCCTCGATCAGGTTGGCATTGCCGACGAAGGCGGCGGCAAAGCGGCTGACCGGGCGTTCGTACAGATCGCGCGGGCTGCTTTCCTGCACGATGCGGCCCTGGTGCATCAGGATGATGCGGTCGGACATCACCATCGCCTCGGCCTGGTCGTGCGTGACATAGACGGAGGTGCGGCCGAGGCGGCGTTGCAGGGCCAGCAGCTCGAAGCGCATGCGCTCGCGCAGGCCGGCATCGAGGTTGGAGAGCGGCTCGTCGAACAGCAGCAGGCGGGGTTCGGTGACCACTGCGCGGGCGACGGCGACGCGCTGCTGCTGGCCGCCGGAGAGTTCCGTGCCGTAGCGGGTGCCGTAGCCCTCCAGGCCGACGAGGCGCAGAACCTCGGTCACCCGGCTGGTGATTTCGCCACTTGCCATGCCGCGGGTGCGCAGGCCGTAGGCGACGTTGTCGAACACGCTCATATGCGGCCAGACGGCGTAGGACTGGAACACCATGTTGACGCCGCGCTTCTCCGGCGGCGTCTCCCGCCCGGTGGCGACCACGAGGTCGTCGCCGATGCGGATTTCGCCGGTGGTCGCACTCTCCAGCCCGGCGATGCAGCGCAACGTCGTGGTCTTGCCGCAGCCGGAGGGGCCGAGCAGGGAGACGAACTCGCCCTCCGCCACCGAGAAGGAAACCCGATCGACGGCAAGCACGTTGCCGTATTTCACCACCAGGTCGCGGACGTGGAGCTCGCTCATTCTACACCTGGTTCGAAAGCTTGACGCGGAAGACGAAGCGCCCGGCGATGACGCCGGCGGCGAGGATGGCGGTTTGCAGCAGGCCGACGATGGCGGCCTTCGGCACGTCCCCGTAATCGAGATAGTTGAAGGACAGCACGGAGAGCACGACGTTGTCCGACGAGGTCAGCAGCACCGCGGCACTGATTTCGCGCACCGAGAAAATGAACACCATGATCCAGGCCGACAGCAAAGCTGGCCGGGCCAGCGGCAGGGTGATGCGCAAAAGCGTGCCGCCATGCCCGGCGCCGCACAGGGCCGAGGCCTCCTCCAGCGCGCGGTCGATCTGCAACAGCGCAGTGTCGCCGATGCGGTAGGCGAAGGGCAGGTAGGCGGCAAGGAAGGCGAGGATCAGCACGAAGATGGTGCCGTAGACCGGCGTCAGCACATAGGTCCAGAACACGCCGGTGCCGAACACGATGCCGGGCACGGCGATGGAGAACATCGTGATGTAGTCGATGATCCTCGCGCCGCGCACGCGCAGGCGGCGCACCGCGTAGGCGATGATCAGGCCGAGGGCGACGCAGATGGTCGGCGTGATGATGCCCACCTCCAGCGTGTTGACGGTGGCGCCGAAGACCTCGGCCGAACCCAGCACGGAGCGGGCGTTGTTCATCGTCCACACCGGGGCGAAGATGCTGCCGCCGGCCCGCGCGAAGGCGGACCAGATCAGCGCGAGATAGGGCAGTACGATGGAGAGCAGCACATACACGCCGACCATCCCGGCCAGCGGCCAGCGCAGCGCGCGCAGCGGCACGAGGCGGATGCGGTAGCCGCGCGCGGTGACCGTCACGAAGCGCCGGGCCGCGCGGGAGGCGAACTGGTAGGCGGCGATGCCCATCACCGAAATCCAGAACAGCAGCGTGCCGATGGCCGCCGCCGTGCCGTAGTCGATCGGGTAGGTCGCACTCGCCTGGAACACATCGACCGCGAGGAAGCGCACCTGGGAGGCGCGGTCGAGCACGGCGGGGATCGCGAAGGTGCCGCAGGCCAGCACGAAGATGAAGAAGAAGGCGCTGATCAGCGCCGGCCGCACCACCGGCAGCGTCACCTTCAAGGCCGTGCCGAGCACGCCGGAGCCGTTGAGGTAGGCGGCCTCCTCCATCGCCGGGTCCATGTTGCGCAAGGCGGCGGAGACGGTGAGGTAGGCGTAGGGCAGGTAGTAAAGCGCCATGATCAGCACGATCCCGGCGGGGGTGGCGACGTTGACGATCGGGTCCGTCACCCCCAGCCAGGCCCGTGCGAGCACGTTGAGCAGCCCCGCCTTCGGCGAGCCCAGCACCAGCCAGGCGATGGCACCGACGAAGGGCGAGAGGAACAGCGGCGCGATGATGCAGGTTTCCATCACCGGCCGCGCCGGCAGGTCCGTCCGGCTGGTTAGCCACGCCATCGCCACGCCGCCGATGGTCGCCGTGCTGGCAACCAGCAAGGCGATCACCAGCGTCGATCCCAGTGTCCGCAGATATGGAAGCGTGGTGTAGACGGCTGACACTTTCGCAAGTGTCAGCTCCGCCTCCGGGTCCGCGAGCGCGCCCGACATGAAGGCGCCGAGGAACATGAAGCCCACCGGCACCAGCACCAGCAGCACCAATAGCGGGATCAGCAGCCAGGGCAGGACGGCACGGGTCATCGGACGACTACGCTGCCTTGTCTGATCACGTGATTCACGTCTCCGGCGAAGCCGCCTGCGACGATCACGCTCACCCCTTCCGCCCGGTCTGATAGTTGAAGATCTCGTTCCATTCGGTGATCACCGGCTTCTTCGGGTCCGCGAACGCCTCGTCCCTGAGGTATTGCGTGTAGAGCTCGGTGGGCTCCTGGAACCAGGACTCCTTGTACCAGTCCGCCTTCGCCAGCTGGCGCGGGTTCTGCACATCGGGGCGGGTGGCGCCGGCGATGGTGTGCTTGAGCCATTCCGCCTGGCCCTCCGCCGTGCAGCACCATTCCTGGAACAGCCGGGCGGCGGCCGGATGCGGGGCGTTCTTGGCGATGGATTGCGAGGTCATCGAAATCGGCGTCGGCGAGGGGAAGGCCCAGCGGATCGGTGCGCCCTTGAGGTAGTAGTCCGAGAGCGTGCCGGACGAGCCCTGATCCATCAGCGCATATTCCCCGGCGGCCAGGCGCTCGAACAGCGGCGCCTTGCTGGCATAGATGTCCGGCTTGTGGGCTGCGAGCTTGGCGAACCAGGGCTGGCCGTAGCGGGCGCGCAGGGTGACCAGGAACATGTAGCAGAACGCGTAGGAACTGCCGCCGGAGGCCGGGGTGGCGGTGCCGAAGCGGCCCTTCCAGCGCGGGTCCGCCAGCGCGTCCCACCCGCCGGTGTGCAGCAGCTTCTCCTCCTCGGGGGTGACGGTCTTGCTGTTGTAGCCAATGCCCATCGCGTCGGTGAACAGGCCGTACCAGATGCCCGGCTGCTGCATCTCGGCGGGGATGGCGCTGCCGCCCTCGGGCTTGTAGTCGGCGACGAAGCCGAGCTTGTTGGCATGCGCCAGCAGCGTCGGGTCGGTGATCTGGATGAGGTCGGCGAGATGCCGGCCCACGCGCGCCTCGTTCAGCCAACGGTCGAACAGCGGATAGCTGGGCAGCCGCATGTTCTTCATCTGGATGCCGTATTTCTTGGCAAACACCTCAGTCCACAGCCCCGTCGCGCCGATGTCGGAGTTGTGGTAGTAGCTGAGCACCCCCTCCTTCTGTGCGGCGGCGATCAGCGCGGGCGTGATGCCCGGCCGGTCCTGCGCGCGGGCAGAGATGATGGCGGGTGCGGCCAAAGCGGCGCCCAGCAGGAAGCGTCGGTGAAGCCCATGTCCGTGGTCGGTCATCGGATGTTCCCCAGTGTTTTTTTGGCCGCGCCTGCGGCGAAGCAAGCCTAGGACCATTCCGCGCCAACAGGAAATGGCGCCAGTGTTGCGCCGGGTGCGGGCCGGCTAGTCCCGCCGGCCGCTCATGTAGTTGAAGATCGCGTTCCACTCCGCGATCACCGGCTTTTTGGGATCGGCGAAGCCGGGGTCCTTCAGGTAGCCGGTGTAGAGCTCCGTGGGCTCGCGGTACCACGGCTCGCCGTACCAGTCGCCGCGCGCGGCCCGCCGGGGGTCGGGCACATCCGGGCGGGTGGCCGAGACGATGGTGGTGCGCAGCCACTCGGCTTGGCCTTCCCGCGTGGTGCACCATTCCTGGAACAGCCGTGCGGCGCTCGGGTGCGGGGCGTGGCGGGTGACGGCCTGCGCGGTGAGCGAGATCGGTGTGGGCGCCGGGAAGGCCCAGCGCACCGGCGCCCCGGTGAGATACATCTCGGAGAGCGTGCCGGCCACCGCCTGGTCCATGATCGCGTATTCCCCGGCGGCGAGCCGCTCGTACAGCGGCGACTTGCTGAGGAAGATATCCGGCTTGTTCGCCGCCACCCGGGCGAACCAGGCCGGCCCGTAGCGCTCGCGTAGGGCGGTAAGGAACATGTAGCTGTAGGCGTAGGAACTGCCGCCGCCGGCCGGCGTGGCGGTGGCGAAGCGGCGCTTCCAGCGCGGATCGGCCAGCACATCCCACCCGCCGGTCTGCAGCATCCGCTCCTCCTGCGCCGTGACCAGCCGGTGATTGTAGCCGATGCCCATTGGCGCGGTGTAGATGCCGTACCACACGCCCTCGGCCTTCATCTCCGCCGGGATCATCGCCCCGCCCTGTGGCGTGTAGTCGGCGATGAAGCCCAGCCGCCCGGCATCGCCCAATAGGATCGGGTCGTTGACCTGCAAAACATCGGCGATGTGCCGGCCCACCCGCGTCTCGTTCAGCCAGCGCTCGTACAGCGGGTAGCTGGTCAGCCTTGTGTTGCGCACCGTCACGCCGAAGCGGCGGGAGAACAGCTCCGTCCAGCGCCCTGTCGTTTCGATGTTGGAGTTGTGGTAGTAGCTGAGCGTGCCCTCCTTCTGCGCCGCGCGCACCAGCGCGGGGGTGATGCCGGGCGCGTGCCCCTGCGCGGAGATCACCGCCGGGGCGGCCAGGCCGGTCCCGATCAGGGCGCGAAGCAGAGTGCGGCGAGTGGCGGGCATCGTGGGGCCTTGCTGCGAAGCAGCAAAGCTAGCGGTTGGCCCGGCCGGCGCAAGCGTTTCCGGCATCATTCGCGCGGCAGCAGCCGATCGAGCAGGGCATCCACGGTCAGCGCGTTGACGCGGTCCGCTTCCGCGGGTGCCAGGCCGCATACGTCGATGAGCGCGATCCACGCCTCCAGCCCGCTCGCACCGGAGAGCGCATGCACCAGGGTGGCGAAGGCCTCCGCCGTCAGCCGCGGCCGGACCGGCGCGAGCGCCAGCTCATACATCGGCAGCCGCCGCGCCCCGCGCAGCTGCGGCGCATCGTCGCGCGCGGAGGCTTCCAGCGCCTTGGCGAGGAACAGCCGGAAGCCGCGCGCCTCGCGCGTGGTCGCGGCAAACAGATAGGCACGCACACGCTCGACGCGGGCGCGCACGTCGGTGGCATCCCCGATCACCTCGGCCGGGCTGGCGAAGCCGGCGTCGAGGCTGGCCTCCATCGTCAGCGTCTCGGGGTCGGCGAAGTAGCGGTAGGCGGTGGCCTTGGAGATCTGCGCCTCGGCGGCGGCGGCGGCGACGCTGACCGGCGCGCCCCGGGCGATCAGGGTGCGTGCGGCGGCCAGCAGGGCTTGCCGGGTGCGGCGTTTCTGGGCGGTGCGTCCGGCGTCGAGCTGCATGCTGCCTGTGGTCGTTATGAGGCTATTGTC
>CAMCJI010000228.1 GCA_945874805.1 Asaia bogorensis | reverse complement strand
GGCACCCCCGGGCCGCGCGCCGCCGCCGCCGCGCCGGCGGGCGCGGGCACTGTGCCGAAGGATGTGCCGCGCCTGAAGATCGCCGCCGCGCGCCTGCAAGGCAGCGTCAGCCTGCTTGGCGGGCGCATCGATGACCTGGTGCTGCGCGGCTACCGCGAGACGATCGAGAAGAATGCGCCGCTGGTGCGCCTGCTCGAGCCGCGGTCGGACGCGCATCCGTATTACATCCAGTTCGGCTGGTCCGCGGCCGAGGGCACGACGGCCAAGCTGCCGGCGGACGACACCGTCTGGACCGGCAGCGGCGAGATCGGCACTGGCACCACCGGGCAGCTCGCCTGGGACAACGGCGAGGGCCTGCGCTTCGAGATCGAGATCGGCATCGATGCCAACTACATGTTCACGATCCGCCAGCGGGTGATCAACAGCGGTGCCACCCCGGTGGCGCTGTATCCCTGGTCGCGCATCCGCCGTGACTACACGCCCGTGGTTGCCGGCTACTACATCCTGCATGAGGGCATGCTGGGCGTGCTCGGTGGCACGCTGAAAGAGACCACCTATTCGGGAGCCAAAAGCGACGGCGAGAAGAAGGGCGGAATCGCCCTGGAGCAGACCGGCGCGGGCGGCTGGATCGGCATTACCGACAAGTATTGGCTGACGGCGATCGTGCCCGATCAGGCCAAGACGATGGTCGCGACGTTCCGCCACATCAACCAGGGCGGTGACCGCTATCAGGCTGATTTTGTGGCCAAGGAGGCGACAATCGTCGCTCCGGGTGCCACCGCTGATCTGGCCAGCCGCGTGTTTGCCGGTGCGAAGGAAGTGCATCTGCTCGACGGCTACGAAGCCTCGGGCATTCCGAACTTCGACAAGGCTGTGGATTTCGGCTGGTTCTATTTCATCACCAAGCCGATCTTCTATGCGCTGGATTGGCTCAACACGTTCCTGGGCAATTTCGGCCTGGCGATCCTGGTGCTGACCGTGTTCATCAAGGCGTTGTTCTACCCGCTGGCGAACAAGTCCTACCGCTCGATGAGCAAGATGAAGCTGCTCGGGCCGAAGATCACCGAACTGCGGGAGCGGCTGAAGGACGAGCCACAAAAGATGCAGCAGGAGATGCTGCAGCTTTACAAGGCGGAGAAGGTGAACCCGGCGTCCGGCTGTCTGCCGATCCTGGTTCAGGTGCCGGTGTTTTTCTCGCTGTACAAGGTGATCTTCGTCACCATCGAGATGCGGCAGGCGCCGTTCTATGGCTGGGTTCATGACCTGTCGGCGATCGATCCCACCAACATCTTCAACCTGTTCGGCCTGCTGCCCTTCGATCCCGGCGTGTATTCGTCCTTCCTGCATCTGGGCGTGTGGCCGATCATCATGGGGATCACGATGCATCTCCAGATGAAGCTGAACCCGCCGCCGCCGGACCCGGTGCAGGCCAAGGTGTTCGCCTTCATGCCGCTGCTGTTCACCTTCATGCTGGCGAGCTTCCCCGCCGGGCTGGTGATCTACTGGAGCTGGAACAATCTGCTGACGATCGCGCAGCAGTGGAACATCATGCGCCAGACCAGCCTGGACAAGCCCAGCTACAAGAAGGGCTGAGCATGACCACCGCCGAGGAAGCGGCGGCGCTTGAGACCGGCAGGCTGCTGTTCGCCGCCGAGTGCCGCTTCTTCTATGCCTCGCAGAAGCTTGAGGACCTGCCGCCGCCCGGCCTGCCGGAAGTCGCCTTCGCCGGGCGGTCCAACGTCGGGAAGTCTTCGCTGATCAATGCGCTGACCGGGCGCAATGCGCTGGCCCGCGTGTCCTCCACCCCCGGCCGGACGAAGCAGCTCAACTTCTTCGAACTCGGCGAGCGGCTGACGCTGGTGGATATGCCGGGCTATGGCTACGCCCAGGCGGCGAAGAAGGTGAAGGAGGACTGGCAGGGGCTGATGTTCAACTTCCTGCGCGGCCGCCCCACCCTGCGCCGAGTCGTGCTGCTGCTGGACAGCCGGATCGAGGTGAAGGAAAGCGACCGCGCGGTGATGGACCTGCTGGACCGCGCCGCCGTCGGCTATCAGATCGTGCTGACCAAGATCGACGCGCCGACGCTGGCGGCCCAGGCGGCGAAGCTGGCAGAGGCCCAGGGCCTGGCCGCCCGCCACCCCGCCGCCTACCCCGAAGTGCTGGCCACGAGCAGCGAAACTGGCTCGGGCATCCCCGAACTGCGGGCAACCCTCGCCAGTCTGGCCGACTGGTCGTCCGACCCCATCCTGCCGGCGTGATCCCCACCGCCCGTGCCGGGCGGCTGGTATGATCGGGTTGGGGCTTGCTTGACCGGGGGGGCACCCAAGGTTCAAACAACGGTTTGTTGCATTGCCTGGGAGTCCAACTGCCTGATGTCTGCCACGGTCGCCCTGCATGATGATCTGTCGGTTGCCCGCGCGGTGCTCGGGACTGAGGCGGCGGGCCTGCGTGCGCTGGCGGAGTCGCTGGATGGGGCCTTTGCCGGTGCCGTCGATCTGTTGGCGGGTGCCACCGGGCGCGTGATCGTCTCGGGCATGGGCAAGTCTGGCCATGTCGGGCGCAAGATCGCCGCCACCTTTGCTTCGACTGGCACACCGGCGCATTTCGTCCATCCCGCGGAGGCCAGCCACGGCGACCTCGGCATGATCGTCGATGGCGATGTGGTGCTGGCGCTCTCCAATTCCGGCGAGACGGCGGAGTTGGCGGACCTGATCGGCCATTGCTCTCGGTTCGGATTGAAGCTGATCGGCATTTCGGGCCGTGCGGGCAGCACGCTTGCCAGCGCGGCCGATGTTGCCCTGGTGCTGCCGGCGGCGCGCGAGGCCTGCCCGATGGGGCTGGCGCCGACCACCAGCACGACGATGCAGATGGCGCTGGGCGATGCCCTGGCCGTGGCACTGCTGACCCGGCGGGGCTTCGGGGCCTCGGATTTCCGGCGTTTCCATCCGGGCGGGCGGCTGGGGGCGAAGCTGCTGCGGGTGCGCGACCTGCTGCATGGCGGCGATGCGATGCCGCTCGCGGCCCCGGACATGAAGATGCAGGACGCGCTGATCGTGATGACGGCGAAGCGGTTCGGCTGCCTCGGCGTGGTCGATGCCGGACGGCTGGTGGGCATCCTGACCGACGGCGACCTGCGCCGGGCGATGGGGCCGGACCTGCTCGACCGCCCGCTTGCCGCGGTGATGACGGCCGCGCCGCGGACCATCGGGCCGGAGGTGCTGGCCGCCGAGGCGCTGCACATCATGAATGCGCGCGACCGGCCGATCACCACGCTGTTTGTCGTCGATCCGCAGGGCGCGCCGCTGGGCATCCTGCACATCCACGACCTGTTGCGGGCGGGGGTTGCATGAGCGTCGCGCGGCTGCCTGTCCCGCCTGACCGCCGGCAGGGCGACGATGCCCTGCGCCAGGTGCCGGCCCGGCCCGGCCCCTCCGTGCGCGGGCTTGCCTGGCGGCGGCGGTTTGTTGGCCTGGCCAAGCTGGTGCTGCCGCTGGTGGCGCTCTCGCTGCTGTCACTGCTGGCGCTTTGGCCGGAGCTGATGCGCGACTCCGAGCGGGGGCGTTTCAGCTATCGGCGCCTGATGGTCACGCCCGAGGGTGGGCAGCTCTCCGACCCGCGTTTTCGCGGCACCGATACCGACGGCCAGCCCTACACCATCACTGCCGCCACCGCCCGACAGTCCGGCCAGGACCGCACCGATCTGACGGATCCGAAGGGCGACATCGTACTCGGCGGCGGCACCTGGCTGATGGTGCAGTCCGCCAAGGGCGTGTTTTTGCAGAAAACCCAGCAACTCGATCTCTCCGGCGGGGTGGTGATCTATCGCGATGACGGGCTGGTGCTCAGCACCGAGGCGGCGAGCATCGACCTGCTGCGCGGCGCCGCGGCGGGTGCTGAGATGGTGCATATCGAGGGGCCGTTCGGCACGCTGGACGCCCAGGGCTTCACTCTTACCGACCGCGGCGCGCTGCTGCAGTTTACCGGACCCGCCCGCATGATCCTGAACGGCACCAACCCGTGAGGCGCGCTCTCCTTCTGGCCGCTCTGCTGCTCGCAGCGCCGGCCTGGGCGCAGGAGATCGACCTCTCCTCCGGCGGGCCGGTGGAGGTCACCGCGCGTGGCGGCTTCGAATGGCGTGAGCGCGAGCAGATGGTGATCGCCACCGGCGATGCGCGCGCCGTGCGCGGCGGCGTTACCGTCATCGCCGACAGGCTGGTTGCGCGCTATCGCAAGAAGGCGGACGGCGCGGCTACGCCGGCACCGGGCGGCAGTACCACCGGTGGCACCGAGGTTTACCGGCTGGAGGCGGAGGGCAATGTCCGCATCTTCACCGCCACCGACGAGGCGGTGGGCGATCGCGGCGTGTATGACATCGACCAGGCGGTGATGGTGCTGACCGGCGGGGCGCTGAAGCTGACCACGCCGACGCAGCAGATCACCGCGCGGGACAGCCTGGAATACTGGTCGCAGAAGCGGATGGCGGTGGGGCGCGGCAATGCGGTGGTGCTGACCTCCGACGCGCGGCGCGTCGCCGCCGATGTACTGGTGGCCTATACCGCCGAGGATTCGGCGCCGAAGCCCGCCCAGGCGGCCAACCCGGCGGGCCAACCCGGCAGCGGCAAGCTGCAACGGCTGGAGGCCTACGGCAATGTCGAGGTCCGCACCGCCACCGACACGGTGCGCGGCGGCCGCGCGCTGTATCTGCCGGAGACCGAGATCGCCCGCGTGCTGGATCAGGTGCGGATCACCCGCGGCGAATACCAGATGAACGGGGCGGCGGCGGATGTGAACATGAAGACCGGGGTCGCCCGGCTGATCGCCAATCCCGGCAGCCGGGTGCAGGGCCTGATCGTGCCCGGTGACAAGTCGGTCGCCCCCGAACCGGCGCCGCGCCGGCCATGACCGTTCCTCCGCTGCGCGTGCTGCAAGGTGGCGCCGGGCTGGTCGCCACCGGCGTTGGCAAGGTGTACCGCAAGCGCCCGGTTGTGCGGAACGTCACGATCTCGCTGCGCCGCGGCGAGGCGGTGGGGCTGCTCGGCCCGAACGGCGCGGGCAAGACGACCACGTTCTACATGATCGTCGGGCTGGTCCGGCCGGATACCGGCTCGATCAGCCTGGACGGCACGGACATCACCGGGCTGCCGATGTATCGCCGCGCCCGGCTGGGCATCGGCTATCTGCCGCAGGAGGCCAGCGTTTTTCGCGGCCTGAATGTGGAGCAGAACATCATGGCGGCGCTGGAGGTCGCCGAGGCCGACCGGGACCGCCGGCACCAGATGCTCGACGGGCTGCTGGCCGAGTTCGGCATCGGCCATCTTCGCCGCACCCCGGCGCTGGCGCTGTCGGGTGGGGAGCGCCGGCGGGTGGAGATCGCCCGCGCGCTGGCGACCCAGCCGAGTTACATCCTGCTCGATGAGCCGCTGGCGGGCATCGATCCGATCGCGGTGGGCGAAATCCGCGATCTTGTCGGCCATCTGAAGGATCGCGGCATCGGCGTGCTGATCACCGACCACAATGTGCGCGAGACGCTGGAGATCATCGACCGCGCCTATATCCTGCATGACGGCCAGGTGCTGATGGAGGGCCGGCCCGAGGAGGTCGTCGCCCATGAGGACGTCCGCCGGGTCTATCTGGGCGAGCGGTTCAGCCTGTAGCCCGGCATGGAACGCTTCCTCCTGCTCGGCTGGGTGCTGGCTGGTCTCGCGATCGGGGGTGGGGCTTGGTTCGGCGGGTTCACGACGGAGGCGGGCTGGGTCTGGGCCGCGGCGGGGCTGCCGGTGGCGGGCCGGGTCGCCTGGGGCGTGGTGCGCTCGCTGCGCGGCGGCCAGCTCGGCGTCGATGTCATCGCGCTCGCGGCGATCGTCGCGGCGGTGGCGCTCGGTGAGCCGCTGACGGCGGCGGTGGTTGGGCTGATGGTGGCCGGCGGCGAGGCGCTGGAGGCCTGGGCCGAGGGCCGGGCTACGCGGGCGCTCGCCGACCTTATCGCCCGCGCGCCGCGCCGGGCCGCCCGGGTGGCCGGCACTGGGATCGAGGAGATCGACGCGGCCGCCATCGCCCCCGGCGATGTGCTGCTGGTCCGGCCGGGCGAGACCGTGGCGGCGGACGGCGCGTTGCTCGACCCCGCCGCGACCCTCGACGAGAGCATGCTCACCGGCGAGCCGTTGCCGGCGGCGATGCTGGCAGGTGCGGCACTGCGCAGCGGCTCGGTGAATGCCGGGGCCGCATTCCGGATGCGCGCCGCACAGGGAGCGGAGGCGAGCACCTATGCCGCCATCGTGCGCCTCACGCGCGCCGCAGCGGCGGAACGGCCGCCGATGGCGCGGCTGGCGGATCGCTGGGCGCTCGGCCTTGTCGGGTTGACGGCGGTGCTGGCGGGCGGCGCCTGGCTGCTGGGCGGGCCGGTGCGGGCGCTGTCCGTGCTGGTGGTCGCCACGCCGTGTCCGCTGATCCTGGCCGCCCCGATCGCGCTGATGGCCGGCATCGGCCGGGCGGCGCAGCGCGGCATCGTCATCAAGGGTGGCGGCGCGCTGGAACGGCTGGCGCGCATCCGCACCGTGCTGTTCGACAAGACAGGCACGCTGACGCCCGGGCATCCGCGCCTGGCCGCCATCGACGCGGCGCCGGAGATGGGGCGCGACGGCGCCCTGCTGCTGGCGGCCTGCCTCGCCCAGGGTTCGACGCATCCGGTCTCCGCCGCCCTCGTGCACGCAGCCCGCGCGCGCGGGCTGGATGTGCCGGCGCCCGAGGCGGTGGAGGAGATCCCCGGCGGCGGCCTGTCCGGCCGAATGGCGGGGCAGGCGGTGCTGCTGGGCAGTGAGGGCTTCCTGGCCGGGCAGGGCATCCCCGCCGGGCATGGGCTGGGGGTGACCGCGGCGGTTGTCGGCGCGGCTGGCTCGGTCGCCTGGCTGGCGGTGGACGGGGTGGCGGTGGCGGCGTTCGTCATGGCCGACGGGTTGCGGCCGGAGGCGCCGCTGGCCATCCGGGCGCTGCGGGCGCTCGGCATCGCCCGCATCTGCATGGTCACCGGCGACCGGGCGGCGGCGGCGGCGGCGATTGGTG
>CAMCJI010000227.1 GCA_945874805.1 Asaia bogorensis | reverse complement strand
GCCGGACCAACCGTGCGGACTACGACCTCGCCCGCCCGCCGCGTGCGGAGGACCTGGCCGCCATCGCCCAGGCCGGCAGCATCCCAGGCCTGCTGGCCTGCGGCTTCGCCACCGAGACAGCGCGGGTCGCCGCCCTGCGCGATCTCGTCTGGCGCGGCTGGCTGCGCGAGGCGGCCACGCCCGCCGCCCTGGCCGAGAGCGTCGATGTCATGCGCATCGGCGACCGGGCGGTGGCGCGCGACCGCGATGGCATCTCGATGCCCGGGCCGCTGATGAACCTGCTCGGCGCGTCCGGGCTGATGTCGCGCGCGGCGCTGCTGGACCCCGCCTCCCAGGCCAACCGTCAGGGTGTGGCGATCTGGCGGAGAATGGCGGACACCGCACCCGCCTTCATCTGGCAGGTCTCGGCGGACAACAGCCGCAGCACCCAGCTGCGCGCCGGGCGGGCCTATGCGCGCCTGACGCTGGAGGCCACCGCGCGCGGGCTCGCAACCCACCCCTGGAGCATGGCGCTGCAGGAATATTCCGAAATGGCCGAGCTCTACGCCGCCCAGCAGGCGGCCCTCGGCGGCACCCCGTCAGCCCCGGTGCAGATGCTGGCCCGCATCGGCTATGCTGCCGCGGTGCCGCCCGCGCCACGGCGGGGATTGGCCGCGCATATCGGGGGGTAGGGGATGGAGGCAGGCGAGGATCCGGTCGGGTTCCAGCTGTTCAACGAGATCGGTATCATCGAGCAGCTCGCGCGCAGCGGCTTCGAACGCGTGCTGCCCGAGGGGCTGTCGATGGCCGGGTTCACCGTGCTCAACCACTTCGTCCGCCTCGCCGAACCGGCCACCACGCCAAGCGGCCTAGCCCGCGCCTTCCAGGTCACCAAGGGCGCGATGACCAACACCCTGCAGCGCCTGGAAGCGCTCGGCTACGTCACGCTCCAGACCGACCCCGCCGACGGCCGCGGCAAGCGGGTGGCGATCACCCCGGCCGGGCGCGCCGCGCGCGGCGAGGCGCTGGATCGCCTCTCCCCGCTGCTCGGCCGCGTCGCGGCGGGATACCCCGCCGAGGACGCGGCCGCCCTGCTGCCGCTGCTGCGCCGCCTGCGCAGCCTGCTCGACGCGATGCGCGCGGGCTGAGGGCCGCCCGGTCAGCCGACCTTCGGGCCGACGAGGCAGAACACCGCGCCCTGCGGGTCCGCGGCGTTGAGCGCCCACATGCCGCCGGGCACCTCCATCGGGCCGAACAGGATCGCAGCCCCCGCCGCCGTGGCGCGGGCCGTCGCCGCTTCGATGTCATCGACGTTGATGTAGTAGAGCCAGGCCGGCCGGGGGAACTGCGGGTCGGTCATCATGCCGATCGCCTGGTCGCCGCTACCGAAGTTGAGCAGGTGGTAGGCACCCATCGGCCCCATGTCGAACACGCCAGTCTTCGCCCAGCCGAACTGCGAGGCATAGAAATCGACCGCCGCCGCGCTGTCGGTGGTGTGCAGCTCATGCCAGCCGCCATGCCCGGGCTTGCCGGGGGCGTAGGACAGGCTCTCCCCCTCCCCGGCCGGCGCCATGATGTAAAGCGCCGCCCCCTGCGGATCGGTCACCAGCGCGAAGCGGCCGATGCCGGGGATGTCGGTGGCGGGCATGAGCAGTCCGCCGCCGGCGGCGAGGAAGCCGGCGATGGCGGCCTCCACATCGGCAACCGCGACATAGCCGAACCAGGCCGGCCGCATGCCGGCCTCTGCGGCGCCGGACGGCAGGGCCATCAGGCCGGCGATGCTGGCCTCACCGCTGCGCAGCAGGCGGTAGTCCATGCCGGGCATGCCGCTGTCGGCGGCGGACCAGCCGATGACGCGTTCATAGAACTGCGCCGCCGCGTCGGGGTCGCTGGTCATCAGTTCGTACCACATGAAGGGGCTGGGCATCGGCGTTATCCTTTGCTGAAGAGCAGGGTGATGTAGCGTTTCAGATCAGCGATGACGTCAGCGGCGATGGCTGGGCCGCCCTGGGCCCTGGCGCGGATGAACCCGCTCCGCAGCACCGCCTGGGTGTGCGGGGTGAGCGGGCGGGTCCGCCAGGGCGTGCTAAGGCGCCTGCGCGAAGAAGGCGCCGGTGGCCCCCCAGTGCGCGGCCGCCCACAGCTCATCGTCGGACGTCGCATGGAAACCCTTGGCGGGGGTGGTGGCAGGAACAAACATACCAACTGGTTGGTACCGATCAACCGCCCGAGCGACGCGTCGGCGTGCGACGGCAGGCGGCCATGCGTCACAGTCCTGTGGTGGCAACCTGCGTATATTCCGCCCCCCCACCGGGTGCATGTGTTCGTCGAACAATGGACAGTAAAATAAATAGCAATTCATATAGAATATATACGATACAAAACTTAATTGCATTTTATACTACCTATACCATATGTTGCGCTGTATTTTCATCCTTGACTATTTGCAGGATTGGCCATCATGGATGCACCATGAGCAAGAATCCGGCACCAGCCCTGCAACCCCTGGCCAAGTCGCCTACCGGGATCGATGGCCTCGACGAGATCACCGGCGGAGGGCTGCCGGCCGGACGGCCAACGCTGGTCTCCGGCACCGCCGGCTGCGGCAAGACCATGCTGGGCATCGAATTCCTGGTGCGCGGCGCCACCCAATTCGGCGAGCCCGGCGTGTTCATGATGTTCGAGGAGAGCGCCGCCGAGCTCACCGCCAATGTCCGCTCCCTCGGCTTCGATCTCGACGAACTGGTGGCGCAGAAGAAGATCGCGCTCGACCATGTCCATATCGAACGCAGCGAGATCGGGGAGACCGGCGAATATGACCTCGAAGGCCTGTTCATCCGCCTCGGCCATGCCATCGACACCATCGGCGCGAAACGCGTCGTGCTCGACACGGTCGAGCGCTGTTCGCAGGCCTGCCCAACCAGTCGATCCTGCGCGCGGAACTGCGCCGCCTGTTCCGCTGGCTGAAGGATCGCGGCGTCACCGCGATCATCACCGGGGAGAAGGGCGAGGGCAGCGCCATCACCCGCTACGGCCTCGAGGAGTACGTCGCGGACTGCGTCATCGTCCTCGACCAGCGCATCCAGGACCAGATATCCACCCGCCGCCTGCGCGTGCTGAAATATCGCGGCACTGCGCACGGCATGAACGAGTATCCCTTCCTGATCGGCGCGCACGGCTTTTCCGTCCTGCCGATCACTTCGCTGCAGCTTGACCACACCGTCTCGATGGAGCGGGTCGCGACCGGGATAGACCGGCTCGACGAGATGCTGGGCGGGCAGGGCTATTTCCGCGGCAGCAGCGTGTTGGTTTCCGGCTCCCCGGGGACAGGCAAGAGCACGATCGCCGCGAAATTCGTCGAAACCGCCTGCCAGCGCGGCGAGCGGGCGCTGTTCTTCGCCTATGAGGAGTCGAACGCGCAGATCGTGCGCAACATGCGCTCGGTCGGCATCGACCTCGAACACTGGATGCGCCAGGGTCTGCTGGAAATCCACTCCTCCCGCCCGACCCTGCTGGGCCAGGAGCAGCATCTCGTCAGCATGCACGATGCCGTGCGCAGCTTCCGCCCGGCCGTGGTTGCGGTTGACCCGATCACCAACCTGTTCACTACCCACAGCGATTCCGAGGTGAAGCCGACGCTGATGCGGCTGATCGACTTCTTGAAGAAAGAACAGATCACCGCGCTCTTCACCAGCCTGACCGGCAGCGCCGACGCCAGTTCGGCCCCGGAGGACTCGCAGGCCGGCATCTCCTCACTGATGGATACCTGGCTGCTGCTGCGCAGCGTCGAATTCAACGGCGAGCGCAACCGTACCCTGGTGGTGCGCAAATCCCGCGGCATGCCGCATTCGAACCAGGTGCGCGAGTTCATCCTCAGCGACCGGGGCATCGACCTCGTCGATGTCTATCTCGGCGGCGATCGCCTGCTGATCGGCAGCGCGCGGCTGGCGCTGGAGGCGCAGGAGCGCACCGCGGCCACCGTGCGCAGCCAGGACCACGCGCGGATGCTCCGCCAGCTTGCCAGCAAGCGCAAGGCGATCGAGGCGCAGATCGCCGCCCTGCAGGCCGAGGTGGAGGTGCAGACCGAGGAAGTGCAGTTCGCCATCGCCCAGGAGACGCTGCAGGCCCGCACCTCCGACCTCGACGCAGACGCGATGGCGCATCAACGCCACGAAACACCCGGCCTCGCCGGGCGGCTGGCGACTGCGCGATGACCGCGCTGTCCCCTGCCGGGGCCGGCGCGCGGCTGTTCCAGTTGCGGCTGTATATTGCCGGGCAGACCGCACGCTCAATGGCCGCCTTCGCCAACCTGCAGCGGATCTGCCAGACCCATCTCGCGGGTCGCTACAGCATCGAGGTCATCGACCTGGTCAAGGCGCCGCAACTGGCCGCCGGCGACCAGATCCTCGCCGTACCCACCCTGGTGCGCCGGCGGCCAGAGACCATCAAGAAGATCATCGGCGATCTCTCCGACGAGAGCCGGGTGCTCGTGGGCCTCGACGTCAAGCCGGGGGACGGGTGATGGCGGACCCGGCGCTCCCGGCGGGGCTCTATGTCATGCAGCTCTACATCGTCGGGTCGTCGCCGCACTCGGCCCGTGCCGTGTCAAACATCCGGCGGCTCTGCGAGGAGCATCTGACCGGCCGCTATGCGCTGGAGGTCGTGGACATCGCCCAGAACCAGGGCCTGGCGAGTAGTGAACAGATCGTCGCGGCGCCGACGCTGGTCAAGCGCCTGCCGCTGCCGATGCGCCGGTTCGTCGGCGACATGTCGCGCACCGGCGCCCTGCTCGCCGGGCTCGACCTGGCCGCCGGGCCAGCCGGCAAATGACAACCGCCGCCCAGGCATCGCTGCGGGCAGAGAACGCCGAATTGCGCAGCCAGCTGGAGGGGGCGGAAGAGGCGCTGCGGGCGATCCGCGGCGGCGATGTCGATGCGCTGGTGATCGAAGGCGCGGCCGGGCCGCAGCTTTACATGCTGCAGGGCCAAGATGCCGACGCCAACCGCATCCGCGGCGAGATGCTCGCACAGGTGAGCGATGCGGTGGTTGCGGTGGATGACGGGGCGCGGATCACCTACCTCAACGCCGCCTGCGAGCGGCTGTATGGCATGCCGGCCAAGCAGGCGTTGGGGCGCAAGCTGCCTGAGCTGTACGAAACCCGCTGGCACCGCCCCGGCGATGCCGCCGCGGCGCGGATTGCGCTGCGCGACCAGGCGGAATGGCACGGCGAGTGCATCCACATACGCTCCGACGGCCGGGCCGTGCAGGTGGATGTGGCGGTCACCCGGCTGACGGGGGCGGCCGGGCAGCAGGGTGGCATGCTGGCGGTGATCCGCGACGTGACCGAGCGCAAGCGCCATGAGGAGAAGCTGCTGGTTTCCGAAATCCGCTACCGCCGGCTGTTCGAGACGGCGCATGACGGCATCCTCATCGTCGATCCCGATACCCGCAAGATCATCGATGCCAATCCCTACATGACCCATATCCTCGGCTATCCGCACGGCCAGCTGCTGGGCAAGGAATTGTTCGAGATCGGGCTGCTGCGCGACCAGGCGGAAAGCCAGGAGATGGTGCGCAGCATCAACCTCGCCCAGGAAATCCGCTACGACAACCTGCCGCTGCGCAGCCAGGACGGGCAGTTGCAGCATGTGGAGGTGGTGGCCAACCAGTACGATGAGAGCGGCCGGCCGGTGATCCAGTTCAACATCCGCGACATCTCCGAACGCAAACGGGCCGAGGCGCATGTGCATCTGCTGATGGCAGAGGTGAATCACCGGGCCCGCAACCTGCTGGCTGTGGTGCAGGCGATCGCGCAGCAGACCGCCAAGCACGGCGACCCCGCAACCTTCGCCGCCCGGCTCTCCGACCGCATCAACAGCCTGGCGGCGGGGCAGGATCTGCTGGTGCGCAGCCACTGGAAGGGCGTGGAGGTGCGCGACCTGATCGAGGCGCAGCTGGTTCATTTCCGCGACCTGTTCGGCACGCGCATCTTCACCGAAGGCCCGCAGGCCATGCTCAAGCCCGCCGCGGCGCAGGGGATCGGCATGGCGTTGCATGAGCTCTCGACCAACGCGGCCAAGCATGGCGCCCTGTGCGGGCCGGCGGGGACGGTGCATGTCACCTGGGGGGCGGTGGGCGGGGCGGCGCCGGGCTTCTGGCTGCGCTGGGTGGAGAGCGGCGGGCCGCGCGTGGCGGCACCCACACGCAGCGGCTTCGGCAGCCTCGTCATCGGGCGGATGGCGGAAGCGGCGGTGGGGGGCACGGTGCGGGTTGATTTCGCCGCACACGGGCTGGTCTGGGATCTGCGCGCCCCGGCGGATCATGCCCTGGCGGCCTGGGAGACGGTTGTGAACGATCCGAAAAACGATGCCTGCTAGCGCGGGGCGCATCCTGATCGTCGAGGACGAGCCGATGCTCGCCTTTGTTCTCGAAGAATACATCGCCGAGGCCGGGTTCAAGGTGGTGGGCGTGGCCGGGCGGATCGAGGAGGCGCTGGCGATGATCGCGCGCGGCACCTGCGACGGCGCGGTGCTCGATACCAACCTCGCCGGCATCAGCGCCGCCCCCGCCTGCCTGGCGCTGAATGCGCGGGGGGTGCCGTTCATCGTGCTGTCCGGCTACTCCGCCGACCAGCAGGGCAGCGCTTTCGCCGCCGCCGCGTTCCGGTTCCAGAAGCCCTGCCACCCCGACCGGCTGATCGAGGCGCTGCATCGCATGATGGCGCGCCCGGCCGGCTGCGGCCGGACGGTGGGGGAAGGCGACGGGCGGGGGTGACCGTGCCGCACCGGCCCGGGCGGGGCGCGGGCGCGACATGCCTGGATGTGGCGCGCGGAGCCGGGCGCGCGCGGGCGGGGCGCCCGGCGGGGGCCGGGCCGGTGGGCGGAGAGCTTCGGGCCGGTGAGGCCGCGCAGCCAGCGGCCGATGGCGCGGCGGGAGAGCGGGGCTTCCTCGCCCTCCGGCTCCATCGGCGCGTTGGTGGGGGCCGCCTGGGGGCGTTGGCGGGCGAGGAGGTGGTGGAGGCGGGTGACGGAGGCCGCATCGAGGCCGGCGGCCCGGAGGGCCGTGAGGATCATCTCGATGAGGGTGGCGAGATCGCGCATCCGGCTTATATGCCTGGATGTAGGACT
>CAMCJI010000226.1 GCA_945874805.1 Asaia bogorensis | reverse complement strand
CTGGGCGGCGGCGCTCGGGCTGGGCTGGCTCTGCCTGGAATCCTTCGCGATCATCCATCGCGGCTGGGCCTATGCCTGGCTCGCCGGCCTGTTCGGCGGCAGCCCGAGCCAGCCGGCGCTCGGCTGGGGCGCCCTGGTCTATGCCGGCGCCTGCGTCATCCTGCTGGCCTTCGGGCTGGCGCGGCAGGGCTGGTGCCGGGGCGACGTGTTCGTGCTCGGCGCCATCCTGGCCGTCATCGGCTCGATCCTGATTTTCGTCTTCCTGCCGGTCGCCACCGTGCTGATCTCCGCCATCCGCGACAATGACGGCGGCCTGGCGCTGGGGCTGTTCGCCGAGAAGATCAGCGACAAGGCGATCTGGGGGCTGGACTGCCTGAGCGGCACTGGCAACTGCGGCTCGGCCTGGAACACGCTGTTTCTGGCCGTGGTGGTCGGCGTGCTCTCCACCCTGCTGGGCCTCGCTTTCGCGCTGGTGGCGGTGCGCACCGGCCTGCCGCTGAAAGGGCCGATCCGGCTGCTGTCGCTGCTGCCGATCATCACCCCGCCCTTCGTCATCGGCCTCGCCTTGATCCTGATGTTCGGCCGGGCGGGGTTCGTGACGACCTTCCTGTACCAGAACTTCGACATCCCCCGTTCCCGCTGGCTCTACGGCATGCCCGGCGTGACCATCGCCCAGCTGCTGGCCTTCACCCCCATCGCCTTCCTGGTGCTGCTGGGCGTGCTGCAAGGCGTCGCCCCCAGCCTGGAGGAGGCCGCGGGCACCCTGCGCGCCGGCCGCTGGCGCACCTTCCGCACCATCACCTGGCCGCTGATACGGCCGGGCCTCGCCAACGCCTTCCTCATCGGCTTCATCGAGAGCATGGCCGATTTCGGCAATCCGCTGATGCTGGGCGGCTCCTTCACGGTGCTGTCCACCGAGATCTTCTTCGCCGTCGTCGGCGCCACCCACGACCAGGGGCGGGCGGCGGTGCTGGCGCTGGTGCTGCTCGTCTTCACCCTCTCGGCCTTCATGGCACAGCGCCTGTGGATCGGCGACCGCAGCTACACCACCGTCTCCGGCAAGGGCGACGGCGGCATCGCCCCGCCGCTGCCGGGGCTGCTGCGCGGGGTCTGCTACGCCACCGTCCTGCCCTGGCTCGGGCTGACGGTGGTGGTCTACGGCATCATCATGGTCGGCGGCTTCGTCGAATCCATCGGGCGGAACAACACGCCGACGCTCAAATACTTCCTCACCGCCTTCAGCCTGGACCACGGCGTCGGCGGCTGGTTCCTCTCCGGCTCGGCCTGGTCCAGCTTCCTGACGACGATGAAGCTGTCGCTCATCGCCATGCCGATCACCGCCGCCCTCGGCCTGCTGACCGCCTGGCTGCTCGGCCGGCAGAGCTTCCGCGGCAAGCCGGCCTTCGAGTTCCTGACGATGATGAGCTTCGCCATCCCCGGCACGGTCATCGGCGTCAGCTACATCCTCGCCTTCAACGTGCCGCCGGTGGAGCTGACCGGCACGGGGGTGATCCTCATCCTCGCCTTCGTCTTCCGCAACATGCCGGTGGGCATCCGCGCCGGGCTGGCCAGCCTCGCCCAGATCGACAAAAGCCTCGACGAGGCCTCGCTCACCCTCGGCGCGCGGAGTTTCCGCACCTTCCGGCTCGTCATCCTGCCGATCCTGCGCCCGGCGATCATCGCTGCGATGGTCTACAGCTTCGTCCGTGCGGTCACCTCGGTCAGCGCGGTGATCTTCCTGACGACGGCCGAATACCAGCTCTCCACCGTCTATATCGTCGGCCGGGCGGAGATCGGGGAGCACGGCATCGCCCTGGTCTATTCCGCCGTGCTCATCGTCATCATGGCCCTGGCACTCGCCGCCATCCGCGCGCTGGTGGGCGAGCAGAAGATCGGCCGCCGGGCCGCGAACACCACGGCGCCCGTTGGAGTCTCCGCATGACCAAACCCGCCGTCCGCTTCGATGCGGTGACCAAGCGCTACGGCACCGCCACCGCCGTGGACGGCGTGAGCTTCGAAATCGCCTCCGGCACCCTGGTCACCCTGCTCGGCCCCTCCGGCTGCGGCAAAACCACCACGCTGCGGCTGATCGCCGGGCTGGAGCACGCCACCTCCGGCCGCATCCTGATCGACGAGACCGACGTCACCCCCCGCTCCGCCGCCGAGCGGGACGTCTCGATGGTGTTCCAGTCCTACGCCCTGTTCCCGCACATGACGGTGATGGAAAACACCTGCTACGGCCTGCGCGCCTCCGGCCTGAAGAAGCCGGAGGCGGAGGCCCGCGCGGCGGAGAAGCTCGCCCTCGTCGGCCTGTCCGGCTTCGAGGGCCGGCTGCCCAGCGAGCTCTCCGGCGGCCAGCAGCAGCGCGTCGCCGTCGCGCGCGCCATCGTGCTGGAACCCCGCGTGCTGCTGTTCGATGAGCCGCTCTCCAACCTCGACGCCAAGCTCCGCCGCCACGTGCGCGACGAAATCCGCGCCCTGCAACAACTGCTGAAACTCACCGTCGTCTACGTCACCCACGACCAGGAGGAGGCGCTGGCCGTCTCCGACCGGATCATCGTCATGAGCCAGGCGCGCATCGCCCAGGACGGCACGCCGCGCGACCTCTACGAACAGCCGGCCAGCCGCTTCGTGGCCGATTTCATCGGCAATGCGAACCTTCTGCCGGTCCAACTGCGCCGCATGGGCGAGATGGCCGAGGTGGCGCTGGCCGGGCTGACCCTGCATCTGCCGCATCGCGGGGTCGCCGAGGGCGCGGCCCTGCTGGCGGTGCGGCCGCATTCGCTGCGGCTCTCCCCTGGCCAGGGGGAGGGGATGCTGCCCGGCCGCATCGCCAAGGCCGCCTATCTCGGCGGGCACATGGAATACGAGGTGGCGATCGACGGGGTGGCGGCCGAACTCTTCGCCAGCGGCGGCGATGTCACCACGCCGCTGCATCCCGGCCAGGCCGTCTGGGTCGGGTTCGACCCCGCAGGGCTGGCAGTCGTCCCGGTCTGACCGTGGCGACCGTCCGTCAGACGATCCGCTTGCGCCGGCGCGCGGCCAGGGCAGCGGCGCCAAGGCCGAGCAGCGCCGCGGAGGCGGGCTCCGGCGTTTCGACGGGGGCCGTCTCGCTCGTCGCGGCGGCGAGCGTGTAGTCGAACCCGGTCGAGACGGACATATAGAGCGTCTGGCCGGCGCTCATCACGCCCTCGATATCGACGCTGTTGCCGGCGGCGAGGGTGATGGTCGTCAGCGGGTCGAAATTCTCGTCATAGAACGACAGCACCGGGCGCAGATCGCTCGATGGCCACGCAGGGCCGGATGGCGCGGACGACGAACTGGTCCCGCCGCCCCCATCGCCAAACGGCGAAATCGTCAGCGGGATCGTTCCTGCGCCACCGCCGCTGCTGCCGCTGCCGCTCAACAGCGAGGTGTTGTAGCGCGAGAGCGTCTGCAACAGCAGGCTCCCCCCCTCGCTGCCGCCCTCGGTGGAGGTGGCGGCGGATTCCAGACCGTAATAGCCGGCCACCACGGGTCCGGCGCCAAAATCGGCGAAGTATGCTGCGGCGCCGCTGGCGGTGAACATCAGGTTGAACAGCAGCGAGCCGCCGCCGGTCGGGCCACTGAGCCGGAAGAAGTCACCGGGATAGCTGGCGGTGGCGTAGCCCAGCCCAATCGCATCGTAGTTTGATACATTGCCGACGGCGGTGTCGTCCCCGGCGATGCCGGCCGAGGTGGCGAAGGTCTGGCCAAACCCGCCCGACAGGTCGCTCTCGAAGATCACCGCGGCGCGGGCCGGCAGCAGGGCCAGCATGGTGAAACTGGTGGTCGCGAGCAGAAACCGCGTGAGCGAATGCATAAAATTCGAAACCTCGAAGCTTTTTTGAACCTAGCCAGAAGCCGGCAGCGTATCAAGCCGGCGGCATCGCGCACAGGAACGCCTCGAACTTGCCGCTCTCGGCGCGCGGGATCGCCGCCATCGTCGTGAACCGCAGCGCGAAGTCGCGGTCATGCAGGCCGTGGCGCACGGCGGCCGACAGGGCCGCCTGCTCATCGGCCGTGGGCAGGCGATCCATCGCCAGCCGAACCTCGATATCGGCAAAACCGTGCTGCACCACCTGCACCTCGCGCAGCGGGGCGAGCAGATGCAGGTCCTGGCGCTCGATATCCGGCACCAGCGCGTCCCCGTCCGGCAGGCGCAGCAGATGCAGCGTCCGCCCGACGATGCGCCGCAGCACCGGCAGCCCGCGGCCGCAGGCGCAGGGCGGGCCCCATTCGGCGATATCGCCGATGGCGTAGCGGATCAGCGGCGTCACCATGTTGTGCAGATCGGTGACGACCACCTCGCCCGGCACGCCGGCGGCGCAGGGCTGGCCGTGCCGGTCGAGCAGCTCGACGATGACGTTCTCGGCCATGACGTGATAGCTGCCCTCCACCTCCGGGCATTGCAGCGCGATCGTACTGACTTCCGACGCGCTGTAGGTGTCGCGCAGGCTCTGGCCGAACACGCGGGTGATCGCCGTGCGCTGCTGCGGCGTGGCGACCTCGCCGAAGCCCATCAGGCCCCGCAGCCAGCCGGTGCCCATCCCCCGCCGCTCGGCCGCCAGCGCCAGGCCATGCAGCAGCGAGGGGTAGCTGAACAGGATGGCCGGGCGGACGCGCGCCAGCCAGTCGAGCTGCTCGTCCAGCGTGGTGAAGGCGGAGTTCAGCGAAAAGGAGGGCCCCGTCTCGATCCCCGGTGCCCAGGCGCCGCCTGCCGCCCCCTCCGGCCCCATTGCGGTCCCATGCGGAAATCGCCGGATCGCGGCGAAGCTCCCGCTGAAATCGCGCTCGTGCCAGACATGGTTGCGCAGCCCGAGTGCGGCGTGGAACATCTCCCCCACCTCGGTTTTGCGCACCACAACCGGCGCGCCGGTGGTGCCGGAGGAGCCGGAGCTGCGCCATTCCACCTGCCCCGGTGGCAGGTCCGCATTGAACAGCCGATCGCCCGCGGCACGGATGTCGGCGCGGGTCAGCACCGGGATGGCACGCAGGGTGGTGGCGTTCACCCGCCGGTCGAGCCGGGCATTGAAAGCCTCCAGCCGCGGGCGCATGAAGGGCGAACTCGCCTGGAAATGGGCCAGCAGGGCTGCAAGCTGGCGGAACTGCTGCTCCGCCAGATCGGCCGGCTGCCACCATTGGGATGTCTCGAACTGATGCAGCAAGGCGATGACCTGAGCATGAAACGGACCAGGCAAAGCGGGCCAGACCAGATGTGGCAGGCGGGAAAGCAGCATCATCGGCTCCGGTCATGGCAGATGCGGAGCCTGTGCCAGCGTGCCTAGCCTGTCCAGCAGCGCGCGCGGCGCCCGGCTCGGCGAGGCGGTCGCGCATCTGCGCGCCGGCGCCCCCGGCGCGGCCGAGGCGGCATTGCGCGCGATGCTGGCCGAAACCGGCGACGACCCGGTGCTGCTGAGCAACCTCGGCGTGGCGCTGGATGCGCAGGGCCGGCTGGCGGAGGCGGCGGCGTGCTACCGCGCGGCCCTGGCGATCCGGCCCGGCCATGTCGAGGCGCAGTACAATCTCGGCACGGTTCTGCTGAAACTCGGCCACCCCCAGGCCGCCGCACCGCATCTGCAGCGCGTGGCAGCCCTCGCCCCGGACCGGCCGCAACTGCGCGCCGATGCCGCCCTGGCCCGCATCTCGGCCGAGGCCGCGATGGCCGGCGCGCCGCTCGCCCCCGCCAGTACCGTGGAGGCATTGCTGTTCGAGGCGGAGGACCTGCGCGGCCGCGGGCTGGAACACGCCGCGATCGACCGGCTGCACCGCGCCCTGGCGCTCGCCCCCGCGCACGGCCCGGCCGCCTGCGCCGCCGGCGAGCTCTGCGTCTGGCATGGCCGTCTGACCGAGGCGCGCCACGACCTCACCGTCGCCATGCGCTGGGTGGCCGAAATCTGGCAGCCGGTGGAAAACCCCCCCGGCGAAAAGCGGTTCGACCGCGCCGCCGCCCGCACCGCCCTGTTCGACCTGCTGGACGCGATGGCGCCCACCGGTCAGCCCTGCTTCCTCAATGGCGGTACCCTGCTGGGCTGCGTGCGTGAAGGCGACTTCATCTCCTTCGACAGCGATATCGACGTCGGCGTGCTGCCCGGCTGCCCGGCAGAGGCGGTGATCGAAGCGATCGACGCGCACCCCCGCCTGACCTTCCTCTACCACGACATCCACCGCGACGCCGTGCTGCGCGTGCGCTTCCGCTCCGAAGCCGGCATCGGCGGCGACGTCTTCCTCTACCAGCGAACCGACGACGTGATGTGGTGCGGCGTGCAGCGCGGCAGCCTCGCCCTGCGCTGGGCCGACACGCCCTTCACCCTGCGCCCGATGGCCTTCCTGGGCCGCGACGTCCTGGTGCCCGATCCGCCCGAGCGCTATCTGGCCGAGAACTACGGCGCCTGGCAGGTGCCGGACCCCGACCACGTGCCCGGCTTCTCCGCGCCGAACCTGATGGACCCCGCGAGCGACCTGTCGCGCTGCACCCTGTACCTCTCGCTGATCGCGGCAATGCTGCGCGGCAACGCCGTCCAGGCCCTGCGCTACTGCCGCGAGGCGCTGCACCGCTTCCCCGAGGATGCGCTGCTGGCCGAAACCCTGAATGCCATCCGGGAGCGCCGCGCATGATCCGCGTCTACGCCGACATCTGCGGCGACCTCTTTCACGCCGGCCACGTCAACCTGCTGCGCCAGGCCCGCGCCCTCGGCGATGAGCTGTATGTCGGCGTCATGAACGATGCCGACATGGCGGCCTACAAGCACCCGCCGATCCTGACGATGGCCGAGCGCATCGCCGTCGTCGCCGCCTGCCGCTGGGTCGATCGGGTGGTGCCGGATGCGCCGACCGCGCCCACCCCCGCCTTCCTCGACGCGCTGGGCATCCATGTGGTGGCGCATGGCGACGATTATTCGGAGGCGCAGGTGGAACGCTACTATGGTGCCATCCGCACGAGCCATCGCCTCGCCCTGCTGCCATACACACCCGGCATTTCAACGTCGGAGATCATCCAGCGGATCAAACAGCGCGGCGACCTCTAGCAGGCTGCTGAAAAACTCCTTGCTCCGACGCGTGCGTATGGGATTCGATCTCTCATCAGATTGACAGACGCAAGGCAGCGAAGATGCGCGGTTTTGACCAACGACGGGACGGACTATTCAGCTACGTTCGGCCTGAGAGCCGC
>CAMCJI010000225.1 GCA_945874805.1 Asaia bogorensis | reverse complement strand
CCTTACTTGCCTTTCCTTCACTTGAACGTGGTCTTCTCGGTGATCATCGGCCCGAGGGACAGCGAGCCCTTCAGCTCGTAGCCGTAGTCGAGCGTGTCGCGGCGGACCCAGGCTTGCATGGTTTCGATCAGCGGCACGGCGCAGACGGCGGCGACGATTTTTTTCTGTGCGGTTTCCCACAGGGCGATCTGTTTGGCGTCGTCAGGTTCGGTGCGGGCGGCGTCGATTTCGGCGTCCGCCGCATTGCAGTGGCTGAAGTTGGTCACGGCCGTGGGCGTTTTGACGATGCTGCGCGAGTGGTAGAACTGGGTGAGGTAGACGTCAGCCACCGGGAAGCGGGCGGCGGAGTAGAAAACGATGGCGCTGACGTCCTGGCGGATCATCGAATGGAAGGTGGCGTGTTCGACCACTTGCAGGTCGAGATTGATGCCGACGCGCTTGAGCTGGGCTTGGACGACCTGCATCTGCGCCAGCATGTTGGGCAGCTGGGTGTGGACGACCTTCAGCGTCAGGCCCGAGGCGAAGCCGGCTTCGGCCAGGAGGGCCTTGGCGCGGTCGATGTTGTGGGCGGGCAGGCCGGCGTCCTTGGCGTAGCCGAGGTTGCCGATGGGGATGACGCTGCCGGGCTGGCGGGCAACGCCGGCGCCCTGCCAGCGGACCAGCTCGGGGCGGTTGATGCCGAGCGCGATCGCCTGGCGGACGCGGATGTCGTCCATCGGCTTGATGGCGGCGTTGAGGTGCAGGATCGCTTCCTCACCGGGTTCGAAGACATCGACGATGGCGCCGGGGACCTTCTTCGTGCGGTCCACCCAGGTTTGATCCTGCATGCCGTATTGGAGGTCGAGCTCGCCGTTCTGGAAGGCGAGGTCGCGCGAGGCGTTGGAGGGCAGGAAGCGGTAGCTGATCTTTTCCAGCTTCGGCGTGCCGCGGAAATACGCCTTGTGGGCGACGAGTTCGAGAGACTGGTTGGGGGTGAGGGAGGCGAAGGCGAAGGGGCCGGTGCCGATCGGGTTCGAATTGAACTTGTCGCCCAGGGCCTCGACCGCCTTCTTCGAGACGATGAAGCCACCGCCGTAGTTGGTGACGATGCCGAGCAGGCTGGGCACGGTCTGCTTGAGGGTGATCCGCACGGTCAGCGGGTCGATCGCCTCGATCTTTTCGAAGGCGGCAAAGTCGGCCGACGAGGCGGAGCGCTTGGGGTCGGCGGATTTGGTCAGGCTGAACACCACGTCCTCGGCGGTGACATCGCCGTAGCTGCCGTGGAACTTGACGCCCGGGCGCAGCCGGAAGGTCCAGATCTTCTTGTCGGGCGAGGCGGTCCAGCTTTCGGCGAGGTCGGGTTCGATGTCGGCAGGCGAGATGCTGCCCGGCCGGAAGCGGACGAGGCCGGAGAACATCCAGGCCACCACGGCACGGTCGATGGTGGAGACGGCCAGATGCGGGTCGAGCTTGCCGACGTCCTGGGCGGCCATGCCGACGATCAGGTCGGTCTTCGGTGCGGCGTGCGCGAGGCTAGGCACGGCGAAGGCGAGGGCGGCGGCCAAGAGGGCCTGGCGGAAATTCATGGCGATAAGCTCCTGAAGTGGGATCAGAAGAAGGATTCCTGCCGGTAGTTCACCAGCAGCTCGCCGATCGTGGCGGTATTGGGCAGCAGGATCATCGTCTCGGCCAGCACCGCCAGGTCTTCCGGCTGGGTGATGGCGTCGCGCGGCGCGCTGGAGATGCCCAGCGTCATGTCGGTATTGACCGTGCCGGGGCAGAGCGCGGTGGCGCGGATGCCATGCGCCCATTCCTCGCGGCGCAGCGAATGGGTCAGGGCGATCAGGGCGAACTTGGTCATCGCATAGCCCACATTCTCGTTGACCACCCGCTTGCCGGAGAGTGAGGCGAGGTTGATCACCCGCCCCTCGCCGCCCGCACGCAGATGCGGCAAGGCGGCGCGGATCAGCCGCAGCGGCCCCTTGATGTTCACCTGCCACATCGCGTCGATCTTGGTCTCGTCGGTATCGTCGAGCTTCGCGCGCGGGTTGATGCCGGCGGAATTGACCAGCGCGTCGATCCGCCCGAAGCGCGCCATTGTCGCCGCGGTCCAGGTCACGGGGTCCGTCTCCGACAACGCGTCGTAGCGGTGGACGAACAGGCGTTCGTGCGGCGCCAGCGTGTGGGTGCCGCGGATGCCAGCGCTGACGCTGTAGCCGGAGGCGAGCAGGCGCTCGGTGATGGCACGGCCGATGCCGCGCGAGGCGCCGGAAATCATGGCCACGCGGCCGGTGGGGTCAAGCATGAACGATCTCCGTGGCGACGTGGCAGCGGGCGTGGTGGCCGGTGCCGGCGGGGGCGAGGGTCTGTGGGGCGTCGCAGCCGGCGCGTGCGAGGCCGCAGCGCGGGGCGAAGCGACAGCCTTCGGGCATCGCATCGAGCGGCGGCACCCGGCCGGGGATCGCGGCCAACTCCTGGCCGTCGATATCCATGCGCGGGATCGCGGCGAACAAGGCGCGGGTGTAGGGATGGGCGGGGGCAGCGAAGATGCGGGCGACCGCGCCCTCCTCGACGATCTGGCCGGCATACATCACCGCCACCCGGTCGGCGATCTGGGCGACGACGCCGAGATTGTGGGTGATGAACAGCATCGCCATGCCGTGCCGGGACTTCAGATCGGCCAGAAGCCCGAGCACCTGGGCCTGGATTGTCACGTCCAGCGCTGTGGTCGGCTCGTCGGCCAGCAGCAAAGCGGGCTCGCAGGCGAGCGCGATGGCGATCATCACCCGCTGGCGCATGCCGCCGCTGAACTGGTGCGGGTAATCGTGGAAGCGCGACGCGGCGGAGGGGATCTTCACCTCCTCCAGCACCGCCAGCGCCTGGGCGGCGGCGTCCCGGCGGGAGAGGCCGCGATGCAGGATCAGCGCTTCGGCCACCTGGTCGCCGATGGTCATCACCGGGTTCAGGCTGGTCATCGGCTCCTGGAAGATCATCGCCATGCGGTCGCCGCGCAGACGGTCGAGACCGGCATCATCCATGCCGACCAGCTCGCACCCCTCCAGCCGGATGGAGCCGGCGGCGATGCGGCCGGCCGGCTTGGGCACGAGGCCCATGATCGACAGGGCGGAGATCGACTTGCCGCAGCCGCTCTCCCCCACCAGGGCCAGGGTCTCGCCGGGGTTGAGCGTCAGCGACAGGCCATCTACCGCGGCCCGCCAGGTGCCGGCGATACGGAATTCGGTGCGCAGGCCCTCGATATGCAGAACAGGCTCCATGACTTTCCAGCGTGAGGCAGGTACTACAAACCTGCAACCTATGAATGCAGGAGAGAGCATGTCCCGACCGGTCGATACGGTGATTGCCGAGGCCCGCGCCTTCCTGGGCGAGCGGATCACCACGTCATCGGGGCATCGCGACCATCATTCGCACGGCCAGGACACCCAGCCGCCGGTGCTGCCGGACGCGGTCGCCTTCATCGAAACCTCGGAGGAGGCGGCGCGGCTGCTCGCCTTGTGCAACGCCCATAGCGTGCCGGTGGTGCCCTACGGCACCGGCACCTCGCTGGAAGGGCATGTGACGCCGGTGCGCGGCGGCATCACCTTCGACCTGTCACGGATGACCGCGGTGTTGGAGGTCAACGCGGCAGACATGGATTGCCGGGTGCAGCCGGGGCTGACGCATCGCAGCCTCAACCAGCATCTGCGCGACCAGGGCCTGTTCTTCCCCGTCGATCCCGGCGCGGATGCCTCGCTGGGCGGCATGTGCTCGACACGGGCGAGCGGCACCGCGGCGGTGCGCTACGGCACGATGCGGGAGAACGTGAT
Source organism: Asaia bogorensis (assembly GCA_945874805.1). Lineage (GTDB taxonomy): Bacteria > Pseudomonadota > Alphaproteobacteria > Acetobacterales > Acetobacteraceae > CAIRTN01. The sequence continues at coordinate 3,390 of CAMCJI010000225.1, read as the reverse complement.
GGGCCTGACCGTGGCACTGGCCGATGGGCGGGTGATCCGCACCGGCGGGCGGGTGCGCAAGTCGGCGGCGGGCTATGACCTGACGCGGCTGTTCGTGGGGTCCGAGGGCACGCTGGGCATCATCACCGAAATCCAGCTCCGGCTGTACGGTATTCCCGAGGCAACGAGTGCGGCGATCTGCCAGTTCCCCGACCTCGGCAGCGCGGTGGAGTCGGTGATCGCCATCATGCAGCTGGGCATTCCGGTGGCGCGCATCGAACTGCTGGACGAGGTGCAGATGGGCGCCTGCATCGCCTATTCGAAGCTGGAGGGGCTGGCGGCAGTGCCGACTCTGTTCTTCGAATTCCACGGCACACCCGCGTCAGTCGCCGAGCAGGCGGTGCAGGCGGAGGAGATCGCAACCGGCTTCGGCGCACATGGGTTCCAGTGGGCGACCGATCCGGCCGAGCGCAACCGGCTGTGGCGGGCGCGGCATGACGCTTACTGGGCGTGCCTGGCGCTGAAGCCGGGGCACCAGGGGATCGCGACCGATTCAATCGTGCCGATCTCCCGCCTGGCGGAGGCGATCCTGGGCACGCAGCAGGATATCGCCGCATCCGGCCTGACCGCGCCGATCGTGGGGCACGTGGGCGACGGCAACTTCCACACCGTCATCCTGGTGCCGCCGGAGCCGGACGGCCTGGCGCGGGCGTGGGAACTGGACAAGCGGATCGTCGCCCGGGCACTCGCACTCGGCGGGTCGTGCAGCGGGGAGCATGGCGTGGGCATCGGCAAGCGGGAGTTCCTCGAAGCCGAGCACGGGGTGGAGGCGCTCGCGGTGATGCGCAGCGTGAAAGCGGCCCTCGACCCGCGCGGCATCCTCAATCCGGGCAAGATTTTTTTGAATTGAGGGGTGAGGGCGCCCGCGCCGGAAACGGATCTGGCATAATTACCGGTTATCCTGCATCGCATTGCCAGGAGCGCTGCCCCTGCCTTGTCCTGGAGTTGTCGCCATGAAGCACATCGCCGCCGCCCTGCTTGCCCTGATGCTGCCCGCGACCGCCGCCAATGCGGCGCTGCCGCCGATCTCCAACCTCGGTTTTGAGAGCGCGCTCAGCGGCTGGACCCCGATCGGCAATGCGTTCTCGACTGCATCGACCGCGGTCACAACCTATGACAGCACGGTCTGGACGATCCTTGCCTATGAGACGGCGATGGCGCAGCTCAACAGCAATGGCGCGGCCGTGGGCACCATTGAGAGCACGCTCGGCCTGACCGCCGGCACGCTGCAGGCGCTGGACACGACGCAGACCCTCACCAACGGGGCAGCGATCTACCAGGACTTCGCGGCAACGGCCGGCGACACGATCTCGATGTATTTCAACTTCGTCGCGCGGGACTATGTGCCGTTCAACGACCCGGCCTTTGCCGTGCTGTACAACCTGAGCACCTCCAGCGTCAGCACCGCCCTGGCCCTGGCCAGCATTCACGGTGCGGGCGCCACCGTCGGCACATCGGGCAACACCGGCTGGAATCAGGTTCTCCTCTCGACGCCGACGACCGGAAACTACCGGCTGGCCTTCGTCACCACCAACTCGGCGGACCAGGCATTGGACTCGGCGCTGTTTATCGACAGCGGCCAGGGCAGCTGCGTGCCGAACTGCCCGCCGACGGCCGAGGCGACCAACACGCCGGAGCCGGCATCGCTGGCGCTGCTGGGCGCAGGGCTGCTCGGGCTGACCGCACTGCGCCGCCGCCGCAAGGCGGGCTGAACCGGCGGCTCCGACCGGAAAACGTCACACGGCGGCGCCTTCCGGGGTGCCGCTGTTTGGGTGTACAGCCGCCGGCGCCGCCGAGGAGCCGCCGATGACCATCGTTCCCGTGCCGACCGCCAAGAAGCTTGGCACGGCGCCGCATATCCACCCGACCGCCACCATCCGCGATTCGACGTTCGGCGCCTATTGCGAGGTCGGCGCCCGCACCACCGTCGCCGAGAGCAGCTTCGGCGACTACAGCTATGTCGTGAACGATTCCAACATCATCTACACCACCGTCGGCCGCTTCTGCTCGATCGCCGCGCAAACGCGGATCAACCCAGGCAACCATCCGCTGGACCGGGTGGCGCTGAGCCACTTCACCTACCGCTCGGCCGCCTACGGCCTGGGCGAGGACGACGCGTCCTTCTTCGAATGGCGGCGCGACCACCATGTCACCCTCGGCCATGACGTCTGGATCGGCCATGGCGCAATCGTGCTGCCAGGCGTGTCCATCGGCAACGGAGCGGCCATAGGCGCCGGCGCCGTGGTCAGCAAGGACGTGCCGCCCTTCGCGATTGCCATCGGCGTGCCGGCCCGCATCCTGCGCTACCGCTTCACGCCCGAGATCATCGCCGCCCTGGAGCGCATCGCCTGGTGGCACTGGCCACACGCCGAACTCGCCACCGCCCTGGCCGATTTCCGTAGCCTGGGCGCCGAAGCGTTTTGCCGGAAATACGACCCGACCTGACGCTGACCCGGCGGCAGATGAAGTTACTGCAACAGTCCAGCCCCCCCTTGCGGCACGGACTCAACGATCTGTAGGGTGTTCTAGGGGTACCGAGGCGTGAAACCCACCACATATCGTGGTGGGCCAGCGCTCTCGGCGGCCTGCCACCGCCTTCCCATCGGCCTTCCTCTGGGCGGGAGACCCTGCATGTCAGCTCACATGAGCATCGCCACCGAGATCGCCGCCAATCCGCTGGATGTGATCGAACAGATCATCGCGGCCAACGAATGGAGCTTCGATCGCCGCAACGACGCGGAAATGGCCGCCGAAGCGCCGGGGAAATGGTGCGACTACGGCCTGTACTTCTCCTGGTCGAACCAAATCAGCGCCATGCACTTCACCTGCGCCTTCGACCTCAAAGTCCCCGAACCCCGCCGCGCTGCCCTCTACGAACTGCTCGCCCTGGCAAACGAACGCCTCTGGATCGGCCACTTCGGCATGGACGAAGACGACGGAATGCCGGTCTTCCGCCACTCCGTCCTGCTGCGCGGCGCCCCCGGAGCTTCCGCCGAAAGCCTGGAAGACATGGTCGATATCGCCATCACCGAATGCGAACGCTTCTTCCCCGCCTTCCAATTCGTCCTCTGGGGCGGCAAAAAACCCGCCGACGCCCTCGCAGCAGCCATGCTGGAATGCGTGGGCGAAGCATAGGGTAGAAGGCAAGGCGGGGGCTCCGCCCCTCGACCCCGCCAGGGGCAGTGGCCCCTGGACCCATGACTTAGATGTTTGATCCCGGGGTTTGATGGTGCGATCTTCTCACGCATGTGGAAGGAAGCGCTATGGGACAGATTCTGCACGGCAGCGCCACAACGACAGAGGCAGTCCGTCGAGCGATCCAGCATAGTCAAGAGAGCCTGAGAGCCCTCG
>CAMCJI010000224.1 GCA_945874805.1 Asaia bogorensis | reverse complement strand
CCATCCTCGCCCCCGCTGGCAAAGCCGCCGGGCACCGCCACCAGCGCCCCCACCGCCCCCTCATGGAACCGCAACACCCGCGCCTCGCCGTCGCGCCAGACGAAGATCGCCGAGTCCAGCCCGGCCGAGACCACATCCCCATTCGCCAGCACGGCCAAGGCACGGATAGGCGCACCATGCCGGACCTGACCCCAGGCACCGGACGACAGCAACAGCAGCAGGAGCACAATACGGATCATCCCCGCAGTCTGCGCAGACGGCCATGCAACGCAATGGGGTTCGCAACCCCCCGCGCCATCCCCATCTGCATGAAATGACAAAAGACCCCGACGTCATCGTGATCGGCGCCGGCGTCGCCGGCCTCTCCGCCGCCGCCGCCCTGCGCGCGCAGGGCAAAAGCGTCGCGGTGCTCGAAGCCACCGCCCGCCCCGGCGGCCGCGCCCGCACCCTCATGCTCGGCGCGGACGCCTTCGACGCCGGTGCGAGTTGGCTGCACGACGCCGAACGCAATGCGCTGACCGATCTCGCCCGCCAGCACGCCGACCCCCTGATCGACAGCGACATCCCCCGCCCCCGCACCTGGTTCATCGCCGGCCGCCGCGCCAGCGCCGCCGAACTCGCCGGCCTCGACCCGGCGGCCGAAGCCTTCGACACCGCCTGCCGCACCGCCGCCAGGGGCGAGGACATCAGCCTCGCCCAGGCCATCGCGCCGCTGCGCCGCGATCCCTGGATGGCGACGGTGGAGAACTGGGAAGCCGTGCAGATCGCCGCCGCCGACCCCCAGCGCTTCAGCGTGCAGGACTGGGTTGCCAACGACCTCGCCGGCCGCAACTTCGCCGTGCCCGGCGGCCTCGGCGCGCTGGTGGAACGCCGCCTCGCGCCGATGGCCGGCGCCATTGCCTTCGATACCCCGGTGACGGCGATCGACTGGTCCGGGCCTGACGTTGCCGTCACCACCCCAAGCGGCACGCTGCGGGCGGCCTCGGTGATCGTCACCGTCTCCGTCGGCGTGCTGGCGGCCGAGGCGATCCGCTTCACCCCCGCCTTGCCGCTCAGCCATCTGCGGGCGATCGAGGGCCTGCCGATGGGCCTGCTGTCGAAAGTCGCCCTGCGCGCCCCCGGCCTCGACCTGCCGGCGGACAGCAGCGCCCGCAAGCGGATCGACCACGCCGGCCAGCCCTGCATGTCCTTCCACATCCGCCCGCAAGGCAGCAGCCTGCTCGTCGGCTTCGTCGGCGGGCCGACCGCCTGGGCGCTGGCCAGCCAGCCGCCCGAGGCCAGCGCGGAGTTCGCACGCGCCGAACTGGTGGAGATGTTCGGCCCCGCCGAGATGGAAGTCGCCCATGTCACAAGCTGGGGCACCGAGGCCTGGCAGCGCGGCGCCTATACCTATGCGCTGGTCGGCCAGGCCGGCGCGCGGGCGGCGCTCGGCATGCCGCTGGCCGGCGGGCGGCTGGTGTTTGCCGGCGAGGCCGTCTGCACCGATGGGCTCGCGGGCACCGTCGGCGGCGCCTGGAACAGCGGGATCAGCGCAGCAGCGGCAACATGTCGGCGATGAAGCGCACCGCCACGCACAGCGCCGAGGCCGTCGCCGCCAGCGCCCCGCGCCGGTTCAGCTCGGCGGCGCGGTTCATCGCGGTGATGACGCGGTTGATGTCCGCGGCATCCAGCGTTTCATGCAGGCTGACGCGGCGCACCTTGCGCCGGCTGGCCTGAAGCCACAGCCAGGCCGCGGCCAGCGCCGTGACAGTGCCGGCGAGGTCGAGCAGCAGGATCATAGGCTGACCAACAGGGCCCTGATGTCCTTCTTCGAAACCTTGCCGTAGCCGGTCTTGGGGATCGCATCCCACACCAAGAAGCGCGCGGGGTGCTTGTAGCGGGCCAGCAGCGGGTCCAGATGGGTGCGCAGCTCGGCCTCCTCGGCGGGCGCGTGCAAGACCAGAACCGCGACGCCGGATTCGCCCCAGCGCGCGTCTGGCAGGCCGACGACACACGCCTCGGCGATGGCGGGATGCAGCAGCAGCGCCTCCTCGATCTCGCGCGGATAGATGTTGCTGCCACCGGAGATGTACATGTCCGAGGCCCGGCCGGTGATATACAGATAGCCCCGCTCATCGAGATGGCCGAGATCGCCGGTGTGGAACCAGCCATCGGCGAAAGCCTTGGCGTTGGCTTCGGGATTCTCGAAATACCCGGCGAACACCGCAGGGCCGCGGACGCAGATCTCGCCGTCCCGGATGGCGATCTCCATCCCCGTGCGCGGATAGCCGCAGCTGCCGATCGGGAAGGCGGGATCGTCCTCGATCGAGTGCAGATGCGGCGGCAGCACGGTGATGTTGCCGGTGACCTCGCCGAGGCCGAAATACTGCACCAGCACCGGGCCGATATTGCGCAGGGCCTCGACCTGGTCGGCGCGATACATCGGCGCGCCGGCATAGATGATGTGGCGCAGGCTGGAGCGGTCAGTGGTGGCGGCGGCGGGGTCGCGGGCCAGCAGGGTCAGGATGGTCGGCACGGTGAACATGTTGCTGACGCGATGCGCCTCGATCAGCCGCCAGGCCTCCGCCGTGTCCAGCCGGTCGCCGGGCAGGAACACGCTGGCCGCCCCGCGCGCGACCTGGGTGAGCGCATGGATGCCGGCGCCGTGCGACAGCGGGGCGACGACGAGCGAGACGTCGTTTTCCGTCGTGCCGGGCATGAGGTCGCAGAGGTGGTTGGTGACGACGAACGCCATCTGCCCATGCGTCAGCACCGCCGCCTTCGGCCGGCCGGTGGTGCCGGAGGTGTAGAAGAACCAGCAGGGATCGTCGCGGTCCATGTCGGCGGCCTCGGCCAGCGGCGCCGGGTGCGCGGCGAGCGCCTCCCAGCCGGAGATGCTGATCTCCACCCGCACATGCGGGTTCGCCGCCCGGGCGGCGGCGGCGTGCTCAGGGAACGGATCATCGAAGATATGCACGGTGGCGCGCGAGGACTGCGCGAGATAGGCGACCTCGGCGGGGGTCAGCCGCACATTCGTCGGCACCCAGACGGCGCCGAGCATCCAGGCGGCCCACATCGTCTCGAACATCGCGAAGCTGTTGCGGGCATGCACCAGCACCCGCTCGCCCTTGCCCACACCCTGTGCCGCGAGCGCCCCGGCAGCCGCGCGGACGCGGGTGGCGAGCCCGGCCCAGGTCAGCACCTGCTCGCCCCGGATCAGCGCCGGCCGGTCCGGGAAGCGCCGGGCGGACTGGGCCAGCAGATGCGCGAGGTTGCTGGTGGGGATCACGCGAGCCGTTCGAGGACCGAGACGTAGTTGGCCACCGCCGCCCCGCCCATGTTGAACACCAGGCCGCGATCGGCTTTCGGCAACTGCATGGCGCCCGCCGTGCCGGTGAGCTGCATGGCGGCGATGGCGTGCATGGAGACGCCGGTGGCGCCGATCGGGTGGCCCTTGGCCTTCAGGCCGCCGGAGACGTTGACCGGCAGGCGGCCGCCCTTCTGCGTCACCCCGTCCAGCACGGCGCGGCCGCCCTCGCCGTGGCCGGCGAGGCCCATCGCTTCGGTGGCCAGCAGTTCGGCGATGGTGAAGCAGTCATGCACCTCGGCGAAATCCATGTCGGCTAGCTTGAGGCCGGACTGTTCGAAGGCGCGGGCGAAGGCGACGGCCGCGCCCTCGAAGGCCGTCGCGTCCCGGCGGGAGAGCGGCAGGAAGTCGTTGACCTGCACGGCGGCGCGGAAGCGGATCGCCTTGCCCAGGGCGCGCGCCGTCTCCTCGTCGGCCAGCACCAGGGCGGCGGCGCCGTCGGAGACGAGCGAGCAGTCCGTGCGTTTCAGCGGCGGGGCGACGTAGGGGTTGCGCTCGCTCTCGGCGCGGCAGAAGGCGAAGCCGAGATCCTTGCGCATCTGCGCGTAGGGATTGTCCACGCCGTTCTTGTGGTTCTTCGCGGCGATGGTGGCCAGCGCGTCCGACTGGTCGCCGAAGCGCTGGAAGTATTCCTGGGCGATACGCCCGAACACGCCGGCGAAACCGGCGGGGATGTCGCCCTCCTCGCGGCGGTAGGACGCCGCGAGGAGGTTGTCGCCGACCTGGGCGGCGGGGGTGGACGTCATCTTCTCGGCGCCGACGACCAGGGCGAAGCGCCCGCGCCCGGCGGCGATGAAGTCGCGCGCGCCATGAACGGCAGCCGAGCCGGAGGCACAGGCGTTCTCGTAGCGCGTGGAGGGCGTGAAGCGCAGTTCGGGCACGGCCTGCAGCACCAGCGACGAGGGAAAATCCTGCTTGGAGAACCCCGCGTTGAACAGGCCGACGAAGATGCCGTCGATCTCCGCCGGTGCCACGCCGGCATCCTCGATCGCCCCGCGGGCGACGCGGGCGATGAGGGATTCGACGTCGGGGTCGTCCAGTTTGCCGAAGGGGGAATGCGCCCAGCCGACGATGCAGGCTTCGCTCATGGCAGCAGCTCCGAGACCTCGCCGTCGGGCAGGCCGACGTCGAAGCCGTTGAGGGTCATGGAAACCAGGGTGTAGTAGCCGCAGGCGCCGACGACATCCACCACCCCCGCCTCCCCCCAGGCCGCGACCATGCGGTCGTGCAGGTCCTGCGGGATGGTGCGGGTCTCATGCAGGGTGGTGGCGTATTCCCAGATGATGCGCGCGCGCGGGTCGGTGAAGGGCGGTTCGCGGCGGTCGCGGATCGCCTCGATGACCGGCACCGGCAGGCCGGCGGCCTCGGCGAGCTTGCGGTGGGCATACCACTCGAAATGCGAGGTCCAGTGCCGGGCGGTCACCAGAATGGCAATCTCGTTGAGGTCTGCCGGGATGGAGCTTTCGTAGCGGATGTACTCGCCCAAAGCCTGCGCCCGCATCGCGAACTCCGGCGCGTGCAGCCAGGCCTGGGCCGGCGGCGGCATCCGCCCGCGCTTGCCGCTGACAGTGGCGTCATACACCGCGCGCTGGGCGGGGGTCATCTGGTCCGGCGGAATGACGGGCAGGCGCATGGACGGCTCCTCGTTTTGCCGAACATTACCCCGCATGGCCGCTCTGCGACAGGGCGGGCAGCACGGCGCGGCGGCTTCGTGCAGAGTAGCGCCGGGATGGAAACACCAGAACACCAACAGGGCATGCGAACGCTGCTCGGCTCGGGCAATTTTGTCCGGCTGTGGACCATCGGCGGTGTCGTCAACGCGATGCGCTGGGTCGAGCTGCTGGCGGCCGGGCTGTTCACCTATGAGCTGACCGGCTCCGGCCTGGCGGTCGCCGCCGTCTCGGCCGCGCGGACCATGCCGATGCTGCTGTTCGGGGCGATCGCCGGGGTGATCTGCGAGGCGGTGGACCGCAAGACGGTGCTGCAGGCCGGGCTGCTGATCAGCGGCGCCGCCGCCGCTTCCGTGCTGACGCTGTCGCTGATGGGAGTGGTGCGGCCCTGGCATATCGCGCTCGCCGCCTTCTGCGCCGGCTGCGTGTGGGCCACCGAAATGGCAACGCGGCGGCGGATGGTGGGCGAGGCCGCCGGGCCGGCGCTCGTCTCCCGCGCCGTGGCGCTGGACAGCATGACCGGGGCGACCACGCGCGGCATCGGCCCGCTGATCGGCAGCTTCGCCTTCGATTATCTCGGCCTGTCCGGCGCCTTCGCGATCTCGGCGGTGAGCTACGCGCTCGCGGCCCTGCTGGTGCCGGGGCTGACGCACAGCCAGATCATCCGCCCGCTGGTGCTCAGCCGCGTGCCGCGCGAACTGGCGGAGGGGCTGGCGTTTGCCCGCCGCAACCCCACCGTGCTGGCGGTGCTGGGTGTGACGATGACGATGAACCTGTTCGCCTTCAGCTACTCGGCGATGATCGCGCCCATCGCGCGAAGGGTGTTCGACGTCTCGCCGGCGCTGGTGGGGGTGCTGGCCTCGGCCGAGCCTTTGGGCAGCCTGATCGGCGGGCTGGTGCTGGCGACGATGACGCCGAAAGCCTCGCCGCGCGTGCTGATGCTGAGCGGCTCGGCGGCGTTCCTCGCCTCGCTGGCGGTGATGCCGCTCATCCCCAACTACTGGCTCGCCTGCGCGGTGCTGACGGTAGGGGGTATGGGCCTCGCGCTGTTCGGCAACATGCAGACGACGCTGATCCTGACCAACGTGCCCGCCGCCGTGCGCTCGCGGCAGATGGGGCTGATCACCGTGTGCATCGGCACCGGCCCGCTCGGGCAACTGCTGATCGGCGCGATCGGCGACCGGGCGGGAGAGATGGTGGCGGTGCTGACGGTGGCGATCTGCGGCCTGATCGGCATTACCGTGGCGGCGGTGCTGTGGACGCTGGCGGACCGGCGGGTCAGTCCGCCTTCAGCCTGAAACGCTGCAGCTTCCCCGTCGCCGTCTTCGGCAGGCTGTCCACGAATGCCACCGCGCGGGGGTATTTGTAGGGGGCGATGGCGGCCTTCACGTGGTTCTGCAAGTCGAGCGCGCTGGCGGACATCTCGGGGCGCAGCACCACGAAGGCCTTGACGATCCGCCCGCGCTCGGCGTCCGGCACGCCGATCACGGCGCATTCGGCCACGGCGGAGTGCAGCAACAGGGCGGCCTCCACCTCGGGGCCGGCGATGTTGTAGCCGGCGGAGACGATCATGTCGTCGCTGCGGGCGAGGAAGCGGTAGTAGCCGTCCGCGTCGCGCAGGTAGGTGTCGCCGGTGATGTTCCAGCCGTCCTGCACATAGACGGACTGGCGCGCATCCGCGAGGTAGCGGCAGCCGGTGGGGCCGCGCACGGCCAGCCGGCCGGGGGTGCCGTCCGGCAGGGGATTGCCCGCTTCGTCGATGATCCGGGCCTCGAAACCGGGCACGGGCTTGCCGGTGGCGCCGGGGCGGGCGTCCTCGGCGGTGGCGGCGATGAAGATGTGCAGCATTTCGGTGGCGCCGATGCCGTCCATCAGCGTCAGGCCGGTGGCGGCGCGCCAGGCGTCGAAGGTGGCGGCGGGCAGGGTTTCGCCGGCCGAGACGCAGGCGCGCAGGGCCGAGAGATCGGCCGGCAGCTTGGCCAGCATGGCGCGATAGGCGGTGGGCGCGGTGAAGCAGATCGTGGCACCATACTGCGGGATGGCGGCCAGCAGGTCGTCCAGCCCCGCCCGCTCCAGCAGCACCGTCGCGGCGCCGGCCCAGAGCGGGAAGAGGGCGAGCCCGCCGAGGCCGAAGGTGAAGGCGAGCGGCGGCGAGCCGATGAACCGGTCCGACGCCACCGGGCGCAGCACGTGGCGGGCGT
>CAMCJI010000223.1 GCA_945874805.1 Asaia bogorensis | reverse complement strand
ATCGTCTTCGCCGGCGGCATCGTGCTGATCGGCCTCGGTGCCGCGCTGTTCGAGGTGAGCATGCTCACCGCCGCCATGCGCGCCGCCGCCCCCGGCCAGGTCGGCCTCGCGCTGGGCGCCTGGGGCGCCGTGCAGTCCTTCTGCGCCGGCAGCGCCATCGCGCTCGGCGGCATCATCCGCGACGTCGTCGCCAGCTTCGCCGAGGCCGGCGCCCTGGGCGAGACGCTGATGGCGCCCGCCGTCGGCTACAGCTTCGTCTACCACATCGAGGTGTATCTGCTGCTCGTGACCCTGGTCGCGATCGGCCCACTCGTGCGCTCGGCCCGCAAGGACCGCACGCAGCCTTCCCTGACCTTCGGCACTGCCGAAGCGTCCTAGCAACAAGCCTGTCGAGGTAAGACCATGGGAACCGGTGCCGTCACCAGCTACATCGATGTAGCGCAGATCGCCATCTGGGTATTTTTGCTGTTCTTTGCGGGGCTGGTCTATTACCTGCGCACCGAAGACAAGCGTGAGGGCTATCCGCTCCTGTCCGACCGTGGCGAGCGCGTGAAGGTGCAGGGCTTCCCGCCGATGCCCGAGCCCAAAACCTACATCGTCGACCACCCCGAGCACCTGAACCTCGACCGGGCCGAGCGCACCATCGCCGCCGAGCCCTCCGCCCCCTGGCCCGGCGCCCCGCTGGAGCCGACCGGCAACCCGATGGTCGATGGCGTCGGCCCCGCCGCCTGGGCCAGCCGCGCCGACGTGCCGGATCTCGCCTATGACGATGGCCAGCCGAAGATCATCCCCCTGCGCGTCGCCGGCGAATTCGCCGTCGACCCCGACAGCCGCAACCCCGTCGGCTTCCAGGTGCTGGGCGCGGATGGCGAGGCCGCCGGCACCGTCACCGACATCTGGCTGGACCGCGCGGAATACATCTTCCGCTACCTCGAAGTGCAGCTCACCGGCGGCAAGGTCGTGCTGCTGCCGGTCAACTTCTCGGTGATCGACAACAAGGCCGGCGTGGTGCGCGTGAAATCCATCCTCGCCTCTCAGTTCGCCGACGTACCCACCCTGCGCAACCCCGACCAGATCACGCTCCTGGAAGAGGACAAGGTGGTCGCCTATTACGGCGGCGGCACGATGTATGCCACCTCGTCGCGCAGCGAGCCGCTGCTGTGAACGAGCACGACTTCGAGCCTGTGCCTGGCCTGCCGGCAAACCTGCCGGCAGGGGAGACCCTGCTGTGGCAGGGCGCGCCGCGCTGGGCCAGCCTCGCCCGCACCGCCTTCCACGCGCGCAAACTGGTGATCTACTTCGCCGTGCTGCTCATCTGGTACGTCGTCGTCGCCGTGCATGACGGTGCGGCGATCGGCCAGGCCCTCGTCTCGGCGTCCTGGTTCGCCGGCCTCGCCGCCATCGCGCTGATGCTGGTGATGATCCTCGCCTGGGCCACCGCGCGCACCACCCTCTACACCATCACCTCCCGCCGGGTGGTGATCCGCTGCGGCATCGCCCTGCCGCTGACGGTCAACATCCCCTTCCGCCGCATCGCCTCCGCCGGCGTGAAAACCCATGCGGACGGCACCGGCGACCTGCTGCTGACCCTCTCGCCGGGCGACCACATCGCCTGGGCAGCGCTCTGGCCGCATGTGCGCCCCTGGCATGTCGCGAAGGTGCAGCCGTTGCTGCGTTCCGTGCCGGACGCCCAGCGCGCCGCACAGATCCTCGCCCGTGCTTTGGCCGCGGCCACCGCGCAACCCGTCCAGCCGGTCGCCGAAACCGCCGCTGCAGGTTCGGCCCGCGATGACTCGGCGGTGCCGGCATGACGCCCGAACTCTCCCGCGCCGCCGGCTCGCGCCGCGGTCTGCTCGTCCTGGCCAGCGTCATGCTCGGCTCCATCGCGGTTGCCGGCATCGGCCGCATCACCGGCCCGGTCTCGCAATCGGGCGCCGGCGCAAAGCCGACCATGACGCGCGACCTGCTCTTCGCCGACGGCGCGGACGGCAGCGTCACCGTCCGCGATGCCGGGACCGGCGACCTGATCGCAACCCTGGCCCCCGGCTCCAACGCCTTCCTGCGCGCCACCATGCGCGGCTTCGCCCGCCAGCGCATGCGCGAGGACAGCGGCCCCACCACCCCCTTCCGCCTGACCGCGTGGTCCGACGGCAGGCTCTCCCTGGCCGACCCCGCCACCGGCCGCAGTGTCGAGCTGGAAGCCTTCGGCGGCTCGAACATGGCCGTCTTCGCAGCCCTCCTTCTGCCGAACCGGGCGGCACCGTGAGCATGGGCTGGATCTTCGGGGGCGAGAGGGTCGAGGTGGTCTGCCACGTCGATATTGAACAGACGGCCGAAAGCTTCCACGCCCACGCCGTGCCGGACGGCATCGAAATCAACCCCGGCGATGAGGTTTTGGTCCACGGCGTGCCTACACAGATCGAATTTGGCGACAAGATATTGATGGAGTGCCCGGCCACCGTCATCCGCGCCAATTGGTTCGTGCGGCAGTGGACCCAGATGACCGCCATTTTTGAATTGACCGAGCTCTATGAGGTCGGCTTCCAGCCGAAGGAAACGCCATGAGTGCTGCAACCATGAAGGCCCCGAACGAATGGACCCGCGAAGCCCAGCGGGACACCATCCTGACGCCGCGCTTCTACACCACCGATTTCGTGAAGATGGACGCGCTCGACGTCACCCCCGTCCGCGCCCAGTGGGATGAGCTGATCGCCGAATTCCGCCGCGACCCCAACAAGGGCCATTTCCTGCGCACCGACGAATTCCAGCTCGACCTCTCCGGCATGGACCCGGAGCTGAAGCGCGAACTGCTGGACTTCCTGGTCAGCTCCGTCACCGCCGAATTCTCCGGCTGCGTGCTCTACGCCGAAATCCGCAAGCGGGTGAAAAACCCCGACATGCGCGAGCTCTTCGCCTTCATGAGCCGCGACGAAGCCCGCCACGCCGGCTTCATCAACGACGCCCTGAAGGACCTCGGCGTCGGCGTCGATCTCGGCTTCCTCACCAAGGCGAAGAAATACACCTTCTTCCAGCCGAAGTTCATCTTCTACGCCACCTACCTGTCCGAGAAGATCGGCTACGCCCGCTACATCACCATCTTTCGCCACCTGCAGAAGCACCCGGAGAACCGTATCCACCCGATCTTCAAGTGGTTCGAGGAGTGGTGCAACGACGAGTTCCGCCACGGCGAGGCCTTCGCCCTGCTGATGCGCGCCAACCCCGCGCTGCTGACCGGCTTCAACAAATACTGGATCAAGTTCTTCCAACTCGCCGTCTTCGCGACGATGTATGTGCGCGACCACGCACGCCCGCGCTTCCACGCGGCGCTCGGCATCGACCCCTCGGTCTATGACATGCAGGTCTTCCGCATCACTTCGCAGATCAGCGAACAGGTCTTCCCCGTCACCCTCGACCTCGACAATCCGGCCTTCCAGCGCGGCCTGGAGAAGATGCTGGAGATCAACCGCGCGATGAGCGCCGCGGCCAATCAGCCGGGGATCGGTGGCAGGCTGCGCCGCTTCGGCCTCAAGCTCGCGGCCGCAAAGAGCTTCATCGGCCTCTACCTGCTCCCCGGCAAGCACAAGGACCTGCCCACGCAGATCCGGCTGCAGCCGGCCTGGTAGCGCGCATGGCGGATTACATCACCCCGGGGCTGCACGCGCTCTTCATCTGGTGGTTCAGCACCGGGGTGGTGTTCTGGCTCAATGGCCTGCCGCGCCACACCTTCCGCTGGACGATGCTGGGCGCCACGGCTCTGCTCGGCCTCGGCCTCTACGCGATCGCCGCCTCCACCGCGGAGGCCACCGTCACCGGCGCCTATACCGGTTTCCTCGGCGCGCTCGCCGTCTGGATCTGGATCGAGGTCGGCTTCTATCTCGGCTACGTCACCGGCATCCGCAAAACGCGCTGCCCGGACGACTGCGCCGGCTGGCGGCATTTCGGCCACGCCCTGCAAGCCAGCCTCTGGCACGAAATCGCCATCCTCGCCCTGATCGGCCTCGTCGCCTGGCTCACCTGGGGGGCCGCGAACCAGACCGCGCTGTGGACGCTGGCGGTGCTGAAATGGATGCACCAGAGCGCCCGCCTCAACGTCTTCCTTGGCGTGCGCAACATCAACGCCGACCTGCTGCCGCCCCACATGGATTTCCTGCGCGGCTTCATGCGCAAGCGCGAGATGAACCTGCTCTTCCCCATCTCCGTCACCCTCTCCACCATCGCCGCCGTGCTGATCTTCCAGCACGCGGCCGGCGGGGACGCCTTCGAACGCACGGCGCTCTCCTTCGTCGGCATGCTGATGGCGCTCGCCATCCTCGAACACTGGGTGCTCATGCTCCCCATGCCCGCCGCCGCCCTCTGGGGCTGGGCGCTGAAAGGCCGCGGCCAGCCGGCCGTCCTGTCAATCACCCGCGGCCGGGCGGTCGACCTGCCTCCCGCCGAGCCCGCCACCACCGCCCGCGTCATCGCCCTGGTGCGCCGGGCCGACGAGCCCATCCGTCCGCCCGGCTTCGTGCCCCGGACGGGAACCGAGACCGCCTGACCACGCCCGCCCAAGAACGCCGTGCCCCGAAGGTGCCGGCGACCTGAACGAATGATCGGAGGCGTCCATGGACTACGATGCATACTTCCGCAATCAACTCGACGGCCTCCGGCGCGAGGGCCGCTACCGCGTCTTCGCGGACCTCGAGCGCCGCGCCGGGGACTTCCCCCGCGCCGCCCACCACCACGCCGGCGGCATCGACCAGGTCACCGTCTGGTGCTCGAACGACTATCTCGGCATGGGCCAAAATCCCGCCGTCCTCGCCGCCATGCATGAAGCGCTGGATTCCTGCGGGGCAGGGGCGGGGGGCACCCGCAACATCTCCGGCACCAACCATCACCATGTCCTGCTCGAAGAGGAACTCGCCGACCTGCACCAGCAGGAGGCCGCCCTCCTCTTCACCTCCGGCTACGTCGCCAACTGGGCCGCCATCTCCACCCTGGCCGCCCGCATGCCAGGCTGCGTCATCTTCTCAGACGCCGGCAACCACGCCTCGATGATCGAGGGCATCCGCCACAGCCGCGCCACCACCCGCATCTGGCAGCACAACGACGTCGCTGATCTCGACCGTCTGCTCTCCGAATACGGCCCCGACGTCCCGAAGCTCGTCGCCTTCGAATCCGTCTATTCGATGGATGGCGACATCGCCCCCATCGCCGACATTTGCGACGTCGCCGAAAAGCACGGCGCGCTCACCTATCTCGATGAAGTCCACGCCGTCGGCCTCTACGGCCCGCGCGGCGGCGGCGTGGCGGAACGCGAGGGCCTCTGCCGCCGCATCTCGGTGGTCGAGGGCACGCTCGCCAAGGCGTTCGGCGTCGTCGGCGGCTACATCGCCGGCTCGGCCGCCATGTGCGACTTCGTGCGCAGCTTCGCCTCCGGCTTCATCTTCACCACTGCCCTGCCGCCCGCCATTGCCGCCGGCGCCGCCGCCTCCATCCGCCACCTCAAGGCCAGCGGCATCGAGCGCGCCCGCATGCACGACCGCGTCGCCCGCGTCCGCGCCCGGCTCGATGGCATCGGCGTCCCGCATTACGACAACCCCAGCCACATCGTCCCGGTGATGGTGTGCGACCCCGTGCTGTGCAAACAGATCAGCGACCAGCTCCTCCACGAATTCGGCATCTACGTGCAGCCGATCAACTACCCCACCGTGCCGCGCGGCACCGAGCGGCTGCGCATCACCCCCTCGCCCTTGCACAGCGACGCCGACATCGACCACCTGATCGCCTCGCTGGCGAGCATCTGGTCGGCCCTGAAGCTCCAGCGGGCCGCTTGACCCGTGCCAGATACGGCACCCCGCATCGCGGCGGGATGCCGGAAGGATTGTGATGACCTTGACGACCGTGCCGACCCCGCTGCCCCCGCAGGGCAGCCGATGAGTGCCGCCTTCCCACCCTCCGCCGCCTTCCCCTTCTCGGCAATCGTCGGCCAGGACGAGATGAAGCTGGCCATCCTGCTCTGCGCCGTCGATCCCGGCATCGGCGGCGTGCTGGTCTTCGGCGATCGCGGCACCGGCAAATCCACCGCCGTCCGCGCGCTCGCCGCCCTCCTGCCGCCGATGCAGGTCGTCGACGGCTGCCCCTACGGCTGCGACCCCGCCGACACCGCCATCCACTGCGCCGACTGCGCCGCCCGCACCCACCGCCCCAGCCACAGCGTCCCCGTCCCCGTCGTGGACATGCCGCTCGGCGCCACCGAAGACCGCGTCGTCGGCGCGCTGGACCTCGAACGCGCCCTGACCCGCGGCGAAAAGGCCTTCGAACCCGGCCTGCTCGCGCGGGCCAACCGCGGCTTCCTCTACATCGACGAGGTGAACCTCCTGGAAGACCACCTCGTCGATCTCCTGATCGACGTCGCCGCCTCCGGCGAAAACGTCGTCGAACGCGAAGGCCTCTCCGTCCGCCACCCCGCCCGCTTCGTCCTCGTCGGAAGCGGCAACCCCGAGGAAGGCGAACTCCGCCCGCAACTCCTCGACCGCTTCGGCCTCTCCGTCGAAGTCCGCACCCCCACCGACATCGCCGACCGCATCGAAGTCGTCCGCCGCCGCGACGGCTTCGAACGCGACCGCACAGCCTTCACCGCCCGCTGGCAGGAAGCCGACCTGCAACTCCGCGCCCAGATCCTCGCCGCCCGCACCCGCCTCGCCACCACCGACGTCCCCGACGCCATCCTCGAACGCGCCGCCCGCCTGTGCATGCGCCTGGGCACCGACGGCCTGCGCGCCGAACTCACCCTCATGCGCGCCGCCCGCGCCCTCGCCGCTCTCGAAAACACTGAAGTGGACGACGCAATCCTCCGCCGCGTCGCCCCGCCCGCGCTCCGCCACCGCCTGCGCCGCGACCCCCTCGACGAAGCCGGCTCGACGGCCCGGGTAGCGCGCGCGATCTCCGAAGAGTTCGCGTTGTGAATGGAAGGCAAGATTCTTCTTTTTGTGAACAAAAAGAAGCAAAAAAACTTTTTCCGTTGGTTGGGCGCCCGCTCGCGGAGCGGTGTTCCATGCAGCGGGGCAGTTCTTGGCCTCGCCCTGTTTTGAACCCACTATCCGGCCCAGCGGCGAAGCCCAGGAATAAAGTTTTTTTTGCTTCTTTTTGTTCACAAAAAGAAGACTCTTCCCTTCCTCCCCCTTGCCGCCTCATCCCCCGCATGATGTCCGAAAACCCCGCCTGGGCGGACGCTCTCACGGCCGCCCGCC
>CAMCJI010000222.1 GCA_945874805.1 Asaia bogorensis | reverse complement strand
GGGGGGGCGACGCTGTCGGCCTGCAGGCTTGGTCGCAGCGCCCAGACCAGCCGCATCGTCCGCCCGGTCGGCGAGAGGGGAACCAGCAGCAAGGCCCTCAGCGCCAGCAGTTCGGCGCATAGCGAGACCAGCCCCGGCCCTTGCGCGTTGGCCGCCCGCCCGAGCATCCATTCGCTGCCGGCGGGATGGCGCAGCACCGCCTGCAACGTCGCCTCTCCTCCTTCGCTTTCGCCGAGGGCGCGCAGCACTGCCTGGCCGGCGGCAATGTCCGGCACGCAAACCGGGAAGCCGAGGCGGGATGCGACGGGATCGCGGGGATCGAAGTAGGCGGCGAATCGCGCCGGCAGCACCTCGCCGACCCGGATCTGCCCGCGCGCGACCGCCTCGGCCGCATAGCGGATCAGCATGCTGTCCTCGAGATCCCGCGCCGGGTTGAAGCCGGAGCCCGCGCCGATGGCCACGCGCAGCACCCGCAGAAGATCCAACTGGTGGGCGAAACGCGAAAGGAATCGCAGGGCGTTCGCACTGTCCGCCAGGCGCGCGTCGGTCAGATAGGGCGTGGAGGCGTCGAGCGGCCCTCCAACACGCAGCCCATCAGCGTCGGGCGACCAAAGCAGCAGAACCATGGATATGCGGAGTCCTCGGGTGACAGGCCATCCCCACACCGTCGACAGCCCGACAGCATTTGGCTCGCATAGTCTGCGGGAATGCGTCGTGAATTGCCATCGTGGTTCGCGCCCGCCCGGCGGTTGCTCTCTGAAGTGTGACGAGCCGGCGGGCGGGCCTGCCAGGGCCCGCTTCGCACCTGCGCGCCGAACGGTTCGTCGCAGGCCCGGCCGGCGCAGGCGTTGTCGCCGCTGCTCACATGGCGCCTTCGTCGGTCAGTGACATGACGTCCGCGGCCTTGCCGCTGTTGGCGAGGCACCTCCACGGCGCCCGTCACGCTGATGACCACGCCGGCGCTTCGGATTTCAAACGCGCCGGCTTCGTCGGTGTCCCTGTCTCACCTTCGGTCCCACGGTGCTGATGATGGCCTATGCGGTGGGGCATAAACTTCAACCCCGCGGTGACGGCGGGTCTGGTGGCGGCCGGGCGATCCCAGACGGCCACCCGAGTTCCCTCGGCCATCCTTGCTTGCCTGCCATGTCGTACTCGCAATTGCAGCATGGGCAGGGTAAAGGCGGGCAGCGATTTCCTCCTGTCCTGAACGGCCCGCCCCCATGCTCCAGATTGACGACCTCGTCTTCAACGCCTGGGGGCGGCGTTTCTTTGACCGTGCCAGCCTGAATCTGCCGCCGACGGCCAAGGCCGGGCTGGTGGGGCGCAACGGCGTCGGCAAGTCCACGCTGTTCAAGCTGGTGCTGGGCGAGCTCGTCGCCGATGGGGGCGAGATCGGCCTGCCGAAAGGCGCGCGCGTCGGTGCGGTGGCTCAGGAGCATCCGGCCACCCCGGTCAGCCTGCTGGACACTATCCTGGAAGCCGACCTGGAGCGCCACGCGCTGCTGACCGAGCTGGAATCCGCCGAGCCCGAGCGCATGGGCGACATCTGGACCCGGCTGGGCGAGATCGATGCCGATCGGGCGCCGGCGCGGGCGGGGGAGATTCTCGCCGGCCTCGGCTTCTCCACCGCCGATCTCGCGCGGCCGATGTCGGAATTCTCCGGCGGCTGGCGGATGCGCGTGGCGCTGGCCGCCGCCCTGTTCAGCGAGCCCGACCTGCTGCTGCTGGACGAGCCGACGAACTATCTCGACCTCGAAGGCGCGATGTGGCTGGAGGCGCGCCTGCGGAAATATCCGAACGCCGCCATCATCATCAGCCATGACCGCGAACTGCTGAACAACTCGGTCGACTGCATCCTGCATCTGCACAACGGCAAGCTCGACCTCTACAGCGGCGGCTACGACGATTTCGAACGCCGCCGCGCCGAGAAGGCCCGCCTGCTGAACGCCAACCGCGCCAAGCAGGAGGCCGAGCGGGCGCATCTGCAAAGCTTCGTCGATCGCTTCCGCGCCAAGGCCTCGAAGGCCGCGCAGGCGCAGTCGCGCATGAAGCGCCTGGCCAAGCTGGAGCCGGTGGAGGCGATCATCGAGGAGCGGGTGGCCCCCTTCACCATCCCCTCGCCGGTGCGCCCGCTCGCCCCGCCGCTGATGCGCCTGGAGGGGGCGTCGATCGGCTACGGCGTCGATGCACCGGTGCTGCAGGACCTCGACCTCAGGCTGGATGTGGACGACCGGATCGGCCTGCTCGGCGTCAACGGCGCCGGCAAATCGACCTTCGCGAAGATGGTCGCCGGTGCGCTGAAGCTGCGCGAGGGCCGGATGCAACGCGAGCACCGCATCAAGGTCGGCTGGTTCCACCAGCACCAGATCGAGGCGTTGGACCCGGCGGACACGCCGCTCGACATCATCCGCCGCGATCTGCCGGATGCCAACGAGACGCAGCACCGCTCGCGCCTCGCCCATTTCGGCATCGGCTTTGACAAGCAGGCGACCACCGTTGAACACCTCTCTGGCGGCGAGCGGGCCCGCCTGCTGCTCAACCTCGTGGCGATGTCCGCCCCCCACCTGCTGATCCTCGACGAGCCGACCAACCATCTGGACATCGACAGCCGCCGCGCGCTGCTCGATGCGCTGAACGACTACCAGGGCGCGGTCATCCTGATCACCCATGACCGCTCGCTGATGGAACTGGTGGCCGACCGACTATGGCTTGCGGCCGACGGCACCATTGCGCCTTTCGACGGCGATATGGACGACTATGCGAAGCTGGTGCTGGACCGCGCGAAGGTAGCCGCCCCCGGGCAGATGCGCACGGTGAAGACGAAACGGCAGAAGCGGCCCGCTTTGGCCTGATCGGGTGTTGCGCTGACGCACGAACCGCGACAGGCTTGCGGCTGTCGTTCCGTCAGCATGAGGCCACCGCAATGCCCGATACAATGCCCCCCGCCACCGGCCATCTCGATGCCCTCAAGTGGCGCTGCATCGGCCCCTCGCGCGGCGGCCGCGTGGTGGCCGTCGCCGGCGATGCGAACGACCCGATGGTCGCTTATTTCGGCGCCTGTGCCGGCGGCGTCTGGAAGACGACCGATGGCGGCGTCTATTGGCGCAACGTCTCGGACGGCTTCCTGAAAACCGCGGCCGTGGGCGCGATCGCCGTCGCCCGCTCTGACTCGAACGTGATCTATGCCGGCATGGGCGAGACGACGATCCGCCTCGACGTGTCCTACGGCGACGGCGTCTACAAGTCCTCGGATGCCGGCCGCACCTGGCAGCACATGGGCCTGGCCGCGACCAAGCATATCGGCCGCATCCTGATCCATCCGGAGAACGCCGACATCGCCTATGTCGCCGCCCTGGGCGACATCTTCGGCCCCAGCCCCGAGCGCGGCGTCTATCGCACCACGGACGGCGGCAAGACCTGGGAACTGGTGCTGCACCGCAACGCCGACTCGGGCGCGGTGGAACTGTCCTGGGACCCGTCGAACCCGCGCATCCTGTTCGCTTCCATTTGGGAGACACGTCGTAACTTCTGGAACATCTCCTCGGGCGGCGCGGGCAGCGGGCTGTTCCGCTCCACCGACGGCGGCGACAGCTGGCAGGAGATTTCGACGGCGCCGGGCATGCCGGACGGCATGCTGGGCAAGATCGGCGTCGCCGTCTCGCCGGCGCAGAAGGGCCGGGTCTGGGCGCTGGTGGAAGCGACCGGCGAGAAGACCGGCCTGTATCGCTCCGACAACTGGGGTGCTAGCTGGACCCTGGTCTGCGCCAACCGCGACCTGATGCACCGCCCCTGGTACTACACCCATGTCTTCGCCGACCCGAGCCATGGCGAGACGGTCTATGTGACCAATCTCGGCATGTGGAAATCCACCGACGGCGGCGTGAGCTTCGGTGAGATCAACACCTCCCACGGCGACAACCACGACCTGTGGATCGATCCCGCCAACTCCGCGCGCATGGTCGAGGGCAATGACGGCGGGGCGCAGTGCACCTACAACGCCGGCATCACCTGGTCGTCGATCTACAACCAGCTGACCGCCCAGTTCTACCGCATCGATGTGGACAACCGCTTCCCGTACAACGTCTATGGCACCCAGCAGGACAACACGTCGATCGCGGTGCCTTCCGCCTCGGTGTGGGGCGCGATTGCGCTGGGCGACTGCTTCTATCCCGGCACCGGCGAGAGCGGTTTCATCGCGGTGAACCCGGACGACCCGGACATCACCTTCGTCGGCGCTGTCGGCTCCAGCCCCGGCGGGGCAGGGGCGCTGCAGCGCTACGACCACCGCACCAAGCAGATCCAGCTCGTCAACGTCTGGCCCGAGCAGTCCACCGGCGTCGCCCCGCGCGACCTGCGCTACCGCTTCGCCTGGACCTATCCGATCACCTTCTCCCCGCATGACAGCGGCACGCTCTATGTCGGCGGCAACCATGTGTTCCGTTCGCGCGACGAGGGGATGAGCTGGGAGGAGATCTCGCCCGACCTCAGCCTCAACGACAAATCCCGCCAGGACCACAGCGGCGGCAAGGTCACGCGCGAAAGCGCCGGCGCCGAGGTGCACGCCACCACCGCCAGCGTCGTCGAATCGCCGCACCGCAAGGGCGAGATCTGGGCCAGCACCGATGACGGCCTCGTGCATGTGATGCGCGACGGCGGCAACAGCTGGACCAACGTGACGCCGCCGACGATGCCCGAGCTCGCCTATGTCGGCTGCGTCGAACTCTCCGCGCACAACGCCGACACGGTCTATGTCGCCGCCACCCGCTACAAGTTGGCGGATTACGAGCCCTACCTGTTCCGCAGCACCGATGGCGGGCGTAACTGGGCCTCCATCAACGGCGACTTCCCGGCCGGCGAGATCACCCGCGTCATCCGCGCCGATCCCGCCCGCGCCGGCCTGCTGTTCGTCGGCACCGAGACGGGGGTGTTCTTCAGCCTCGATGACGGCAAGCACTGGCAGCGGATGACCGGCGGGCTGCCGGTCGTTCCCGTCTACGACATGAAGATCAAGGGCAGCGACCTGATCGCCGGCACGCACGGCCGCAGCTTCTGGGTGCTCGACGACCTCACCCCGCTGCGGGCGATGGCCGGCACGGCGGCCGCCACCCTGTTCCCGCCGCGCGAGGCGGTCCGCACCCGGCTGCATTTCGGCGCGCTGGGCAATGTGAAGGGCCCCGTCTCCTTTGGCCTCGCCTTCGGCATCGGCGGCGGCATCGCCACCACCGAGCAGCCGGACGGCACGAAGAAGCGCGAGTACCTGGACGTCGGCGAGAACCCGCCTTCTGGCGCGGTGATCAACTACTGGCTGCCGGAGGGTGCCGGCCCCGTCGGCATCACCATCCGCGACGCGGCCGGCAACACGGTTGCCAGCTTCAACGCCACCGACCCTGCCGCGAAGCGCCCGCCGGCCAAGCCGGGCCTCAACCGTTTCGTCTGGGACCTTCGCCACACCGCGCCCGCCAAGCTCGACCCCGCCCTCATCCCCCAGCGGATCAAGCCGCTGATGGCCGAGAGTGACGGCCAGGCGGGCGTGCTCGCCGTGCCCGCCACCTACACCGTCTCGCTCAGCCTCGGCGAGGCGACGCAGGAGGTGGCGCTGACGGTGGTGAAGGACCCCCGCATCGCCACCACGCCGGAGGGCTTCGCCGCCCAGTTCGCCCTGACCTCGGCGCTGACCAGCACCATCGGCCGGGTGAACGAGGGGGTGAACCGCATCCGCCGCCTCAAGCTGCAACTCGCAGCCGTCGCCGCGCGCGCCGGCGATGCCGCGCTGACCGCCAAGACCGAGGCGGCCACCGCGGGCCTCACCGCGATCGAAACGGCGCTGGTGGACGTCAAGCGCGTCTCCCAGCGGGACACGCTGCGCAACCCGGCCGGGCTGGTGGATACGCTGTCCAGCCTGATCGCCACCGCCTCCACCGCCGATGCGCCGCCGACCAGCCAGGCTACTGAGCTGTCCGGTCAGATCATGGGCAAGTGCGAGGCGGAACTGGCGAAGGTGGAGGCGATGCTGGCCAATGAGATCGCCGAGATCAACCGCATGGCCGCGGCCGCCGGCGTCGCCCACGTCGCCGGCTGAAACCGGGAGGGGATGCGATGGACGCCATCGAACGGATCTTCGGCGGCGATGGCTGGGCAGGGGCAATCCTGCTCGCCACCGTCATCGTCGCCGGGGTGATGCACTTCCGCCAGCGCATCCCCGCCTGGCGGGCGACGCGAAAATAGCCGTCAGGCGGCCGGCTGGGGCGACCAAGGGACCCAGCCGGCCTCCGCCTGCCAATCCGCCCCCAGCCCGTCGAAGCGCGACAGGCGGAGCTGCGACAGGTCGGCGAAGTCGCAGGCCCCGCGCGTGGCCAGCTGCATCAGCGCCCGGCCCGACGCCGGCGAGAGCCCGAAGCCGACGCTCGACATGCTGGCGATCACGAGATTGCCGGGATCCTCCAGCCGGTCGAGGATCGGCCGCCCATCCGGCGTGTTCTCGATCACCCCGGACCAGGCGCGGATGACGCGGGCATGCGCCGCCTTCGGGAACAGCTCGGCCAGTCGCCGCGCCACGCTGCGCATCACCGGCGAGTTTACTGCGCGCGGCGTGGCGGCGCCGGGCAGGTCGATCCATTCATGCGGCCCGCCGCCATAGGCGAGGTTGCCTCGCAGGGTCTGCCGGCCGTACAGCCCGTTGCCGTCCGCCCCGCCGTGGCGCAGCAGCGGTAGCGGCTCGGTGACGATCATCTCCGCCCGCGCCGAGGCCATCGGCACCCGCACCCCCGCCATCGCCGCCAGGGCTGCGGTATGCGGCCCGGCGGCGATCACCACGGCGTCGCACCCCAGCTCGCCCTGATCCGTCTGCACCGCGACGATCTTCCCGCCGGCCCGCCGCAACCCGGTCACCGCCGTGTGCTGCATGATCGTGCCGCCGAGGTCCTGGATCGCCCAGGCATAGGCCTGCACCGTGCGCTGCGGGTTCGCATGCCCGCCGAAATGCCAGATCAGCCCGCCATGCACATCATCCGGCACCCAGGGCACCATCTCGCGCAGGCTCTGCGCGTCGATCTCCTCGGCGCGGAAGCCCTGCTGCACCGCGAGGTCGGTCACGCGCCAATACTGCGCGAGCTGTGCCGCATCGAGGGCGATGCGGATGCGGACCGGCTGGTATTCCGTGGGGTAGCCCAGCAACGCGTCCATCATCGGCCAGAGCCGCTGCTCCTCGCGGAACAGCGGCGAGTAGGCGTGCGTCGCCCCGCCGCCGTTGCGCCCCGATGC
>CAMCJI010000221.1 GCA_945874805.1 Asaia bogorensis | reverse complement strand
GGGAGACCTCGCGCATCAGCCAGCCGAGGAAGGGCCGCCCGCCCACCGGCAGCACCGGCTTCGGCGTCGCCGCCGCGATGGCGCCCAGCCGCGTGCCCAGGCCGCCGGCGAGGATGGCGCATTGGCGGATGGTGGCGGTGCGGGGGCTTTGCATGGCGGCATTCATCGCGGCTGGCCCGGGCGCGTCAAGCTTCTATGCTGGTGGCATGTCCCTCGGTTCGTTGCCCACCTTGCTGCTGATCCCGCCGGTCAACCTGCTGCCGTTGGCGGTGGGGGGGCTGATCCTGGCGCGCTGGCACCCGCGCTGGGGCATGCGGCTGACCGCGGCGTGCCTGGCCGGCATCTGGCTGCTCTCCACCCCTGCCATCGCCAACCGGCTGATCGGCGCGCTGGACTCCAGCATCGCCGGCGCGCCGCCGGGGGCCGCACCACCGCAGGCGATCGTCGTGCTCTCGGCTGAAAGCCGCGAGGGCATGCCCGGCGCGATCCTGCAGGGCCTCGACGTCGGGCCGATGACGCTGGAGCGGATGCGCGCGGCCGCCCTGCTGCACCGGCAAACGGAGCTGCCGGTACTGACCAGCGGCGGCGTACTGCGCCGCAGCGAAACGCCGATCGCCATCCTCATGGCCCGCGCCTTCCAACGCGACTTCGCGCTGCGGACGAGCTGGCAGGAGGCACGCTCGATCGACACCTGGCAGAACGCCTTCTTCAGCGCCGACATCCTGCGCCGCCAGGGCATCACCTCGGTGCTGGTCGTCAGCCATTCCTGGCATCTGCGCCGCGCGATGATCGCCTTCCGCGCCGCCGGCATCGCCGCCACCCCGGCCCCGGCGATGATCCAGGTAGTGCCGGAAGCGGAACTCGACGACTTCCTGCCGCACATCGCCGCCTGGCAGAAAAGCTACATCGCACTGCACGAATGGATCGGATGCGCGGTGTACGGGTTGCGAGCGTGGTGGGTGGGGCGGGGGTAGGCAAGGCGGGGGGTAGTAAGGGTCTTCTTTTTTGAAAAAAAGAAGCAAAAAACTTTTTCCCTGGCTTCGCCGCTCGGACCGATATTTGGTTAAAAAACGGCGAAGCCAAAAATCCGTCTGCGTCAGAAACCAATCGTGCCGGCAAAGCACGACCCAAACGGATAGAGTTTTTTTTGCTTCTTTCCTGCGCGGCGCCTTCGCCGTCGCAAGTTCACAAAAAGAAGGCACTTCCTCTTCCGCTTCCCCTCCCCTACAGCGCCGCCCGATGGATCGTCCCGCCCTTGATCACGGCGCGGATGTTGCGGTCCGGGGCGGCGAGCAGGGCGACGTCTTTCAGGGGGTTGCCGTCCACCACCAGCAAGTCGGCGATGGCGCCGGGGGCCACCACGCCGAGGCGGCCGGTATGGCCGATCAGCTCAGCGGCGATGGTGGTGGCGCTGGCCAGGATCGAGCGGCTGTCGAGCACGCGGGCGCGGATGGCGAATTCTTCGCTTTGGCGCACATGGGTTTCGCCCAGCAGGTCGGTGCCGTAGGCGGTGGTGACACCGGCTTCGCGCAGGATGGCGAGGCTGTTGAGGCCGGCGCCGCGCACGTCTTCGATCTTGGCGATGGAGGCCGGCAGCAGGCCGAGCTTGGCGCCGTCGCTGGCCAGCGCCTCGAAGGTCACCAGCGTCGGCACGGCGACGCAGCCGGCGGCGGCAGCGAGTTTGGCGGTCGGCAGGTCGATGCGGTTGCAGTGCTCCAGGCTGTGAACGCCGCAGGCGACGGCGCGGGCGATGGCGGCGGAGGTGTAGAGATGGGCCGAGACGTAGGTTTCGGCGTCCTGGGCCTCCTGCACCGCGGCGGTCATCTCGTCCACGGAATAGCCTTGCCAGGCGATCGGGTCGGTGGGGCTGGCGACGCCGCCATTGGCCATGATCTTGATGAACATCGCGCCTTCGCGCAGTTCCTCGCGGGCGGCGCGGCGAACCTCGTCCACCCCGTCGGCCACGCGGCCGAGGGAGCCGAAATTGCGTTCCCAGCGGCGCGGGTTGTGCCAGTCGTGGCGTGGGCGGAGATCGGCGTGGCCGCCGGTTTTGGACAGCGCCTTGCCGCAGACGATGAGGCGGGGGCCGACGGCGAGCCCTTGTTCGACGGCCTCGGCCAGCGCGAAGGGGGCGCCGCCGACGTCGCGAACGGTGGTGAAGCCGCGGTCAAGCATGCCCTTCATGATGGGCAGGGAGCGCAGCACCGCCATCGCATCGGGCAACTGCCCGTTCGCGCCGAGGTTCATCATGCTGGCGACGACATGCACGTGGCAGTCGATCAGGCCGGGCATCAGCGTACGGCCCTTGAGGTCCAGCATCACCCGGTCGGTGCGGGCGACGCTGCGGGCGTGCAGATCCTTGATCACCCCGTCCTCGACCAGCACATGGCCCTCGACCGGCTCGGCGAGGGTGGCATCGACGATCAAGGCGTTCTTGAACAGGATCTGCATGGCGTTCGCTCCGAAGATTCGTGCGGCAATGCTACCAGCAGATGACGAAAGCGAAAGGGATGCGCTGGACGCACGGCAGACATTGATCTAATGCAAGAGGGCGGCTATGTCGCGATCACGCGCGGGAATGAACCCGCCTGATGTGGGAGTTGAGTGATGATCCGTTCCATTGCCTCGATCGCCGGGGCGATCTTCGCCACCGCGCTGATCGCCGGGCCGGCCGCCGCGCAGAGCGGCTCGGCCACTATCGATGCCATCATGAAGCGTGGCGAGCTGAACTGCGGCACCGCCGGCAACTCGCCGATGTTCTCGCTGCCGGACAGCCAGGGCGTGATGCGCGGCATCGACGCCGACGCGTGCCGCGCTGTCGCCGCTGCCATTCTGGGCGATGCCAAGAAGGTGAAGTTCATCCCCACCACGGCGCAGAACCGCTTCACCGCGCTGCAGTCCGGTGAAGTGGACATGCTCTACCGCTCCACCACCTGGACGCTCGGCCGCGAGGGCAACCTTGGCGCGATGTTCGCCAGCGTGAACTTCTATGACGGCACCGGCTTCCTGGTGAAGGCGTCGCTGAAGGTCGCTTCCGCCAAGGAACTCGACGGCGCGTCCGTCTGCGTTTCGCCGGGCACCTCGACGGAGCTGGCCGTGGCGGACTTCTTCCGCGTCAACAAGCTGAAGTTCACCCCGATCCTGATCCAGGACGTGAACGAAATTCAGAACGCCTACCTGTCCGGCCGTTGCGACGCCTACTCGACCGACGCGTCGGGCCTGGCGGGCTTCCGCTTCCAGCAGGGCCCGAAGATGAACGAGCACATCCTGCTGCCGGACATCATCAGCAAGGAGCCGCTGGGTGCGATGGTCCGCAAGGGCGACGACAAGTTCTTCGACATCGTGCGCTGGACTTATTTCGCGCAGCTGATCGCCGAAGAATACGGCATCACCTCGGCGAACGTGGATGAGGCTCTCAAGAGCACGATCCCCGAAGTGCGCCGCCTGATGGGCCTCGAAGGCGACATGGGCAAGGCGCTCGCTGTCGACAACAAGTGGGCCTACAACGCGATCAAGCAGGCCGGCAACTTCGGCGAGATGTGGGAGCGCAACATCACGCCGTATGGCATTCCCCGCGGCATCAACAAGCTGTGGAACGCCGGGGGCCTGCACTACGCCCCGCCGATGCGCTAAGCGGGCGATGCGTTGATCTCTGACGCCTGAGTGACTGAGGGAAGCCGCCCCGGACCCGTTCGGGGCGGCTTTCTTGTGCGCAAGCGGGATTGATCTGCGACACGATACTGACGCAACATCCGCGACAGCGCTGCGCGGAGCGCAGCTCTATCGGCCCGGTTTTTGCTAGACCGGTTAGCCGTCAACGAAAGGCCCAGCGGACGATGTCCACCACCTCCTCCGATCCGCGGCTTGCGGGTGCCAAGCAGGCGCCCAAGAAGGGCATCTCGCTCAGCTGGTCCGACCCGAAGTTCCGCGCCATCGTCTGGCAGGTTGTGATCGTCGGGCTGATCGGTGGGCTGATCTGGTATCTTGCACATAATACCATCCAGAACCTGGAACAGCGGCGCATCGCCACCGGCTTCGCCTTCATGGACCGCACAGCCGGCATCCCGATCGGCGAGCACATGATCCCGTATGACCCTGCGGTGAACAGCTACGGGCGCGCCTTTATCGTCAGCGTGCTCAACACCTTGAAGGTCACCATCATCGGGGTGATCCTGACCACCTTCCTCGGCACCTTCGTGGGCATCGCCCAGCTTTCGAACAACTGGCTGCTGGCGAAGATCAGCGCCGTTTATGTCGAATGCATGCGCGATGTGCCGCTGCTGCTGCATCTGTTGTTCTGGTATTCGATCCTGCTGAGCCTGCCCACCGTGCGGGACGCCTTTGAGATCGGGCCGGGGCTTTTCCTTGCCAATAGTGGCCTGCGTATGCCGCTGCTGGTTTGGCAGGATGCGCATACGGCTGCCCTGGCTGCCTTCGTTGCGGGCTGGTTCGGGGTCATCTTTGCCCAAAAGCGCGCCACCCGCATCCAGAACGCGACCGGATTGCGGCCCGCGGTCTGGCCGTTGGCGCTGGCTGTCATGGTGGTTGTGCCGACGGTGGTCTGGTTGCTGATGGGGGCACCGTGGGAGTGGGAAATCCCGGTGAAGACCCGCTTCAACTTCCGGGGCGGCGGCACCATCAGCCCCGAGTTCATGGCGCTGATGATCGGGCTGGTGCTCTACCACTCCGCCTTCGCGGCCGAGATCGTGCGCAGCGGCATCCTTTCCGTGCCGACCGGGCAGTGGGAGGCCGGCGGAGCGCTCGGGCTGCGCCGGGGCGTGCTGCTGCGGCAGATCGTGCTGCCGCAGGCGCTGCGGGTGATCATTCCGCCGATGACCAGCACCTATCTGGGCGTGGCGAAGAACTCCTCGCTGGCGGTGGCGATCGGCTATCCGGACGTGGTGGCGATCGTGAATACCACGCTCAACCAGACCGGCCAGGCGATCGAGGGCATCGCGCTGATCATGCTGGTCTATCTGACGATCAGCCTGGGCATCAGCCTGTTCATGAACTGGTACAACGCGCGCATCGCGCTGGTGGAGCGTTGAGATGAGCGTCACCGTCACCCACGGCTCCGTCGATCGGCGGGACCAGCCACCGATGCTGATCGTAGGCCCGCTGGCCTGGATGAAGACCAACCTGTTCGGCGGCATCTGGTCCAGCTTTGTCACCCTGGCACTCGCTTATTTCCTCATCAAATTCGCCGTCGGCTTCTTTGACTGGGCGATCCTGAAATCGGTCTGGACCGTCGGCACCGACGCCAACGGCCGCCTCGACCCCTCGGCCTGCCGTGATGCAAAGGGGGAAGGCGCCTGCTGGGCAGTGATCTGGGACAAGTACCGGTTCATCCTGTTCGGCCGCTACCCGTTCGACGAGCAGTGGCGCGCGGCCATTGTGCTGGTGCTGTTCGTCAGCCTGTTCATCGTCTCGGCGATGAAGCGGTTCTGGCGCAAGGAGCTCGCCTATATCTGGGTCGGCACCCTGACGGCGATCGGCGTGCTGATGTGGGGCGGCATTCTTGGGCTCAAATATGTGCCTCAGGATGAGTGGGGCGGGCTGCCGATCACGCTCATCCTGTCTACCTTCGGGCTGGCCTTCGCGTTTCCGATCGCGGTGCTGGTGGCGCTCGGCCGGCGGAGCACCAATTTGCCGGCGGTGAAGATGCTCTGCGTGGTCTATGTGGAGCTGGTGCGCGGGGTGCCGCTGATCTCCGTGCTGTTCATGGCCAGCGTGATGTTCCCGCTGTTCATGCCGGTCGGGCTGAACCCGGATAAGCTGCTGCGTGCGCAGGTGGCGATCATCCTGTTTGCCGCGGTGTATCTCGCCGAGGTGATCCGCGGCGGATTGCAGTCCCTCTCGAAGGGCCAGTACGAAGCGGCCGATGCGCTCGGGCTTTCCTACTGGCAGAAGACGATGCTGATCGTGCTGCCGCAGGCGTTGCGCCAGGTGATTCCGCCTTTGGTCAACACCTTCATCGGCTTCTTCAAGGACACGTCGCTGGTTCTGATCATCGGCATCTTCGACCTGCTGACCTCCGGCAAGGTCGCGGTGGCCGAGCCGATCTGGCAAGGCTACAGCACCGAAGTCTACATCATGCTGGGCATGATCTATTTCTGCTTCTGCTTCTCCATGGCCCGCTACAGCAAGTCGCTGGAGCGCGAGTTCGGCAAGTCCGTCCGGCGCTGAAGGAAATCACGACATGAACACAACCGCCGACGCAATCGTTCTCGACAAGGTCAACAAGTGGTTCGGCCAGCTGCACGTGCTACGCGACGTGACGCTGAGCGTGGCGCAGAAGGAGAAGGTGGTGGTCTGCGGACCCTCGGGCTCCGGCAAGTCGACGCTGATCCGCTGCATCAACCGGCTGGAAACGCATCAGGAAGGCCGGATCGTCGTCGATGGCACGGAGCTGACCGATGACCTGCGGGCGCTCGATACCATCCGCCGCGAAGTCGGCATGGTGTTCCAGTCGTTCAACCTGTTCCCGCACCTGACCATCCTGGAAAACTGCACGCTGGCGCCGATCTGGGTGCGCAAGATGCCGAAGGACGAGGCGGAGGCGCTGGCGATGGAATTCCTGACCCGTGTGAAAATCCCCGAGCAGGCGAAGAAATTCCCCGGCCAGCTCTCCGGCGGGCAGCAACAGCGCGTGGCGATCGCCCGGGCGCTGTGCATGCGGCCGAAAATCATGCTGTTCGACGAGCCGACCTCCGCGCTTGATCCCGAAATGATCAAGGAAGTGCTGGATACCATGATCGAACTGGCCGATTCCGGCATGACCATGGTTTGCGTGACACACGAAATGGGTTTTGCCCGGCAAGTCGCGGACCGGGTGATCTTCATGGACCAAGGCGAAATAGTGGAATCCGGGCGCCCGAACGAAATGTTCGAAAATCCGCAGACGGAGCGCCTGAAGCTGTTCCTGTCGCAGATTTTGCGGGGGCATTGAGGCTCGGGGAAGAAAGGCTGCTTTTTTGGAAAAAAGAAGCAAGAAAGCCTTTTTCGTCGCGCACTCCCCGAGCATGATACAGAATAATCCGTTTTAGTAATAATATAGACCAGCCTTCTCCCCTCAGCCGGCGGCGATCTTTTTGCGGATTTTCCGCAGGCCGGGGATCGCCAGGGGGAAATGCGGCGGCAGCGGGCCGAGATAGGCGGATAGCTCCGGGCCGGTCATCTTGGCGAGCATCCGGCCGATGGCGCGGCGGGACATCGGTTTGGGGGGAGCCTTCGGCCTGACGCGCGGCCTGCGGGGGCGGGGCGGCAGTTTCAGATAGTCCGGCAGGTC